>NZ_JBHZCS010000039.1:94624-104234 GCF_042755705.1 Nocardia sp. NPDC059154
CTCGCCCTTCGGCCGCTGCCGGAACCGCGGCTGCTCGCGCGGAGCCTCCGCTGCGGGCGCCGGCGGCGCCGAGGGATCCGGCACCGGACGGCCGCTCGGCCGGCGCGCGCCCGTGATCTCGAGCAGCCGCCGATCACCCGGCCGCACCTCCACGTCGGTGAGCGTCACCGAGGCCCGCTCCGCCAGTCGCGTGGCCTCCTCCCGATCGTCCGGGGTGACGATGGTGACGACCGTGCCCGACGCACCCGCCCGCGCGGTCCGCCCGGTCCGGTGCAGATAGTCCTTGGGATCCGCGGGCGGATCCACGTGCACGACCAGCGAGACATCGTCGATGTGCAGCCCGCGGGCGGCCACATCGGTGGCGACCAGTACGGGTGCGGTTCCGTCCGCGAACGCCGCGAGCATGCGATTGCGCTGGTTCTGCGCCTTCCCGCCGTGCAGCGCTACCGCGCCGATCCCGATCTCACGCAGCTTGCGCGCCAGCTTGTCGGCACCGTGCTGGGTGCGCACGAACAGCAGCGTCCGGCCCTGTCGCGCGGCGATCTCGCTGACCACCGCCCGCTTGTCGGACCGCCGGACATGCAGGGCGTAGTGCGCGATATCGGGTCCGGCCGCGACGTTTCGGAGCTCGCTGCCTGAATCCGCCTCTGCCACAACGGCATCCACCTGCCCCGGCGATGCTGCGGCCGGAACGGTGCCGATCGCATGGGTCGCCGGTTCCCGCAGGTACTTCCGCACGAGTCCGTCGACCGTCTCGTCGAGGGTCGCCGAGAACAGCAGCTGCTGTGCCTCGCCCGGCACCTTGTTGAGCAGCGCCGTCAGCTGCGGCAGGAAGCCCAGCTCGGCCATGTGGTCGGCCTCGTCGACCGTGACGACCCGAATGTCGCCCAGCTGCACCGCTTTCCGTCCGAGCAGATCGGTCAACCGCCCCGGCGTCGCGATGACGACGTCCACCCCGCGCGCCAGCCGCTCCTCCTGCTTCTTGATCGGCAGCCCGCCGACCGCCGTGGCCAGCCGCAACCCCAGTGACAGCGCGGGCTCGTCCAACGCGCTCTCGATCTGAATCGCCAGCTCCCGCGTCGGGGCCAGAATCAGCCCGCGCGGCCGCCGCGGCGCACTCGGCGCACCGAACAGCCGCACCAGCATCGGCAGCCCGAACGCGAGCGTCTTCCCCGACCCCGTCGCCGCCCGGCCCAGCACATCCCGTCCGTCCAGAATGTCCGGAATCACTGCCGCCTGAATGGGAAACGGCTTATCGATCCCGCCTCGGCGCAGCACCTGCACCAGTACCGGCGGCAGTCCCAGATCCGTGAACCGCACCTCGCCGCCTCCTGAACCGGCGCCCGCATGGTCGTTCACCGAGCTCGAGGTCCCAGCCGGGTTGCGCTGGTCCCGCCCGCTCTCACTGGCGTCGGTCCGGCGTCGGGCTTCGGCCGCTCGGTCGGTCGGCGCAGCCTCGGCTGCGGGTGACGAGTCGGTGGCGATGGTTTCCTCCAGGGCTGACGTGGGTGTCGAAGTCGAAGTCGGGTTGCCACTGCTCGCGGGCGGTGGCGAAAGGCTCTCGCCCGGGCCGGAATCGGCGGCGGGCATGGCGGATTGCGCCGCGCCCGAGTCGGATTCGGGAGCAGGTAGGTGGTGGGGATCAGGCACGGCTGACCAGGCGGCTGAGCTCGACCAGCCAGGGGATCGCGACGGCGAGGGTCGGGACGACCAGGATCGCGGCGGCGGCGAGGTAGGCAGCGACGGCGATGCGGAGATCGCCGATCGGACCGGCCAGGCGCTGGATGCGGATCAGGGTGGTGGGGCCGCCGACGGCCATGGCGCCCTGCGGGGCCGGGGAATTGGAGCAGGCCACCAGGGCGCGCGCCAGGGGAGTGGGACCGGTGACCTTGACCGCGGAGTCGTCGGCGAGCAGTTCGATGAGCAGCTTCACCGAGTCCAGCGCGGATTTGGAACGGACCACACGGGGGAACGCCTCGTGCGCGGCGGTGAAGGCCTCGAGCACCAGATCGTGGCGGGCACGCAGGTGGGAGCGCTCGTGGCTGACGATGGCGGTGAGTTCCTCGTCGGACAGGTTGGTGACGGTGCCCTGGCTGAGGACCACGCGCCGGCGCAGGCCGGGCAGGCAGTAGGCGATCGGCTCGGTGGCGGCCAGTACCCGGATATCGGCCGATTTCCGGTGCACACCGGACTGGTCCAGCAGGTCGACCAGCATGCGATGGCGGGCGCGGCGACGGCGGGTGTGGATGCCGACCCGGATCACCGACCAGATCAGCCGCGCTCCGACGAGCAGGGTGAGCGCGAACACCAGGACCAGGGCCAGCCACAGCGGCAGACCGAGGGCGTCGATCTCCTTGCTGGGCGTGGTGGTCGGACGGCCGTCGCCGCCCGGGACGAGGAGCCGGGAGGCGATGGCGAGTCCGGAACCGAAGGCGCTCAGCACCGCGGCCAGCGCGATCGCCTGCCACAGCACCAGCGCCGCACGGGGGCTGCGATAGGGCCAGGTGGCACGGCTGAGCAGCGTTGGCACCGGTCCCGCCAATAACAGGGCGAGACCGGCGAAAACCGGCGCTGTCCAGTCCATGTCCTCAGCTCACTGCGTTGTGGGGCTCGGGCCGAGGCTACGGCTATTCGGACTCGGGTTTGTCCTTGCGCGCCACCTCGGTGGCTTCGAGCTTAGCGAGTGCGTCGCGCAAAGCGGCAGCCTCGTCCGCGCCGACCTGTTCGACGAAGTGCACCAGCGCGGCGCGGCGACTGCCAACTTCGTCCGCCTGCTGCAGTGCGTCGACCATGAGGCTGGCGACGAGTTCGTCGCGCGTGTGCACCGGCGCGTAGCGGTGCGCACGGTCGTCACGCTGCTGGACCACCAGATTCTTCTTCGCCAAGCGCTGCAGAACGGTCATCACCGTGGTGTACGCGAGTTCACGACGCTCAGCGAGTGCTTCATGGACCTGCCGGACCGTTTGCGGTTCGTCGGCCGACCACAACTGGTCCATGACCGCTTTCTCGAGTTCACCAAGACCTGCCATCCCACAAGTTTACGGAGGCAACGACAGGAATGCGTACTACAGCCCGTCGTAACCGGCGAGTTGCTGGTGTGGTATTGCTCATACCCCGGCGTCCGCCGGCATGTCTCCGGATCGGGAGTCGCGCACGTGCCGGGCGCCGATGGGCACGATCATCGGCCGACCCGACACCGGGTCCTCGAGCACCTCGGCGCGCAGGCCGAAAACCGCGCGCAGCAGCTCGGCGTCGATGATGTCGGCGGGGACGCCCTGGGCGACGATGCGGCCGGCGTGCATGACGATGAGGCGGTCGCTGTAGCGGATGGCCAGATTCAGATCGTGCAGGACCATGACCACGGTGCGGCCGAGGTCGTCGTGCAGGCGGTCGACCAGGTCGAGGACCTCGAGGGAATGGGCGAGGTCGAGGTAGGTGGTCGGCTCGTCGAGCAGCAGGACGTCGGTGCCCTGGGCCAGGGCCATGGAGATCCAGGCGCGCTGGCGCTGGCCGCCGGAGAGCTCGTCGAGGGTGCGGCCCGCCAGCTCCGCGATACCGGTCTGTACCAGGGCGGCGGTCACCTCGGCCTCGTCGTCGGCCGACCACTGCCGCAGCCAGGACTGATGCGGATGCCGGCCGCGGGCCACCAGATCCGCGACGGTCAGGCCCTCGGGCGCGACCGGCGTCTGGGGCAGCATGCCGACGATGCGCGCGATGTCCTTGGTCTTCATGGTGGAGATGGCCTTGCCGTCCAGCAGGACTCGGCCCGACCGGGGCCGCAGCAACCGGCTCAGGGAGCGCAGCAGCGTCGACTTGCCGCAGCCGTTGGGGCCGATGACCGTGGTGATCAGCCCGGGCTCGATCTGCACCGACAGCCCGTCGACGATGACCCGTTCGCCGTAGCCGAGGGTGATGTTTTCCGCCGCGAGAGTCACAGGGTCGCCTTCCGGTTGGTGCGAACGAGCAGGTAGAGCAGGAACGGTCCGCCGACGGCCGCGGTGACCACGCCGACCGGCAGCGAGACGGGAAAGACGGTGCGCGCGAGCAGGTCCGCCCCGACCACCGCGATCGCTCCGACCAGCGCCGAGGCGATGACCGGTTCCCCAGGGGTCCGCAGCAGCCGCCGCGCGATCTGCGGTGCGGCCAGTCCCACGAACCCGAGCGGGCCGACCGCCGCGGTGGCCAGCGCGGCGCAACCGACTGCGGCGGCAATGAGAATCGCCTGCTGGGTCTGGATGCGGACGCCGAGGATGCGTGTGGTGTCGGTGCCGAATCGCAGCGCGGCCAGCGTCCGCGCCGACCCGGCCGTGACGAGCAGCGCGACGCCCAGGCCGATCGCGGCGGGCACGAGGGTCGACCAGTCCGCCGCGTTCAGCGACCCGGTGAGCCACTGCTGGGCATGTGCGGCATCGGTGAGCGTGGCCCGCGTCAACAGCCAGCTCACCACCGACAGCAGCGCCGCGTTCACGCCGATCCCGATGAGCACCAACCGGAATCCCATGACCCCGCTGTCCCCGGTCGTGGTCCGGCCCCAGGCCAGCAGGTAGATCAGTACGGCGGTGAGCAGCCCGCCGGCCAGTGCCGCCGCCGAAACACCCAGCGCCGCGGCCGTACCCGTCCCGACGCCACCCATCCCGACCAGCACCGCGACCGCACCGCAGCTCGCGCCGGAGGTGATTCCGAGCAGATCCGGGCTGGCCAGCGGATTGTGCAGAATCGATTGCGTCACCGCGCCGGCCAATCCCAGCGCCGCCCCGACCACGATCGCGGTCAGCGCCCTGGGCAGCCGCGAATCCATGATCACGAACCGCTGCGCGCGAGTCCCTCCGCCGCCCAGCACATCCAGCACTCGCCCGAGCGGAATCCGGAACTCGCCCACCGCGATATCCAGCGCGAACAGCCCGAACAACAGGGCCGCGAGCGCGAGCACGGTGAGTAGCGCGCCGATCCGAAGCACTGCCGAGAACCTGCCCACGCGCACCGCGGGCCGGACAGCGCGCAATTCGTCGGCGTGAGCCTGGTCGCTGCTCCCGGCTGGTTCCGCACGTCCGGGAGTGCCGGGGTGATCGGAGGCGATCGGCGGTGTTGCCGGTGCGGGCCGGGCGGAGGGTGATCCGGTGCTTCCGGAAGCGTTTGCCGTGGGGTGGCCAGGGCTCACAGGGGCTGAGGTGTCGTTGGGAGGTGTCGGAAGAGTCACAGGCTCACCAGCTTTCGGCGGCGGACCAGCAGGATGAAGAACGGTGCGCCCAGGGCGGCGAGGGTGACGCCGGCCTGGAGTTCGCCCGGGCGGGCGATGAGGCGGCCGGCGGTGTCGGCGACGAGCAGGACCAGAGCGCCGAGCAGGCCCGAAAAGGGGAGCAGCCAGCGGTAATCGGGGCCGGTGAGGGCGCGCGCCAGATGGGGGACGATCAGGCCGAGGAAGGCGATCGGTCCGACGGCGGCGGTGGCCGCGCCCGCGAGGAGGACGACCGCGGCCAGGCCGAGCGCCCGGCTGCGGGTGACATTCACGCCGAGACCTCGGGCGACATCATCGCCGAGGCCGAGCAGGTTGAGGGCGGGGGCGGCGGCCAGGGCCAGGATCGCGCCCAGCCCGAGGAACGGCAGCACCTGACCGAAGGTGGAAGCGTCGTGCCCGGCCACGTCGCCGACCACCCAATAGCGGTAGGTGTTCAGGGCCGTGCCGTCCAGCAGGACAACGATATTGGTCATGGCCTGCAGGAACGCGGTGACGGCCGCGCCGGCGAGGACCAGGCTGAGCGGGCTCGCCCGGCCGCCCCCGAGCGAGTAGACGCCGAACACCACCAGGCCCGCGAGCAGTGCGCCCGCGAAGGCGAACCAGATGTACTGCGCGGGCGTGGTGAGGGCGAGCAGGTGGATGCTCAGCGCGGCGAGGAAGGCAGCACCCGCATTGATGCCCAGTAATCCGGCGTCCGCCAGCGGGTTTCGGGTGTAGCCCTGGATCAGGGCTCCGGCCATGCCGAGCGCGAGTCCGGCGACCAGGGCGAGTCCTGTTCGCGGAAGGCGTAATTCGCGCACGATCTGGGCGGCCGAGCCGTCCGCGGGACACGAGAGTGGCAGTCCACCAGGGCAAATGAGCGCGTCGTACACGGTTCCGAGGCTCAGATTCCGGGAGCCGAGGGCAATGCTGGCCGCGATGGCACACAGCAGCAGGGCGGCGAGAACGAGAAGTCCGGACAGACGTCGCCGTCTGGTGGTGACTACGGCGGGCACGGTGACGAACTACTCCTGACGCGTTCATTGCTTCGTTAAGTCTGGTAAGCCTAACCTATCTTTCCGTGCTCGTTGTCCATGCATTGGCCGAATAGTCGATGAATGAGGAGGTTCGATGCTCGAACCCGTAACCGTGTGTCCGCCGCGCGATTCCCGGCTCGCCTTCGGGACTGCCTGTTCCCGCCTGCGCGCCCTGCAACCCGAACACCCGCGCGTCTACGCCGTCGCCGCCATGGCAGACCAGGGCAAACGCCGCTGGTGGCGGCTCGCCGACGGCATCCGCGAGGGCCGGATCGAGGTGATGTACCGGCGGCACGCGGCCGAGATGAGCAATGCCGACATCGCGGCCGAGGTGGTGGCCACGGCGCTCATCCACGCGGTGATCGGACGGGTGATGGCCATGATGGTGTCCGAGGGCCGAGCCTGGGATCCGGGCCTGGAGAACCTGTGGATCCACACCGACAACGACGGCGGCATCGACTGGGCGGGCCTGTCCGACACCACGATCCGCGTGATCGACGGCGACCCCCTCGCCGGCGAGGACGGCGTCGTGGCCCTGCCCTGTGAGCCGGCGCTCTACGTCTGGCTCGCCCACCGCTGCCTGCCGGCCCTGTCCCTGGTCCAGGAGGCGATGGCGCGTTGCGCGGGTCTTGGCGTCCGCCGCTTCTGGGGCCTGGTCGCGGAATCCATTGTGGGCGCGGCGACCTACGTGCCCGCGCTGTCGCGCACCTCCTCCTCGGAGGGCGCGCGCCGCGGCCAGGCCATGCTGGCCGCGTTCGAGGACCGCGGTCTACCGGTCCGCCGGGCCTGCATCAGGTAGGCCCGACCCACACCTGGCGTCGGCCGGTCGAGACCGGATCCGGTCTCGACCGGGGTCAGGAGACGGACACCGGCCCTGCTGCATCGTCCGCGGCCCGGGTGGAGTCGGACCGCCGCCGGGAATGCAAGGGCCAGAGCAGAACCCACAGCACGCCACAGACATTGTCGGGCCTCGCTCGTCAGACCGTGATGGTGATCTGCTGGTCGATGGTCTCGATGGCCGACTGCAGCACGCCGGCCTGGTCCTGGTTGCTGGTGGCGTTCAGCTGCAGGACGTAGTAGACGCCGCCGGCTCCCGGAATGACCACGGTCTCCTGTGCGGACACCGCGGGAATGCCTTGCAGCGTGTAGGTTCCCGCGATCCGGTAAGCGGGGAATCCGGAGACGGCGGTGGACGAGCCGGTGCCGATCTGGGTGAAGCCGGGCAGGTTCTTCATCTCGCCGGCGGCATCGGCGATCAGCTTCTGCGGATCGACCGTGCCCTGCAGTTTCGACAGCAGCGCAATGATATTCGGGGTGTAGTTCGCCCCTACCGCGTCGGGGCCGCTGTAGACGATCGCGCCGATGGCGTAGTCGGGGGTGTCGGATCCGGCATCGGCCCAGCCCGCAGGGTAGGGCAGCGTGATCGCCGGTGCGCCCGGATCGCCGTTGTGCACCGGGGTTTCGGTGATGTGCTGGTCTTTGATGTAGTCGGCGATCGTGTAGTTCGAGCCGCCGGTGGTGTCGAGCGTGCGCGGGGCGAGTTTGCTGTTGGCCGGATTCGCCGATGTGGTCGGCTTGGCCGCACTCGAGGTCACCGCCGCCGAGGATGCCGGAGCGCTCTTCGCGCTGTCCTTGCCGCCGCAGCCGGTGAGCGCCACGCTCACCGCCACCGCCGCCACGGCGACCCCGATCAGGCCGCGATTTCCCATCATCATGGGCACCTCCTTGTCGAATCGAGCCGTCGAAAGGTAGCCACCCGGGATTGGGATTCGATTGGAACCGCAGTCCATGCCGGTTCCAATCCGGGCCGATTACCGTCCGCGAGACCCGGCGACGAGTCGGTACGTCGGAACCCAAGGAGCGGCCACGTGCCCCCAGCGGTCGTGTTATTCGTGCGTGGCGACCCGGCCCAGCCCGGCGATGCGGGCCGTCAGCAGCGGATCCCACGCGTGCTCGCCGGTGGCGTCCGCGATGCGCTGTGCCCGGGCGAGCAATCCGCGCGCCTCGGCGGTGCGGTCGTGGTGCGTTTCGATATCGGCGAGCAGGGCCAGGAAGAACGGGGCCATGACGGTGCTGCCGTCCTCGGTGATGGCTTCGTACGCCGCGAAGGCGGCGGCCGGATCGGTGTCGTCGCCGGTGAGTGTGCGGGCCCAGACCTCGACCACCTTGGCGCAGGCCGCCCACTGTCCACCGCCCGCGGCGCTGAGTTCCGCGTGCACCGCCGCGGCGGCGCCCGCGGTGCCTTCGGTGACGCCGAGCACGCCGTAGACCTCCACGAAGGTCAGCCGCGCGGCCAGGATATTGAAGACGTCACCGCGAGTCCGGGCCAGCTCCAACGACATTCGGCAGCATTCTTCGGCGGCGGCCCGGTCGCCGCGCAGCGCCTCCATCAGACCCATCCAGCAGTACACCCGAGGATGGAAGAAGTGTGTGGGGTCGCTGACCGTCTGCGGTGGCGGGAAGGTCTCGAGCATGCCGCGGGCGCGGGCCAGCATGTTGTCCCGGTCACCCCGCAGTGCGGTGGTCATGATGTCCACGAACTGGCTCGCCACCCCGGCGGCGGGATCGTTCGAGGCCTCGTACCGGGACCGGAGGCCGTTGGCGATGACCTCGGCCTCGTCGAGCCGGCCGCGGGCGCACAGCATCATGCAGCGCATGGCCGCCGCGCCGTAGAAGTCGCGTCCGTCGATCTGCTCGCCGAGTTCGAACGCGCGTTGCACGGCGGTCAGAGCCGTGGCGCTGGTCTGGCCGTGCAGGATGCCGCGGGCCCCGGCGAGGTGCAGCCACAGGGCCGACTGTCGTTCCAGCAGTTCGGGTTTGGCGGGCAGGCGGCGGCAGATCTGCAGTGCGTGCTCGGCCAGGGTGACGAGGTCCACGTAGGCGGAGCGGGCGAGGGCGCGCTGGATCACGGTCTCGTGGATCGCCAGGGCCGCATGGGTATTGATCTCGGTGCCCGCCCGCCACGCGTGGTCGGCGGCGGCGATGGCCTCCTCGTAGGGCGAGGTCGGCAGCGCGGCAGCGCGATCCGACGCGATGGCCGAGTGCGTGGCGGTCCGCTCCGCCACCGGAATCCGGGCCAGCACCGCGTCGCGAAGCAGGCCGTGACTGAAGCAGAACACGCCGGGCCGTTCGCGGTGCTCGTCGAGCAGACCCGTCTCGTAGGCCGGTCGCAGCCGGGCCCGGACCGACGGGACCGGCGAGTCGAGGATGCCCGCGAGCGTCGCGACATCGAACTCCGGTCCGATCACCGCGGCCGCGGCGAGCGCGCGCCGGCTGGGCTTGCCCAGCACCGCCAACCGGCGACCGACCGCGGCGGCGATGGCATCGGGGACGGCGTCGAGGTCGGGCACGGCGGGGC
>NZ_JBHZCS010000040.1:0-44740 GCF_042755705.1 Nocardia sp. NPDC059154
GTGGCGGAAACGGGTTTTCGCTCAGGCTCAGGTCGTAGTGGATGGTGTCCGCGCCGTGCGGGTCGACGGTGGCGGGATAGTCCGCCACCTCGGAACCGCGCAATCCCGTCGGCCAGGACACCGGCGCCACGATCCGCGCCGCGGGCCGCCTGTGCTCGCCCGCACCGGGGCGGGTCATCGGGCCGCGCCCCAGCGGACGGCCGCCGCCCCCGCGAAGTCCCCGGCGTGCGCGAACGCCGCCATCAGCACCACCGAGCCGTTGCGCAGCCGCCCGGCCCGGTTCTCGGCGTCCAGGGTCACGGGAATGCCTGCGGCGAACAGGTTTCCGCAGCTGTCGAAGGTGTCCGGGTGCCGTTCGGGCGGCAGTTCCATCGCCTCGTTCCAGTTGCGCAGGAACAGCCGGTTGGGCTGGTTGGTGACGAAGGTGTCGATATCGCGGGACTTCACCCCGATGCGCCGGCACACCGCGTGCGCCACCTCGGGCACCAGCCGGTTGCCGCGCGTCATCACCTTGGCCACCTTGGATTCGGTGAAGGTGACGCAGCCCTGGCCCTCGCCCGGCTCCCAGTACTTGCGTTCGCCGTTGGTGCTGAACTCCATGTCGCCCGCGAACTCCGGATAGGTGCGGCATTCGATATCGAGGATCGGCGCGGAGCTGTTCTTGACGAGCAGCCCGACCCCGCACCCGTCGCCGGGGACGGGGGCCTGCGCGAGCCCGCGGATATCGGGCTGGGTGAACACCGGGCCCGCGCAGTTCTGGGTGCAGGCGATGAGCGCGGTGCGCGCGTCGGTCGTCTGCAGGATCATGCGGGCCATCCACATCATGTGGACGAAGGCTGCGCAGCCGCCGTTGTGGATGTCGAACACCCAGCGCGGCTTCATATTCAGCCGGCGCGCCACCTCCGGCCCGGCGCCCAGCACCGGATTGTCGGGCAGCTGGGTGTGGGTGAGCAGGATGTCGACATTCGAGATCTCCTGTGCCCCATGGCGTTCGATCAGGGGTGCGACGGCTCGCTCCACCATGTCCACGGCGGTCTCGTCGCGGCCGATGTGATGGCGTCCCCTGGGGGCCCGGAACATGACGTTCCTGGCCATCCGGTCCGAGCGGGAGAACTGGGTGAAGTACTCGGTGCCGACCGGGTCACCGGGCAGGTAACCGGCGACATCGACCAGGCTGACGGGCGGCGCCGTCCGGAGGGCGGGGTCGGTGAAGTCCATGGCGCTCAGCTCACTTCTCTTCCGGGGGATTCAGCATCCAGTCGGGCTTGATGGGCAGCCCGTGCGAGGCGCGGTATTCCGCGATGGCCCTGAGGTTGTCGAGCTCCAATTGGTGCCCGGCGGAGAACATCTCCCAGAAGTCGCCCACCCACACCTTGCGCTTGTCCGGCGCGGTGTCCTTGTAGGGGTTCTCGTCATAGAACGGGTGGTGGCAGTTCGTCCACAGCACCACCGAACCGGGCTTGTCGAACACCACCTGGGCGTCGATCACCCGCATCAGGTAGACCATCCACAGGTGGTCGCTCTGGTCCCAGGCGCAGTGGTAGTCCACCGTCATGGCGTCGGGATTGGCGACGGTGCGGGTGTAGATCCTGGTGCTGTCGCCCAGCCGATCGTGCGACACCCACAGCCCGGGCTCCGCGGTCTCGGTGAATCCGCGCAGGCTGTAGGTCCATTCCTCCAGGCACCGGGTGTCGGCGAGGTACTCGTACAGCTCCCGCGGCGGGGCCGCGATGAACCCCTGGACCGGGCAGAAGTCGCCGAAGATCTGGTCGTGCGGATACACCGATCGCAGCATGTCCAGGATGATCGGGGTGGTGGCCTCGCGATCGGAGTTCTCGATGCGCAGCAGGCCGGGCAGGACGGCATCCGGAATGTCACTGAGGGCGGGCAGGGCGCTGGTGGTCACGGGTTACCTCCTGGGTGGCGTCAGGAACGGTGTGAACGGCGGGATTTCGTCGGGATCGCAGTCGATCGCGACGAACGACGGTCCCGGGCGGTCGGCGCAGTGCCGCAGTGCCGCGGCGAGCTCGGCCCGGTTCTCCGGTGCATGGGTGCACAGATCCGGGAACATGGCGGCCATCCCCGCGCCCGGATACGCGGGACGAAACCTGTTGAAGCTGTAGCGATCCCCGTAGTACAGCTGCTCGCGCGTGACGCACATGGCGTGCGCGTTGTTGTTGAGGACGATGAAGGTGATCGGCAGCCGGTGTTCGACCGCGGTGTGAATCTCCATGCCGTGCATGAAGAATGCTCCGTCGCCCGCGATGACGTAGGTGCGCCGCTGCCCGCCGGCCGGGTGGCGGTGCCGGGCGAAGGCCGAGCCGATCCCGGCCCCGAAGGCATAGCCCATGCCGCCCATGCCGAGCGCCACCGTGAAGCGCCCGTGCCGCGGCAGCCGCAGGTGGTGCACCACGGCCGCACCGGTATTGCCGGCGTCGGCGAAGACGTCCGAACCCGCGGGCAGCGCGTCGTTGATGCTGTCCACCACCTCGCGATAGCGCAGCCCGGGACCGTCGGAGGGTGGCACGGGCAGCGGGGTCAGGGTGGGCTCGCCGGACGGGTGCGGGCGCAGCGGGATGATCCGCGCCCCGGTTTCGCCGTCGCCGGAATCCAATTCGCCGATCAGCTCGGCGAGGGTCTCGGCCAGGTCGTTGCTGTGCGCGTGCCCGGCGGGCAGGAACGGCGGCAGCGCGCCGATGCTGGCCAGCGGCACCGCCGCGAGCGCGTCCTCCATCCCGGCACGGGCGGTCACAGGCATGCGGGTCCCGATCAGCAGGCACAGCTCCGCGCCGCGCAGGGCGTCGATCAGCTCGGGATTGCCCATGCTCCCCGCGACGCCGCAGCAGCCGGGGTCCGCGTGGTGGTAGACGTCCTTGGCGTCGGGCGCGACCCCGACGGCGGCGTCCACGGCGGCGGCGAAGGCGGCCAGCTCGCCGCGGGCGTCGTCGCGGGCCACCTGGTCCCCGGCGATGATCACGATCTTGCCGATCGCCCGGGCGCCGCGCACGGCGTGCAGCACCCGCCACAGGTTCTCGATGTCGCGGCGGTAGGGGCGCGCGGGCGGCACGAAATCCGGGGCGACCAGGTCGGCCTGCTGAATGTCCTTGGGCAGCAACAGCACCGCGGGCCCGCCCCGGCGGGCGGCGGAGACCGCGCGGGCGAGGTGAGCGGGCAGGTCGGCGGGGGCCTCGACGCGGGCACAGTAGTGCGAGATCGGCCTGTAGAGCGCGACCGCGTCGAAGGCGCCGGCCTGCCCACTCGTGTCCTGGAAGGCGCCCTTGCCCTCCAGGACGGTCGGGGGCTGCCCGATCAGCGCGAGCACCGGCACCCGGGAGGCGAACGATTCGGCCAGCCCGGCGACGAGGTTCACGGCGCCGCCGCCGGAGGTCGCGCACACGACACCGAGGCCGGAGGTCGAACGCGCATACCCGTCGGCCATGGTGGCCGCACCGAACTCGTGCTTGGCCACCACGGCGGTGATCAGATCCCGATGATCGAAAGCCGCGTCGTAGAGGTCTTCGATGTTTGCTCCGTCGACGCCGAACAGGTGCCGTACGCCCAGCGCCGATACCGCCCTGACCAGCTGGTCAGCGACCCGTGTGCCGCTATGCATGGGCGCGTCCTTTCCGGTGGCAGCCACCGGTGCCCGAGTGCCTTCAACCGGGATACGGATGCGGGTCGTCAGCGGTTCAATCACCGCGTTTCGCGACAGGTCTTGCCGTGTATGTATACGTCTACGTATAGTTGGTGCATGCCGAACAAGACGATTTACGTATCCGATGATGACCTGAAGCTGTTTCAGCGCGCGCAGGAGCTGGTGGGGGGCAATCTGTCGGGCGCGATCGTGACGGCACTGCGGCGCTTCATCGAGCTCGAGGAGGGCCGGCAACAGGGCTACGACGAGGTGGTCCTGAAGGTGGGCAAGGACGGCACCCGGCAGGTCCGGTTCTCCGGCACCCTGCTCACCCACTGGCACCAGATGGCCAACGAGCGCATCGAGGACATCCGGGTGTACCGCACCCGCAAAGGCGCGTATGCGGTGCACAGCCACTTCTCCAACTGGTCGGAGTTTCCGACCGACACCAATTGGCGCCAGTGGCGTCGCTTCCTCGGTCTGGGCGAACAGGATTGGGGCGATTTCACCCTCGAGGTCTACGACACCATCCAGGACCTGGAGGGCAAGATTCCCGATCGCCTCTACGCCCGCGTCGTGGACGCCACCGAGCACTCGCAGGTCGAGGACCTCGATATCTGATCGAAAAACCCGGTAGCACAACTGAATAACCGACCCGAAGAAACTTTGATCGCAAGCCTCGGCGGTCACGGCCTGGATGACGTATGCATTCATACCTATCTATTGATGAGAGGGGAGACATGTACAACGACCCTGCACCGGCAGCCATCACGGTCACCGGCCTCTGCAAATCCTTCGGTGAGCACATCGTGCTCGACCGCGTCGACTTCACCGTCCCGGAGGGCAGCGTCTTCTCGCTGCTCGGCCCCAATGGCGCGGGCAAGACCACCACGGTCGAGATCCTGTCCACCCTGAAACGCGCCGATGGCGGCGAGATCAGTGTCGGCGGTTTCGATCCCGCCGCCCAGCCCGACGGCGTTCGCTCGATCATCGGGGTCACGGGCCAGTTCTCGGCCGTGGACGAACTGCTCACCGGCCGCGAGAACCTCATACTCATGGGCGATCTGCACCACCTGCCGCGTGCCGAAAGCCGCAGGCTGGCAGCGGAACTGCTGGCCACCTTCGATCTGGAGGAGGCCGCCGACAAGATCGCCTCGAGCTACTCCGGCGGCATGACCCGCCGCCTGGACCTGGCCATGACCCTGGTCGGCGATCCGCGCATCATCTTCCTCGACGAGCCCACCGTGGGCCTGGATCCGCGCAGCCGCCGCGGCATGTGGGACATCATCCGCGACCTCACCGCGCGGGGCGTCACCATCTTCCTCACCACCCAGTACCTGGAAGAGGCCGACCAGCTGGCCGACCGCATCGCCGTGCTGCACCAGGGGCAACTGGTCGCCCAGGGCACCGCCGATCAGCTCAAGCGCATGGTGCCCGGCGGCTACATCCGCCTGGACTTCGGCGACCGGGCCGAATTCGAATCCGCCGCAAGGCTTTTCGGTGATGCCGCGCAGGTCAACGGTGACCTCACGCTGGCCGTTCCGAGCGACGGCGCGGTGCGCTCGGTCCGCGAGGTGATCGACCGCCTCGACGCGGCCCGGGTGGAACCCGCGGGCCTGTCCGTGCACACCCCCGACCTCGACGACGTCTTCCTGGCCCTCACCGGCGGCCACGCTCCGGAGAAGGAGACCTCCAAATGACAACTCTGACCACGTCGTTCGCCGACTCGAAGACCATGCTGCGCCGGAACCTGGTGCACGCCAAGCGGTATCCGGGCATGACCTTCTCCCTGGTCGTCATGCCGGTGTTCCTGCTGTTGCTGTTCAACTACGTGTTCGGCGGTGCGCTGAAGTCGGCCACCGGCGGCCGGTACATCGACTACCTGACGCCCGGCATGATGCTCATCATCCCGGCGTACATGGTCGCGGGCGTCGCGGTCGGCATGGCCACCGATATGACCAAGGGCATCATCAATCGCTTTCGCACCATGCACTTCTCGCACGCCTCGGTGCTCACCGGGCAGGTGGTCGGCACCCTGATCCAGGGCATGCTGGGCGTGGTCGCCATGACGCTGATGGCCGTGGCCATCGGCTTCCGGCCGCACGCCGGCGTGGTGGAATGGCTGGCGGCCCTCGGACTCATCGGCCTGACCGTCTTCGCGCTGAACTGGCTCGGCGTCGGCTTCGGCCTGATCGCCCAGACCCCGGAGAGCGCGTCCAATATGCCCATGCCGATTCTGTTCCTGCCCTTCCTGGGCAGCGGCCTGGTGCCGACCGACACCATGCCGGCCGGTGTGAAGCAGTTCGCCGAGTATCAGCCCTTCACCCCGATCACCGAGACCCTGCGCGGGCTGCTGATGGGCGGGCCGATCGGGCACAACGGCATCCTGGCCATCGGCTGGTGCGTGGTGATCGGCGTGTTCGGATACTTCTGGTCCACCACGACCTTCCGGCGCAAGACCCGGTAGTCACGGTGCCGGGCGGCGTGCTCCCAGGCGGGGCGCGCCGTTCGCGCGTGGTCAGATACCCGCTGCCAGCAGGATTTTCCCGGATCCGTTGCGAATCTCGATCGTCTTCAACTGTTCCGGCGACACCGAGGTGGTGCCGTCCGGAGTCAGCGTCTGGCCCGGCTTGACCGTCCACTCGGCGAGCTTGGACTGCACGCCGTCGTTGCGGGTCACCCACAGCGACAGCGTCCACACGTACTCCTCGTCCGAGGGCGGGTACTGGCACCACATGTCCACCCGGGTCTGGCCGTTGATCGACATCACCTTGAAGGTGGCCAGGATCGGGGTGTCGGTCTGCGGCTTCAGCGGACCCTGCGCCACCACCTGCTGCACGAAGGACGGGCCCTCGTGGTGGGCCACGGTGGCGGTCACCGGAATCGCGATGGTCACCGCGGCGGCCGCCGCCGCCACTGCTCCGGCGATCGCTTCCCATCGCCCCCGGCGCCGCCGTTTGGCGGTCCGCGCCGCCAGAGCCGGCAGCAACCGCTCGGGTGGCGGCGGCACGGTGGAGGGCGGATCGTCCTGCGCCGCAATCGACAACGCGGTCTCGGCATCCACCATGGCCAGCAGGCCGGGTAGACCGGCCAGTTTCGACACGGCCGCGCGGCAGGACTCACATCCGGTCAGATGCTCCTCGTACTCGCGGCGGTCGTCCCGGGCGAGAGCGCCGAGCACATACGCGCCGTCCCAGGTGGTGTAGCCATTGCACAGTTCATGGCCCTCGGTCATCTCGTCACCCCCATTTCCTGCAACACCAATCGCAATGCCCGCATGCCGTAGTGCATCCGGGACTTGACCGTGCCCTCCGGGATCTCCAGTTCCTCCGCGATCTGATGCGTGGACAGGCCCCGGTAGTAGGCACGGACGATTACGTCACGGTGATCGATGCTCAGCCGCGCCAGCGCATCCGCCACCAGCCACCCGTCGAGCGCCCGATCCGTCTTGTCCGGTTCGGGTACCTCCGGCGGGTGATCGGTGCGGAATTCGCGCCGGCTGCGCGCGCTGCGATGCTCGTCCACAGCGAGATTACGGGCGACCGTGAACAGCCAGGCCCGCGCCGAACTGGTGGACTGGTCCAGCACATTGGGCCGCTGCCAGGCGCGCAGCAGGGTCTCCTGCACGATGTCCTCGGCCCGGCCGGGATCCCCGACCAACCCGTAGGTGTACCGCCACAGCGCTGCCGCGTGCTCGTCGTACAGCGCGCGGAGCAGGGCCGCCTGGTCCTCCGGCATCGCTCACCTCCGCATCGATCACGACACAGATGTTCCGGCGGTTCAGTTGCGTTCGAGCTCGATGGGATGGGTGGCCAGCAGGGACAGCGGCAGCGGCTGGCGGCGCAGGACGTGGGCCCAGAGGTCGACGCGGCCCGCCAGCGGGTCGGAGGGCAGGGCGGACAGGACGATCCAGTCGCCGCGATCCAGTTCGCCTTCCAGCTGCCCGAAGGTCCAGCCGGCGTAGCCCGCGAAGACCCGGATGCCCTCCACCAGACCCTCGATGCGGTCCGGATCGGAATCCAGGTCCACCAGGGCCACCCGGCCGTCCACCCGGCGCACGCCGGACAGCCCGGCGATGGACGCCCCCACCTTGACGGTGGCCAGGCACAGCGCCGCATCGCGTTTCACCGGGCCCCCGATGTAGAGCGCACGCGGGCCGGCGGCCAGCTCCGACCAGTTGGGGAGCACGTCGTGCAGGGCGGTGTCACTGGGCTTGTTGAGGACCACGCCCCAGGTGCCGCCGTCATTGTGTTCGAGGATGTAGACCACCGACCGCCGGAACGACGGCTCGGTCAGATCGGTCGCGGACACCAGCAGGGTCCCTGGTCGAACCACCTGGTCCTCATGCCGGAATTCGCGTCGAGAACGGTCACCGTGTTCCTCTGCGCGTGCCACTCAGCCATCATCGCACTGAGACAGACCAATTGCGTTGCATAATTTGCCGCTTATTCATTTGTGCCGCTGCGAGCCGCGAAAAACATGTCCGGCATACCTTGCGGTTCGTAGCTAGGGTGGGCGCTATGGAACGCCCCGAAGTCGTCCTCGAGAACAGCGACGCGGTCTACGACTTCTATCGTGACCACCAGCAGAACCTGCTGAAGGCGCGGGCGGCCTACTGGCTACTGGGTCGTCGCTATCATCCCCGGGTGACCTACGCGGACGGAGCGCGGGACCGGCTGCGGGAGTTCATCTCCCAGCGGCGACCGCTGCTCATCGCGGTGAACCACCTCTCCCAGCTGGATCCGTACACCGTCGGCGCCGCGGCCTGGCGCAGCGCGCTGCGGCCGGTCATCGGGCACACCCGGGTACTGGCCAAGGACGAGCTGTTCACCGAGACCAAGCTGCGCGAGCGCATCGACATGATGGGCGGCATCCCGGTCTTCCGGGGCAAGGACCACGGCCTGCGCGCGGTAAACGCGGCCGGGCAGCGCATGATCGACATCTGCGCCGAGCGCATGGCGCGCGGTGACGGGGTGGCGGTGTTCCCGGAGGGCACCTGCAACGACGTGGACCCCACCCAGGTGCAGACGGTCGGAACCGGCATCGGGCACATCGCCTTCCGGGCCAGGAAGCTCGGGGCGGAACCGGTGCTGGTGAGCCTGGGTCTGAGTTACGGCCCGCGGCTGGATCCCAGGGTGGAACCCACCAAGGAGGAGGCCCGCTCGGCCAGCTTCTATTTCGGCATGCCGGTGGCGGAGCTGCCCACCAAACCCGCCGAGATCACGCGGGTGGTGCGCGAAGAACTGCAGAACGCGCTGGACGGTGCGGTCAAGGCGTACTGACCGGCGGTGCCGTCGACGAGTACCGACCGGCGGTGCCGTCGAGGAGTGCCGACCGGCGGTCACTGCTGGGGCAGGCCGAGCCTTTCCCTCGACCACTGCGGCACCAAAGCCAGGTACTCGGGCCGGGATTCGACGAAGTGGTGCACCATCGGGCACAGCGGCAGGATCCCGAACCCGTCGTCGCGGGACTGGTCCAGCGCGCCCTGCACGATCTTGCGCCCGTACCCCAGGCCCTCGAACTGCGGGTAGACCTCGGTGTGCACGAAGGCCCGCTCGTTGGCGGTGTCCTGATAGGCCGCGACCCCGGCGAGGTATCCGTCGACGTACAACTCGAATCGATCCAGTGTGGCGTTCTTGCGGACCTCGACCGACTCACTCGACATGGGTGCGACGTTAGTTCTCCCGTGACGGCTATTTGTCCCTTTGGCCGAACGGTGGCGTCCGGCGTGTCGCTTCCCACATCGGAGATCAAAATGTAGGGATGACGAACCCACCCCCGCGCCGGGTGCTGCTGGCCCCGGACAAGTTCAAGGGCTCCCTGAGCGCCACCCAGGTGGCGGACGCGCTGGCCGTGGGGATCACCCGCGCCGCCCCCGGCGCCGCGGTGCGGCGGACACCCGTCGCCGACGGCGGGGACGGGACGGTCGAGGCCTTCGTGGCGGCGGGCTGGGAACGGGTGGAGGTCGAGAGTTACGGGCCGACGCTCGCGCCGGTGACAACCTCGTACGCGGTCCGCGGGCGGGTGGCCGTGGTGGAGCTGGCCGCGGTCAGCGGCCTCGCGGAACTCCCCGGCGGACAGCCCGATCCGCTGCACGCCAGCACCTACGGGGTGGGGGACGTGATCGGGGACGCGCTCGATCGGGGAGCGCGCGACATCGTGCTCGGGCTGGGCGGGAGCGCCTCGACCGACGGCGGGGCGGGCCTGCTGCAGGCGCTCGGACTGCGCATCCTCGACGCCGACGGGAACGAATTGCCCTGCGGCGGAGCGGCACTCGCGCGCGCGGTGCGGGTGGATCGCGACGATCTGCACCCCGGGCTGGCCGATGCGACGGTGACGCTGGCCAGCGATGTGGACAATCCGCTGCTCGGCGCGGATGGCGCGGCCGCGATCTACGCGCCGCAGAAGGGCGCGGATCCCGGGCAGGTCGCCACTCTCGAAGCGGCACTGAAGAATTGGGCCGCCGTGCTGGGCCCGGAATGGGCCGACAAACCGGGTGCGGGCGCGGCGGGCGGCACCGGTTTCGGGGCGCTGGCGGCGCTGGGCGCGCGGATGCGCTCGGGCATCGAGCTGGTTCTCGACCTGATCGATTTCCGGGCCCGGCTGGCGGACGCGGATCTGGTCGTCACCGGGGAAGGCTCGCTGGACACCCAGAGCCTGTCCGGCAAGGCCCCGATCGGGGTCTGTCGCGCGGCGCTGGCGGCGGGCGTCCCGGTGGTCGCGGTGGCGGGCCGGGTGCTGCTCGCCCCGGAGCAGGTGCGGGAGGCCGGATTCGCCACCGCCTACGCATTGTCCGCGCTGGAGCCCGATCCGGCCCGCAGCATGGCGAACGCCGCCGCCCTGCTGGAACGGATCGGGGAGCGGATCGCGGAGTCCTAGGTGGCCGGGGTGAGCGCGCGGCCGGGAATCCGGTTCCGATTGCGGTCGCCCCACTCCTCCAGCGGCCGCAGCGCCGCGCTGAGTTCCCAGCCCAGCTCGGTGAGCGAATACTCCACGCGCGGCGGCACTTCCGGGTAGATCTCGCGGTGCACGATGCCGCTGGCCTCCAGCTGCCGCAGGTTCTCCGCGAGTACCTTCTCGCTGACACCGGTCAGCAGCCGCCGGATCTGCCCGAACCGCTGCGGTCCCTCGGCCAGCACCCACATCAGGTGCATCTTCCATTTGCCGCCGACCGCCTCGATGGCCACGGACATGCCGCACACCTCGTGATCCGCGTCACCGCCGATACTCATCGTGCCCTCCTGACCAGATTCCGAACCTCGGGGTAAGCAACCCCACCCACCGGTGCGGTCTTCCCGAGGCTACCGATCCCGGCCACCATCGATTCCGGCGCGCCAGTTCCGAACAGCCGAAATCGAAGGGGATACACCATGTCTGATCTGCGTCGATCGGTCACCGTCATCGGTCTGGGCCCGATGGGGCGGGCCATGGTCGCAGCGTTCCTGCAGGCCGGAGTCGAGGTCACGGTCTGGAACCGCAGTCCGGAGAAGGCCGACGCCATGGTCGAGCTCGGCGCCCGGCGGGCCGCCACGGTCGCCGCGGCGCTCGATGCCAATGCGGTGGCCGTGCTCAGCCTCACCCACTACGCCGCCATGTACGACGTGCTGGGTCCGGCCGCGGATCACCTGCGCGGCAAGGTGATCGCCAATCTCTCCTCGGATTCGCCCGAGCAGGCCCGCCGGGGTGCGGCGTGGTTGCGGCAGCGCGGCGCCGAATTCCTTTCCGGCGGCGTGATGTCGGCGGGCGACAATATCGAACACCCGGCGTCCTACATCTTCTACAGCGGCCCGCGTACGGTCTTCGACGCGCACGCCGAACTGCTGCGCCCGCTGAGCCCGCAGGAGTACCTGGGCCCGGATGACGGTCTGGCGCAGGTCTTCTACCAGGGCCTGCTCACCATCTTCCATCCCTGGCTGCTGGCCTTCGACCAGGCCACGGCCATGATCGCGCGCTCCGGCCACGACATCGCGCAGTTCGTGCCGTTCGCGGTGCGCTCCAGCGCCGCCTTCCCGTACTTCATGGAGCAGTTCTCGGTGGAGAATCAGAACGGCGGCTGGGCCGACGTGGCCGGACTGCGCATGATGGACGCGGGCGCGCAGCACATCATCGACGCCAGTGCGGAGGTCGGCGTCGACGCCACCCTCTCGCGCACGGCGCAGGCGTTCTGGCGCCGGGCCGTCGCCGCCAGCGCGGCGGCGGGCCGGGCGGTATCGACCTTCGAACTCATGGGCACGGTCTCCGGGAACGCCTGAGCCGCACGGGAATCAGGCGGTCTCGGAGCCGATGCGAGGGAAGGGCACGGTGGAGAAGATGATCTCCACCGGCACCTCGAAGTACTGCGCGAGCCGCAGCGCCAGATGCAGGCTCGGGCTGTATTCACCGCGTTCCAGATAGCCGACGGTCTGGTAGTGCACGCCCAGCGCCTCGGCCAGCTGCCGGCGCGAGATGCCGCGCTCGGCGCGCAGCATCGCGATCCGGTTGTAGATGACCTCGCTAGTAGGCACGCGCCATGGCCCTCTCGCGACGGGCCGCCACCGCGGCCCCGGATTCGCGACGGGCCATGCGGCGCAGCACGATCGGCGCGATCAGGATGCCCGCCACCGCCCAGGCGCCCAGCACCGCCACGGTTTCCGGGTGCCGCCACGAGTGCGTCAGCTCCACCATGGCCGCGCCGTCGGGCAGCATGGCCGAACGCATGCCCAGGCCCATCCAGTAGATGGGGAACGCCTGGGCAATGGCCTGCAGCCAGCCCGGCAGGCCGGTGAGGGGGTAGAAGATTCCGGAGATCGCCACCAGACCCATGATGGGGAACGAGATGAAGCCGATGCTGCGCGGGCTGTCGAACGCCGAGCCCACGATCGCGCCCAGCGGCAGACAGGCCAGCAGGCCGAGCACCAGAATGCCGATCAGCGTGGCCCAGGCGCCGACGCTGTCCAGGCTCACCCCGCCGATGGTGAGCAGCCCGAACCCGAGGATCAGCGCCACCTGGACCACGGTGACGCCGGAGACCGCGACGATCTTGCCGATCAGGTAGCCCAGCATGCCGTTGGGGGTCGCCTTGGCGCGCAGCAGGGTTCCGTCCTCGCGATCCATGGCCAGGCCCTGTGCCACGCCGAACATGCCGGTGAACGCCACCAGCATGCCGAGCACGCTGGGCAGCGCCAGCGCGCCCAGGCCGACGCCGCTGCCCTGGAAGTCGCCGTGGCGCATGAAGAACACCGCGATCATGGTGGCCACGGGCCAGAAGAACTGCGAGAAGATGTCCATCCCATTGGTGAGGGTCTGGATCAGCTCGATGCGGCCGCGCCGGAAACCGGCCCGCACCGCGACGGTCGTCGGATTCATCGGACCTCCTCCAGGCTGCGCAGTTCGGTGTCGCCCTGGCCGGATTCGAAGCGCTGTACCAGGGTCATGTAGGTGTCCTCGAGCGAGGCGCGCCGCACCTCCAGCTCCTCGACCGACTCGCCGAACTGCTGGAACAGCTCGTAGACGAACTTGGTGGACTCGGTGGTGGTGTGCACGAAGCGCTGCCCGTCCCGGGTCCATTTCACCTCGGCCTCACCGGCGATGCGCCGGGAGAGCTGATCGGCCGACCCGTCGGCGATGATGCGCCCGCCGGCCAGGATGAGGATGCGGTCGGCCAGCTTCTCCGCCTCGTCCAGGTCGTGGGTGGTGAGCAGGATGGTGGTGTGGTCGTCGTCGGCGAGCCGGTGCACCAGGTCGTGGAATTCGCGGCGGGCCTGCGGATCGAAACCCGCGGTCGGCTCGTCCAGGAACAGCAGTTCCGGGCGGCCGACAATGCCGATGGCCACGTCCAGGCGGCGGCGCTGGCCGCCGGAGAGGGTCATCACCTTGGCGTCCGCGTGCTCGGTGAGGCCCACCGCGGCGATGAGTTCGTCTGTGTCCCAAGGCCGTTGGATGTCGGCCGTGGCGTAGGGCGCGTAGAACATGCCCAGGTAGTCCAGCAGTTCCCGCACCCGCCACTTGCCGTGATCGCGCCAGGACTGCAGCACCACGCCCAGCCGGGCCCGCCAGGCCTCGTCGCCGTGCGCCGGGTCCGCGCCGAGCACCTCGACCCGGCCCGCCGAGCGCATGCGGAAGCCCTCCAGGATCTCGATGGTGGTGGTCTTGCCCGCGCCGTTCGGGCCGAGCAGTGTCAGCACCTCGCCGCGGTGGGCCTGGAAGCTGACGTCCTGCAGGACATCGCGGGTGCCGTAGCGCATCCGCAGGTTCTCGACGTCGAGTACGACGCCCTCACCGACCGACATGTCACCCCTCCGTAGTAGAAGCCGGATCGGATGTAGCATACCTACTACATTTTGGGGTGGACAAGCTATTTCTCGTGCACGAAAACGGGCCCTGCTCCAAGCGAGCCGGGCCCTCTTTCGTGAGGCGACAACTGATTTCGTGAGATGCGGGTAACTCGCCGGGTACGTCCAGAATCGGTTCGGCTCCCAACCGCCGGCACGCGTGCCCAACGGTGAACGGCTCTCGGCCGTGCGCCGAAGTTACGGGGAGGCGGGGGAGCGGCGGATCAAGAATTCGATCGCGGCCGCGTAACCCTGGATGCCCATCCCCGCGATCACCGCGGTGGCGATGGGGGAGACGTAGGAGTGATGCCGGAACTCCTCGCGGGCATGCACATTGCTGATGTGCACCTCCACGATCGGCACCTCCGGAATCACCAGCGCGTCGCGCAGCGCCACCGAGGTGTGGGTGAACCCGCCCGGATTGATGACGATGCCCGCCTCCACCCCGCGCGCGGCGTGGATCCGGTCGATCAGCGCGCCTTCGTGATTGGACTGGAACGCCACGATCTCCCGGTCGAACCGCGTCGCGGTCTTGCGGCACAGTTCCACCACGTCGTCGAGGGTGTCGGCCCCGTACACCTCGGGCTGGCGGGTGCCGAGCATGTTCAGGTTCGGGCCGTTGAGCACCAGGATCGGACCGGAAGCAGCCATGCGCCCACTGTATTAGAGGCCGCTCGGTCCCTCCGTGCGCAGGTCGTCGACTTTGCGCATGGCCGTGCGCAAATCCTCGAGCCACTCCTCGGCGTGCTTGCCGGCCAGCTTGACCGTCCAGGCCAGCGCGTCGGAGCGGGAGCGGGCCACGCCGGCGTCGACGAGGGTGTCGAGCACCTTGCGTTCGGGCTGGCGCAACCGGGTCATGACCGGAACGGCCAGGTGGGTGAACATGATTCGCTCGCCGTCCACCAGCACGCCCCAGGCGACATTGCGGCCGTAGCGGACCTGGGCCTCCTGGGCGATCTGCATGCGGGCGGGGCGGGTGGTCTCCCGGAAGCGGGCGATGATGCCCTCGCGGGTGGCCTGCGGGACGGCGGCCGGTGCCGCGTCCTCGGCGGGAGCGTCGTCGCCCGGGGCGGGTTCGGCTGGGGGGAGGGGGAGTTCGCCGAGGACGACGATTTCGTCGCGATCGACTTCGAGGGTTGCTGGACCGGTGAACCAGTCGGCTGGCAATCTTCCAGCGAACCAGGCGGGAGCGTCCGAGGCGTCGGGAAGGTCGGCCTGCTGCCAGCCGCCGGTGCGCCCGAAAACGTGTCCACGATGTCCGTGTCTCATGTTGGTCACACTCACTTACTGCAAGAAGTTGTAATGCTGATTACAACGTTACGTCGTTTCAGCGGGAGTGGGTTCTGCTCTGGGAGAACGAGGTTCGGCGGCTTCGCCGAGGCCGGCCCGCAACGCTGTCACCAGTAAGAACCGAACGGTCTGCCGAGTCTCGAATACGCCAGGGGATGTAACCGACCGGTGATCATGTAAGTGGTCACTGCTGACCGATTTCGGCACTATGGTGGTGCTCGATGCAAGTGCGCCTGGTGGGATGGTGAAGTCGCGGGCGTTCGCCGCGCGGTACCGTGGACCTGTTGCTGATGTGGCCAGAGTGAAGAGTGGGCGATATGGATGTGTGGGGATCCCGCCGCTTCCGGGTACGGGGTGCGATCGCACTCGCGGGTGTGGCAGCCGTCGCGATCGCGATGGGGTCATGTGGTTTTCGGGAGCGGTCGACGGGTGCGGAGGCGGTGGTCGAACGGTTCACCACGCTGATCGACAAGAAGGACTATGACGGGGCATCGCGGCTGACCTCCTACCCGGCGGGTGCGTCGGCAACGCTGAAGCAAGTCTTCGAGGGACTCGACCCGGGCAAGCCCGACTATCACGTGACCCAGTTCACCGGACTGAACGGTACGACCGGACTCTTCTCCATGACCGGCGCCTGGAACTTCGGCGACAAGCGGGACTGGAAATACGACCTACAGGGTACGGTGCGCAAACTCAGTGTGGGCTGGCGTATCTCGTGGGATCCGGCCATGGTCATGCCGCAGCTGGACGCCAAGCGCAGCGCCAAGCTGGTGCGCACCTTCGCCACCCCCTCACCGCGGGTGAACGACATTGTCGGGCAGCCGCTCATGACCGAGCAGACCATCAATGTGGTCCAGCTGGACCCGGCCAAGATCACCGACCCGGTCACCTCCACCAACGCGCTGGCCGCCGCCATCGCCCCGGTCGCGCCGCTCATCGACGGACCGTCGCTGATGCAGCAGCTCGCGGCCTCGCAGGGCAAACCCTTCGTCGCGGTCAACCTGCGCGACGGTGACTTCGCCATCCTCGAGCCGCGCATGGCCCCGATCCCGGGTGTGGTGCTGCTGAAGCAGCCCAAGCTCATCTCCGCGGACCGCCGGGTCTGGTCGCCCATGCTCGACGCGCTGACCAAGGTGTGGCAGGACGATCGCGACGCGCACTCCGGCTGGGGTGTGCAATTGTTCGAGCCCGACGGCAGTTTCGTCACCCAGCTGGCCGGCGAGCAGGGCCCGCCCGGACCCGACATTCCGGCCACCATGGACCAGCGCCTGCAGCGCGCCGCCGAGGACGCCGCGGTGAGCACCGGCTCGCCCACCTCCATCGTGGCCATCCAGCCCTCCAGCGGGGCCCTGGTCGCGGTGGCGCAGAACAGTCAGGCCAGCGAGCACGGCAATATCGCCTTCACCGGGCAGTACCCGGTCGGCGGCATGATCGAGCTGTTCAAGAACGTCGCCGCGGTGACCAAACACAAAGCGCCGCAGGATGTCTCGGTCGGCGATGCGGCGGACGCGGCCAGTCTGCTCGGCATCGGCATCGACTTCAAGGTGCCCGGCCTCGACGAGACCACCGGCCGGCTGCCCACCGGCAAGAACGCCGCCGAGAACGTGGGCCGCGGCAATGCCGCCGACTCGCTGCTGGCCAGCCCGTGGGGCATGGCCATCGCGGCGGCCGCCATCGCCAAGGGCCAGGTGCCCAAGCCGATGATCACCATCGGCCAGCCCGCCACCACCGAGGCCGACCTGGCCGCACTGCCCGGCGAGGCCACCGACCGGCTGCGCGGCATGCTGCACGACGGGGTCGGCGCGCCGGAGATGGCCAGCCTCAACAGGTATCGCGATGTGCAGGCCTACGGGGCCACCACCGGCAACAACGCCTGGCTCATCGCCACCATGGGAGACCTGGCCTTCGCCATCCACATCGACGATCCGGACAGCGGGGATCTCACCGCGCGGGTGGCGGCGCGCCTGCTGCAGTCGCTGGCCTCGCCCGACTAGCGAGAGCGCAGTACCCGCAACGTCAACGAGAGCGCAGCACCTGCACGGCGGCGCGCCAGCCGATCAGGAACAGGGCCAGGAAGGTCGCTGCCACCAGGAAGAAGCTGACGGCGAGGCCCTGACCGGACACGGCACGTAGCAGCATGCCGCCGACCAGGGTGCTCAGCCACACGATCACGCCGGTCGGCCACACCGCGCGGCCGTCGAAACGTCGTGCCGCGCGCAGACCTTCCCGGCCCGTCGCCACCGCCAGCGCGATCACCCAGCCCAGCAGCAACCCCGTGCCGAACGGCCAGACGGTGCGCAGCAGACCCGCGCCGATCGCCTCGTCGTGACTGCGCCGCCCGATCGCGCAGAACACGACCACGAGGGCGACATCGACGACGAGGGGCACGAGTTTCTTCACGCGGCACAGGGTATCGGGCGTCCCGGGGGCGCCTGTGCAGGGACACTCCACCCTGGCCGGTCACGCCGGAGGGGCGGGTCAGGCCGACGCCGCGTCCGGATCGGCCGGCGGATTGGGCCGGCGCCGGTCGGTGACCAGCGAATTGCCGCGCTCCTCGAATTCCTTCTCGAGCTCGGCGTCGTCGGCCTGCGGCTTGCGGTACAGGAAGAGGAAGACGATCCAGCCGACGATCGCCACCAGGATGAAGCTGATCAGCCGGTAGAGGAACGCCGCCGCCACGGCCTGTGCGGCCGGCAGCCCGGCCGCCGCGGTCAGCGAATAGATGAGGGTGGCGTCCACATAGACGATGCCGCCCGGTGCCAAAGGGATGGTGCCCACGGCCTTTCCGGCCGCGAAGGCCAGCATCAGCCCGGCCCAGTGCGGATCCGCGCCCACCGCGTAGCAGGCGAAACCCAGGCAGGCCACATCGGCGAACCGGTGCACGAGCGCCCACACCACCACCCACGCGCCATCCCGTTTGCCCAGATCCACCGACTCCAGCTGGGTCAGGATCTCGGCCACCTTCTCCATGCCGGCGTCGGCGGGCCTGCGCCGAATCCGATTGACCAGGTGCAGGATTCGCTGCGCCAGCGCCTGCACCCCGCCGGGGTGGCGGGAGACGTAGTTGAAGGTCCAGATCAGCAGGGCGACGGTGCCCAGCGTCAGGATCACCTTGCCCGGGCCGACCCGGTCCCCGGACAGCACCGCGCCGAACAGGCCCAGCAGCGTCAGCCCGGCCGCCGCGATCACGCCCGACATCACCAGCTGCCAGGACGCCACGATCGGGCTGGCGCCCCAGCGCCGGGTCTGCCGGTAGGTGAAGGCCGCCGAGAACACCTGGCCCGCGGGCAGCGTCAGCGACATGCCGGTGGAGCCGTACACCACCGACACCGATTTCCGCTGGCTCACCTCGACGCCGCCGGCGTGCAGCAGCTGTTTCTGGATGCGGCCGAAGCCACTCATGGAAAACGCCGCCATGACGATGCAGGCGGCGACCCATCCCCAGTGGATTTCGCTGAGGTTCTTCCAGGATTCGTGCAGGCG
Source organism: Nocardia sp. NPDC059154 (assembly GCF_042755705.1). NCBI lineage: Bacteria > Bacillati > Actinomycetota > Actinomycetes > Mycobacteriales > Nocardiaceae > Nocardia > Nocardia sp. NPDC059154. The sequence goes on from NZ_JBHZCS010000040.1 coordinate 18,718, forward strand.
CGGATATAGATATATGCCTTCGGAAATCAGCAACGCCGCCAGCGCGGCGCCGAGAACCCATTTGGCCCACCAGAACCTGCCACGGTGCTCGTCATCCGCGGGCGGCGCAGGATCGCCGGCCAGCTCACCATGGGCCGTCACGCCGTCAGCCTAACGAACTCGCCGCCGCCTCGTCTGCATCAGCCGGGTCGATGCTTTCCCGCGGCCAGGCCAGCCGGGTTTTCCGGCGGCGCCCGCGCAGTTGCACCTCCTCGCCGGTCTGCCAATGCCGCTGCTCGTTCTCATCGGCGAAAAACAGTGCGCTCGACGAGGTCAGGACGCGTTCCGGGCGGTCCTTGGCGAGTTCGGTCAGGCGCGACGCCTCGTTCACCGGATCACCGATCACGGTGTATTCGAAACGATTTGCGCCACCGATATTCCCGGCCACCGCCAGCCCTGCGGAGACGCCGATTCCGATATCCAGCCCGGCCACCTCGCGCAGGGCTTCGCGCAGCTCACGGGCCGCGGCGAGGGCCGCGGTCGGTGCGTCGGGGCGGTCCAGCGGGGCGCCGAAGATGGCCAGCGCGGCATCGCCCATGAATTTGTTGATGAGCCCGTGGTTGCGGTCGATGACATCCACCACCACGCGGAAGAACTCGTTGAGCAGACTGACCACTTCGGTCGGCGGGCGCTCCGCGGCGGTCGCGGTCGAACCGACCATATCCACGAACAACACCGCCACGAATCGGGTTTCACCACCGAGTTCGGTGCCGTACTCGAGCGCTCGACGCGCCACGTCCTCACCGACATGCTGACCGAACAATTCCTGCAGTTCCCGGCGTTTGGCGGCCTCACCCATCATTCGGTTGAAGCCAACCTGCAGCAGCCCGATTTCCGAACCGTCGAAAACTTCGACCTGCACATCCCGCGCACCCTCCTGCACGCGGTCGATGGCCTGGCTGAGCTGGCGAATCGGATCGGAAATGGAAGAGCCGGTGAGCATGGAAAGCGCCAGCGCCTGCATGATCACCACACCGCACAACAGCAGAATCGAGACGGCCAGCGATTGCGCGGAAAACTGGACGCGAGAAGAAATCTGGGTGACGCACAGCAGCACGATGGCAATCGTCGGCGCGAAGGTGCCCATGCCCCAGGTCATGGCCATCCGGGTGCCGACGCCCGCGGTCAGGGTGTGGTCGAAGGCCCCCGTGGTCAGCGCCTCGGCCGCGACCGGCCGCAGGATCCGCTCGCCCAGCATGTAGGTGAAGCCGAAAACGATGGTGGCGGCCATACATTCGGTCACGATCACCGCCGCGGCCAGCTCGGGGGTCCGCACGATGATGACCGAGGCCAGCACGCCACCGCCGACCAGCCACAGCACCAGATGCACGATGGCCTGCCGCAGCGGGGCGTGCAGCGCCGCCATCTGCTCCTGCCGCGACGGCGGCCCGCCGCGCATCTGCCACCGCATGACCGGCCGCAGCATGAGCGCCGACGCGGTCACGCTCAGGAACCCGCCGATCACGAAGACCAGCCCCGGGATCAGCAGCCCGGTCTGCCGGGTCGCGCTGGTCCCGCCCTCCGGAACCGGTAGCCCGTACTGGATGAAGGCCCACACCAGGACAGCGCCGAAGGCGTTGGCCGCCAGCATCGAAGCCAAGTACAGCGGCCAGCGGGTATGCATGGTCTGTTTGACCGCTTCCAGGGGCGCTGACACGATCACCAATCTAGCGTTTGGATCGCCGGTACATGCCCGCGGAGGTTTCGGCCGTTAGGCTCGGCCTCGTGAGCGAGGTGCAGGCAGGGTCCGGCAGATCGAGCGAATCCGGCGTGGTGCGCCGGCGCGACGCGGAGGCGGTGCATCCCATCGTGCGGCAGACCGCCGAGTGGTGCTGGCGGTTGCTGATCATCTTCGCGGCGGTGCTCGCGGTGGCCTATCTGGCGCGGCGGCTCTCGACGGTCACCATTCCGATTTCCATCGCACTGCTGGGCGCCGCCCTGATGGCGCCGCTGGTCAATTGGATGCAGCGGTTCGGGGTGCCGCGGGCGATCGGGGTGTTCGTGGCGCTGGTGGGGGCGCTCGGTCTGCTCGCCGGAATCATGACCTTCGTCGTCGAGCAGTTCGTCTCGGGTGTGCCGCAGCTGTCGGACGAGTTCAAGACCTCCGTGCACCAGGTGCAGGACTGGCTGATCAACGGTCCGCTGCACCTGAGCAACGACCAGATCCGCAATGCGGGCGACACCATCGTCAAAACCGTCGAGTCGAACAAGGACGCGCTGACCAACGGGGCGCTCACCACCGCCACGGTCATCGGTGAATTCTTCACCGGCACGTTCCTGACCCTGTTCATCCTCATCTTCTTCCTCTACGGCGGCGACCAGATCTGGGAGTTCGTGACCCGGATCGTCCCGACCCGGCACCGGGCGAAGGTCCGTCAGGCCGGGCGGCTGGGCTTCGGCACGCTGACCGGCTTCGTCCGCGCCACCGTCATGGTGGCGGCGGTGGACGCCATCGGTATCGGCGCGGGCCTGGCCATTCTCAATGTGCCGCTGGCGCTTCCGCTGGCCTCGCTGGTCTTCATCGGTGCGTTCATCCCGATCGTGGGTTCGTTCATCGCCGGTTCGGTGGCGGTCTTCATCGCGCTCATGACCAAGGGCATCGTCACCGCGCTCATCGTGCTGGGCATCACGGTGGCGGTCATGCAGCTGGAAGGCCATGTGCTGCAACCGCTGCTGATGGGCCGCGCGGTCCGTATCCATCCGCTGGCCGTGGTGCTCGCCATCGCGGCGGGCGTGGTGCTGGCGGGTCTGGCGGGCGGTCTGCTCGCGGTGCCGTTCGTGGCGGTGCTCAATACCGCCCTGCGCTCGCTGCTGGCCGACTCGCCCGACGAGCTCTACCAGGACCTGCACACCGGCGACCCGACCAAACCCATGTTCAGCGCCGAACCCGATACTCCCGATCCGGACCGCTACAAGGTGCCGGTGCCCGTGGCCGAGGACGACCACGAGACGCCCCCGAAGCCCGCGGGCGGCAGCGGGGACGCCGGGGACTGACGGTGGCCCGGGGGCAGGCGGAGCCGGATCCCGCCTGGGCGGCCACCGCGCCGCTGTGGCGGGCCGTGCAGGCGTTCCGGCTGGTCACCCTGCTGTACGCGGTAGGCCAGCAGATCGCCTCGGTGTCGTACTACAGCAATCAGCGGCTGAGCTGGGCGCTGATCGCCGTGATGGCGGTGTGGTCGGGTATCTCGGCGGTGCTGTTGTCGCAGTGGCGGATCCGGCACGAGCCGCGGGTGCGCACGGCCGTGGTGGTCGGCGACCATCTCGTGGTCATCGCCCTGATCTTCGCGACCCGGCTGGTCGCGCCCTACGACTGGTATCACCACCATCAGACCCTGCCCACCACGCTCTGGGCCGCCAATGCCGTTGTCTCCGCGGCGATTCTGTGGGGACCGTTCGGCGGCATCTGCTCGGGGCTGCTCATCTCCGCCGCCGTCATCACCGCACGGGCGCAGTGGGACTTCGACGTGTGGCGTGACGCGACGCTGCCCGTCCTGATCTCGGTGGGCCTCGCGCTGGGCCTGGCCTCCGATACCGCCCGCCGCGCGCACGCGCAGCTGCAGCGCGCCGTCCGGCTCACCGCCGCCGCCCAGGAACGCGAACGCCTGGCCCGCGAGGTGCACGACGGAGTCCTGCAGGTACTCAGCTACATCAAGCGCCACGGCAATGAAATCGGCGGCCCGACAGCCGAACTGGCGCAGCGCGCGGGCGAGCAGGAGGTGGCGCTGCGGGTGCTCATCTCCGAACAGGGCGATCGCACCGACGCCGGGGGCGCGGAGGAGGATCTGCGGCCGCTGCTCACCGCCCAGGCCACCCCGTCCGTGTTCGTCTCCACCCCCGGTCATCCGGTGCCGCTGGGCCACTGGGCGGCGCGCGAGGTCGCCGCCGCCGTGGCCGCCGCCCTCGCCAATGTGGTCCAGCACGCCGGGCCGGGCGCGAAAGCGTATGTGCTGCTGGAAGATACCGGCGACGAGCTCATCGTGAGCGTGCGCGACGACGGCCCCGGCATTCCGCCCGGCCGACTCGCCGAGGCCGAAGGGCAAGGGCGCATGGGTGTTTCGCGGTCCATCGTCGGGCGCATCGCCGCCCTCGGCGGCACCGCGCAGCTGCTGTTCGAGGCGGCGCCCGCCGACGGTGAGGGCGCGGAATGGGAGTTCCGCGTGCCCCTGGAACCGCGACACTGAGAGCCCTCGAACGGCCACAATGAGATCGGAGGCGGACATGACCGAATCGGATGCCGGAATCACGGTGATGGTGGTGGACGACCACCCGATCTGGCGGGACGGGGTTGCCCGCGACCTGGCCGAGGCCGGATTCGACGTGGTCGCCACCGCCGACGGCGTGCGCGCCGCCGGGGCCCGCGCGAGTGCCGTGCAACCGGCGGTCGTGCTCATGGACATGCAGCTCCCCGACGGCAACGGCGCCGACGCCACCGCCGAGGTGCTGCGGGTCTCCCCGCGCACCCGGGTGCTGGTGCTGTCGGCCTCCGCCGAACGCGACGATGTGCTCGACGCCATCAAGGCCGGCGCCACCGGCTACCTGGTCAAGAGCGCCTCGGCCACCGAACTGCTGGACGCCGTCCGCGCCACCGCGGCGGGACAGGCCGTCTTCACCCCGGGCCTGGCCGGTCTGGTCCTGGGCGAGTTCCGCCGGATCGCCGGCACCCCTGCCGAACGCGGCGAACCGCACCGCCCCGCCCTCACCGATCGCGAGACCGAGGTGCTGCGCATGGTGGCGAAGGGCTTGTCCGCCAAGCAGATCGCCACCCGGCTCGGGCTCAGTCACCGCACCGTGGAGAACCACGTGCAGTCCACGCTGCGCAAACTGCAACTCGGCAATCGCGTCGAGCTGACCCGCTACGCCATCGAGCAGGGCCTCGAGTAGGGGGACGGTTCAGGGATTGCCCTGATGCGGCGGCGGCCCCGTGCTGGCTAGCCTCGAAGCATGGGAGGTCCTGAAGCGGTTTCCGCGATCGTGACCGGCAACGCCATGATCGGCGACCGGGATCTACGGGTATCCGATGTCGAACGCGAACATGTCGGCCGGCTGCTGCAGCGCGCGGTCGGGCTGGGCATGCTGTCGCTGGGGGAATTCACCGAGCGCATGGACACCGCGCTCGCGGCCAAGACCCGCGGCGAACTCAATGCGGTGCTGATCGATCTGCCGGGCGTCCGGCTGGTCGGGCAGCCCGCCCCCGCCGGGCAGCATTTCGTGCAGCCGCAGCCCCGGTACGCGACCGCGCACCGGATGCCACCGGCCGTGCCCTCCAATGTGATTCGCGCGCGGCTGTCGAGCGTGGAGCGCAAGGGCGCCTGGCACGTGCCGCCGGCGCTGGCGATCAACAGCATGCTGGGCAGCGTGCGCCTGGACTTCACCCAGGCCGTCATGTCCACCCAGGTGGTGGAGATCCACGTGAACGACACCTGCAGTTCGATCGAACTGATCGTGCCGGCCGAGGCCACCGTGGACCTCAATGCCATCGACCTGATCGGCTCCAGCGCCAACACCAAGGTGCGCACCGGCCCGCCCATCGGGCCGCTGCACCTGGTCGTGCACGGCACGCTGCGGTTCAGCTCCGTCACCGCCAAGCACCCGTTCGGAACCAACTGGAAGCGGTTCCTCAACGGTGCGTGACCGCCGTGCCCGAGGCCGCAGTGCCGCGGAATCGAGCGCGGCGGCGGGCGGATCCGGGCGGTAGGGTCACGCACATGGTGGAAGGCGTCGCGACCCCGGAGGCAGTGCATCGATCCGGCGGCGGCGAGCCGCTGCTCCTGCTGCACGGTGTCCTGCTCACCTGGCAGTCCTGGGGCGCGGTGCTCGACGAGCTGGCCACCGGGCACACCGTGCTCGCCCCCACCCTCCCCGGCCACTGGGGCGGACCCGAGGCCGCCCGGCCCGCCACCGTGGCCGCCCTGGCCGACCACTGTGAGCGCCTGCTCGACGAATCCGGTTGGGACACCGCGCATATCGCGGGCAACTCGCTGGGTGGCTGGATCGCGCTGGAACTCGCCGCCCGCGGCCGCGCCCGATCCTGCACCGCCATCGCCCCCGCGGGCCTGTGGCGCACGCCTGCCGCCGCCGATTCGCTGCTGCGCAAGTTCCGGGCCTTCGGCCCGCTCATCGGCCTGGGACCCGACCGCCGGCCGAGCATGCCCTCGCTGCTGCGCAGCCTGCTGCTCCCGCTGCTCGCCGATCGTCCCGCCCTGGTGCCGAATCCGCTGGCCAAGGCGATGACCGCGGCCATCACCGAATGCGCCATCGTCGATGACCTGGCCGAAGATCCGGATCTTCCAACGGGTTTCACCCGGCTGAGTGAACTGGACATGCCCACCAGCATCCTGCTGCCCGACCGCGACCGCGTGCTCCCGCCCCACGTCTACGCCCCGCTGACCCCCACCCGGATCGTCGATGTGCGCACCCTGCCCGATCTCGGCCACGTCCCCATGCTCGAGGCCCCGGATCTGATCACCGCCGAGATCCGCGCCACCATCGCCCGCGCCGCGACGCCCGCCCACCCCGCCTGAGCCGCAGCGAGCCTCCTCGCCCGACTCACCGATCCCCTCCATACCCCCAGCCGCGATTGCACCCGGTGCTTTCGCCGGCCTTCGCCGACATGGACTCTGGCGCTCGTCTCGCGTGACCGCTGAAAAAGGAAGGCCCGGCCGATTCGGCCGGGCCTTCCTGTTGTCCGCGTATCAGTCGTGGTTCTGGCGGCGGAGCAGTTCGTTGACGCTCACCGTGCGTCCGTCGCCGCCCCGATGCTTGGCGTCCTCGTCCGGATTCTCGGCGGGCGGGCGACGCCGTGAGGAGCGCAGATCCGACATCCACTGCTCGATGCTGCTGCGGCCGGGGCCGTCCTGCGGCGCATCCTGCGCGGCGTGGTGCGTCGGATGCTGTTCCTCGGCAGCGGTTTCCGCGAGCTGTTCGGTGGGCTCGCTCTGCTCCGGCTCCGGGTGCGGCTGGTACAGCTGTGCCCGGGTCGCCGGATGCGGCGGGATCTTCGGCGTCGGCGGCGGCAGCACCCGCTCCGAACCGACCACCGGCGCGGGCGGCTGCGAATCCGCGGGCGCGGCAGGCGCTCCCGGCTGCGAGACCGACGGCATCGGGTTCACGGGGGCGACCGGCGGGGCCACGGCCTCGGGCGTACGCTGCGGCAGCCCGCCACCGGCATTCGCGGATCCCCGTGCGGGAGAAGCGAAGTCGCCGATGGGGTGCGGAGCCATCGGGCCGCGGGCCGCGCCCGGACCGGTGGGGTCGGCGCCCAGACCGGTGCGGCCGGAACCGAGATCGGTGGTCGGCGCGTCCTCCACGGCCGCGCTGATGCGCCGGGGGGCGAGCGGCGGGGTGACCTCCGCCGGTGCGGCGGTACCGGTTTCGCTGACCGGCGCTGGGGCGGGCTCACCGATGCCGACGGGCTTGGCGAAGGCCGGCACCGCAGTGGTCGACGGGGTGACGCCGTGGCCGGGACGCATGGCGGCGGACGGGAATCCGGGCGCGCGCTTGGTCTCCGGAGCCGGGGCAGCCGCGGAGCTGTCGGCGGGCCGCGTCGGCTCGGGGGTCTGCGGGGACTCGGTGCGCTGGGCGGGCTCCGCGGGCTGGACGGGCTGGGCCCGCTCGACCTTGTCGATGCGCTGGGTCGGGGCCTCGCTGTCCACGTCGACGGTGCGGGCCGGGCGCGGCTTGCGCGACCGCGCCGGGGCGGCGGTGCCGTCGGACAGGATCGGGATCTGCATGGTGACCGGGTCGGTGATCGGGGTGGTCTTCACCAGGTCGACCACCTCGCCGCCGCCGGGCCGCTCATCGTCGAGGATGGGCTCGCCCAGGCCGATCTTCTGCTGGATCTTCTTCATCCACTTGGGCGCCCACCAGCAGTCGTCGCCGAGCAGCTTCATGGTGGCCGGCACCAGCAGCATGCGCAGCACGGTCGCGTCGATGAACAGCGCCGACACCATGCCGTAGGCGATGTACTGCATCATCACCAGGTCGGAGAACGCGAACGCGCCCGTGACCACCAGCAGGATGAGCGCGGCGGCGGTGATGATGCGGCCGGTCTGCGCGGTGCCCGCGCGCACCGCCTCCGTGGTGCTCGCCCCCTGGGTCCGGGACTCGACCATGCGGGAGAGCAGGAACACCTCGTAGTCGATGGATAGGCCGTAGACCACGGAGATGATCAGCACCAGCACCGGCGACATGATCGGCTGCGGGGTGAAGTTCAGCAGGCCCGCGCCGTGGCCGTCGATGAAGATCCAGGTCAGGATGCCCAGCGTGGAACCCAGGCCGAGCGCGCTCATGAGCGCGGCCTTGATGGGCAGCACCAGCGAGCCGAAGGTGAGGAACATCAGGATGGTGGTCACCAGCACCACCAGCGCGATCATCAACGGCATGCGATCGACCAGTTGATCGATGCTGTCCTGCATCATCACCGGGGTTCCGCTGACCATCACCTCGGCGCCGTCCGGGACGTCGATCGCCCGCAGGTCGTCGATGGTCTCGGTGATGTCGCTGCCCTTGTCCAGCGGCCGCGAGGTCGTCCACACATTGGAGCCGTTGGGCGGCGTCTGCGGGAGCGAGAACGTGGTCTTGGGCTGCAGTCCGCGGGCCTGGTTGGCCTCGTCGAGGATGGTGCCGATGTCCTTCGGGTTATCGGTGATGATGACCAGCTGGACCGGGTCGGCCTTGCGCAGCGGGAAGGTCTCGTCGAAGTGCTGCTGCGCCAGGCGGGTCGGATTGTCCGGCGGCAGATAGGTTTCGCTGATACCGCCGAACTGCAGGTTCTTCACCGGGATGATCAGCAGCAGCAGGCCGATGGTCAGCGGGATGGCGACCTTGAGCGGGTGCTTCATCACCCAGGCGGTGAGCTTGCCCCAGAAACCGTTCTCGATTTGCTCGGTGGTCTTGGTCTTGCGGAACCGCTTGAGCCCCAGCGCATCCACGCGCGGACCCAGAATGGACAGCAGCGCGGGCAGGATGGTGACCGCGGACGCCGCGGCCAGTGCGACCGTCGCGATGGTGCCGTAGGCCACCGACTTGAGGAAGCCCTGCGGGAACAGCAGCATGCCGGCGCTGGCCGCGATGATCATCGTGGCGGAGAACAACACGGTGCGGCCCGAGGTCACAACCGTGCGCCGCACCGCCGCCTTGGTGTCGTAACCGTCGGCCACCTCCTCGCGGAAGCGGCTCACGATGAACAGGCCGTAGTCGATCGCCAGGCCCAGGCCGATCATCGAAACTACGGGGGAGACGAACGAATTCACCTCGGTGAACTTGGTGATCGCCATGACGATGCCGTTCGCGCCGAGCACCGTGAGGCCACCGATGATGAGCGGCAGCGCCGCCGCCACGATTCCGCCGAAGATGAAGAACAGCAGGATGGCCACCACCGGAATGGCGATGATCTCCATGCGCTTCTGGTCCTGCGCCATGGTGTCGTTCAGCGTGCCCGCGACCGGCTGCAGACCGGCGACCTCGACCTTGACGTCCGGAATGTAGAAGGCGTCCTTCACCTTCCGGTAGTTCCGCACCATGTCGGTGTCGTTGTCGCCCTTGATGGCGATGGAGGCGAAGGCGTGCTTGCGGTCCTGGCTGGCGGCCTGGGCCAGCTGCTGGCCGGTGTTGGTCTTCCACGGCGAGCCGTTGACCTGACCGATCTCCGGGTATTTCACCGGCAGGTTGTTCAGGTTGTCGATGATCTTCTGATTCCACGCGGGATCATCGACGGTGCTGCCGTCCGGCGCGGTGTACAGCACCACCACGTCGCTGTTGTGATCGCGCCCGTACACCTGGTCCTTCAGGACCGCGGCCTGAGAGGATTGGGAGTTCGGGTCGAACCATCCGCTGGAGCTGAGATGGTCCTCCAGCCCGAATCCGAAGGCTCCGAGCGAGAGCATTGCGGCCACGACAACACCGAGCACGGTGTAGCGCAGCTTGTAGACCAGGTCGCCCCAGCGGGTGAACACTAAGCGACTCCTTGAGCGGGGCGGGAGGTGAGCAGGGCCGACAGCGGCCGGAACGGCTGCAGCCACGCACCCTCGTCGGGCAGCGAGTCGAGGCTGACCCGGGGCAGCGGTTCACGGAACACGCCCGGGATGTCCTCGAGGTCGATGAACTCGAGAATATCCGACGTGACCGCCCAACTCGCGTGCTCGCGGAAACCCAGCACCTGAACAGGCACGCCGGAGCCGGCGATCTCCTCGAGCGGGGCGCGGAACGCCTGCCCGTCGGCGGAGGCCACCATGATCCCGGCCAGACCCGCGCCGCGACGGCGTAGTTCGATGTGGGAGAGCATGTCGCTGTCCACATCGGAGTCTTCGTCGATCTTGGGTTTGGCGAAGACGGCGTAGCCGACATTGCGCAGTGCCTCGACCCAGGGGCGCACCACATCGGCGGTGCCGGGGGCGATATTGGTGAAGACCGTGGCCTCGGGCTCGACCCGGGTGGTGCTGCCCACCGACAGTTCCGCGGTGCGGGCCAGCAGCCAGCGGCCGAGCGCGTCGAAGCGCGGGCGATAGGCGGCGGTCGGGCGTCCGCCGAGGATGGCGCCCAGGCCCATGTCGAGGTTCGGCGCATCCCAGACCAATAGGACGCGGCGCACATCGGTGGCGGTGCCGCCCAGGGCGACCCCGGCATTGCCGTGGAGCCCTGTGGTGCCCGATAGTTCGGTCGAATCGGTGCCGTGCATTATTCCGGCAACTTCCGACACACCGTGGGCCATCTCACTGACGCTCATGATTCGATCTTCCCCCAGATGAACTCGGTGATGGCGCTACCCGCGCGGAGTCCTTTGCTTTCGAACTTGGTAATCGGGCGTTCGAAACCAATCGGTGCTTTGTTCCGGTAGGCCTCGGGATCCCCTCCGGTCGGCTCGTTCATGCCAATGAGCTGGGGTTCCGAATTTCCGTACAGGCCGATCCACTCGGCGTAGTCCGCATGGTCGGTCGCCACATGCAACACGCCGCCCGGAATCAGCCGACTTGCGATGAGTGCGAAGGTTTCCGGCTGCAACAGCCGCCGCTTGTGGTGGCGCGCCTTCGGCCACGGGTCCGGGAAGAACACGCGCACCCCGGTCAGCGATTCGGGAGCAATCATATTTTCCAGGACATCCACGGCATCGCCGCGCAGCAGCCGGAGGTTGTCGATGCCCTCGCGCTCGACGCGCTGCACCAGCTGGGCCAGACCCGGCTTGTAGACCTCGATGCCGATCAGGTTGAACTGCGGCTCGGCCTGCGCCATGGCCGCGGTGGCGGTGCCGGTGCCACAGCCGATCTCGATGATCAGCGGCGCCGAGCGCCCGAACCAGGCGTCGGCGTCCAGCTTTTCGTCGGAGACGTCCTTGCCGATCACCGGCCACACCCGATCCCAGGCGTCCTGGCGCGCGGGCGATACCGCGCCGCGGCGGGCGCGGAAACTGGTGACCCGGGGATAGAGGCGGTTGCCCGCGGTCCGATCCGGCCGGCCGATGGCGGTCTCCGAGTGATCGGCGTCACCGTTGGCCTGGGCGGACCGCGGCCCGGAAACTGGCTCGGCAGTGTGGTTCGCGGCGTCGTTCACGGCGTCCATTGTCCAGTACCGGATAGTTCGCGCAGCAATCGACCACGGTTGCCGCGACCGCGATCACTCAGGCTGCCAGGCCCGAGACCTCGCCGGACGCCGGTGCGGCGGCCGGGCGCAGCGGCAGTCCGAGGGTGACTCGCATTGCGGTAGTTGCCATTTCCACCATGCCGCGCCAGTGTGCCGGGGACAGCGCGACCGACCAGACGGTCTTGGTTGTGGGTTCGGTAAGAGTCTTCCCGGCCAGCCGATCGGCCAGCCAGTCCAGGCTCATCGGGGTCGCCAGCGGCAGCAGTGAGAAATGCTCGCTGAGGCGATCGCGGACGTACCAGACCGCCGCGCCGCCCGCCCGGTACCGCTCGACCTGACCGTCGATGCCCGCGGCGTCGATGACCTGGTCGTGCACCGGCTGCACCACCAGCACCGGGCACGCGGGCGTGCGATTGCCCAGGCGCAGCTCGTCGAACATGTCCTCGAGATCCGGCAGGATCTCCGCCAGCGGACGCCGCAGATAGTCGTCCATGCGGCGGCCCACCAGCAGCGGCAGCACCGCGATCGGGCCCAGGGAACGGGCGCGGTCCAGCAGGCGACGGCCCTCGGGGGTGAAGTCGCGGCGCACCACCTCGGCCAGCGCCGGGTAGACCTGCTGCAGCGCGGCGATCACGATCGCCGGAAAGCCCGCGAACAGGCCGCCGTTCAGGTTCAGGAACACGTGGCGGGGATCGCCGACCGGCGCGCCCAGCACCGCCCCGACGATATTCAGCTCGGGCGCGTACTCGGGAGCCATCTCCACCAGCCACGAACTGGCCATGCCGCCACCGGAATAGCCCCACACGGCCACCCCGGTGTCCGCACGCAGACCCAGCGGCGCGAAACGCAGTGCGGCGCGGACACCGTCGAGACCACGGTAGCCGGGCTCGCGCGCCACGCCGAAATTCCCCTGCGGCCCTTCATGATCGGCGATGCTGACCGCCCACCCGCGGCGCAGCGCGTTCGCGACCAGCAGCCATTCGAGCTGGGTGATGGAGCCGGGGGACAGGGCGCCGCGCTGCAGCGCGTAGGACGGGGCGCAGCGGTCGGTCACGGCGTCCATGGCGGTCTGGAACGCCAGCAGCGGGCGCTCCGCATCCGGTTCGGCGCCCTCGGGCAGCAGCACGGTGGTGACCGCGACCTCGGGCCGGCCGTGCAGATCCTGGCTGCGGTACAGCAGCTGCCAGGCCGTCACGTGTTGCGGCACCAGGCCGAACAGCGCGATGTCGACCGGGCGGCTGCGCAGAATCGTGCCCGCCGCGTGGCGGGCGAACCCGCGCGGCGGATGGAAGAAGGGGTCCCGGCCCGGCGGCAGCGGGCGGCTGCTCGGCTGCCCGGCCGCTGCCGGTCGTAGTGTCCCTTGCGGGCCCGGTGTCCCGGATGATTCGATGACGTCCGCATTGACGGTCATCGCCACCTCCCCTCGTCGCGCCCGGCCGTGGACCGAGAGGGATCGCCGCAGCCGTGCATCGGCCCTGATGCCGACCGAATCGCCAGAGTAGGGCAATCCCAGGTGTCTGTGAAGAGCGGTTGCGCCGAATTGTGCGGGCGCACAGAAGGACCCGGACCGGTCTGCTTCCTCACCGCCTGACCTGCGTGTTTGTGATCCGAAATGCCCACGCGCCCAGGGGCATCCGGCTAGGCTGCCCGCGTGCCGGTCGGGCGATCTCCGCGCATCCAGGTGACGGGCCGGGCCCGAGCGGGCAAAACCACCCTGCGACATGCACTGTCGCTGCTCACCGCCGAAGAAACCCCGCCGGTCGACCAGCCCGGGCAACCGGACCCCGCACTCGACGCCGATCTCGTCCTCTATGTTCTCCCCGGCCTGGCCGGCCACGCCGACCGCCGCCTGCTCGCCACCGTCCACCCGGACCGCGCCCTTGTGGTACTCAACAAGGCCGATGCCATCGGCGCCCGCTGGCCCGACGCCGCCGCGGCGGCCGCCGACCTCACCGCCGAACTCGGTCTGCCCGTCTTCCCAGTGGTCGCGTCCCTCGCCGCGCGCACCCGCTCGGGCACCCTCACCGACGCCGACCTCCGGACTCTCCACCGCCATCGCGACCGCCCCGACCCGCCCCTCACCCTCTCGCACGACCTCTTCACCGCTCCCGACCTTGCCCCCGACCTGGAATCCCGCCGAGCCCTGCTGGACCGCTGGGACCTCTTCGGCGTCTCCTGCGCCCTCACAGCCCTCCGCCGCCACCCCACCCTGCCCCCGCAGCTGCTGCTGCAGATCCTCCACTGCGCCAGCGGAATAGAGCCCCTCCACCACGAACTCCACCGCCGCTACGAGGCCGTCGCCGCCGCGCTCGGCGATTGATTCGCCTGGGGCCAAGCCGAATACGCCGCCGGATACGAATCAGCGGTGTTGATCCCCGAACCCCGCCCCGCTGACTCGCCGCCGCTGCACGGGCTCGAACTGCCGCCGTTGCAGCGGCCGGCCCCGGCCGATGCGGACCGGTCCGTCCGGGGCGGTGCACCCGTCGCTGAACCTCCCGCATCGCCGGCCGAGCTGCCCGCGGCGGTGGAAGCCGTTGTCATGCGCTGGAATCCGCACGGTCTGGCCCTGCTGCGGGCGATTGTCCCGGAGCCGCGGGCCGGAGTCACCGCGATCGCGCTCCTCAGCGGCGACGAGTCGCACGCGGCGGCATTGCGGGTCGAGTTGGCTCGGTTCCAGCCGCGTATCGACCTCATCGTCGTCACAGCGGCCGGAGCCGACACCGCGGACGCCGATCCGGCGTCCGCGACCGGCGCGGGACCCGGGGCGCGCCCGTGTCCGGTGGCGCTCGTCGTGCTCGACGCCGGGGCGCTGATCGGCGGCGAAATGCTGGCGCGGGTGCGGGCGCTGCGGGCGGACGGGACGCGGATCGTGTTCGCGCTGGATGGGATTCACGCGCATCGGCAGTGGCGGGAGGTGCGGAAGCTGGGTGTCGAGCTGCTGGCGAAGGCCGGTGGCGAGAGCGGGGCGGAGATCGTGCCGGTGTCGGCGCGGATGGCGGCGGTGGCGCGGGCGGCGGGGGATCCGGCGCTGCTGGACCGGTCGGGGGTGGGGCTGTTGCACGCGCGGCTGGTGGCGGCGGCCGGGGCGGGAGCGGTGGGGGATCAGGTGGCGATCGTGCGGGAGCGGGTGGTGGCCGAGACGCGGCGGCGGATCCGGGCGCAGCTCGGGAAGCTGCGGGACGGCGGGGATGTGGCGGGACTGCGGGAGGAGCGGGCGCGGCTGCTGGCGGTGAGTGACGGCGGGCGGGGCTCGGCCATGACGATCGTGCGGAATCGGCTGCAGTTGGCGCGAGTGGATCTGTTGCACGAGGTCGGAGCCAGAATCCGGGCGCTGCACGGGGAGCTGCGGGCCGAAATCGAACGCCTGCCGCGCAGCGCACACGCCGAATTTCCGCGGCATGTGAGCGATTCTGTGGAAAAACTCACACAGGAGATGGATCGCTCGATTCGCTCCCGGATCGGCGAATTGTGCCGTCAGGTCGAAGAATCCGTCGCGGAGGAATGGCATATATCTTTTCCGGCACCCGCGGAACGGGTGTCGAGGGCGGTTCCCACGCCGGGCCCGCGGCTACGAGGTGCGGAGGACCACCTCGTGATCGCGCTCGGCGCCTCGGCCGGCTTCGGACTGGGCCGGCTGGTGGTGGCGCCGCTGGCCCTGCTGCAGGCCTTCGACTTCGCGATCGTGCCGGTCAGTCTGCTCCTCGGTGCCGCCGCCGCGGGCTGGGTGGTGCGCGCCCGCCGGCACCTCGCCGATCACGCTCACCTGCGGCAATGGGTGGCGGACACGCTGGTCGACGCCCGGGCGCAGCTGGAACAGCGGGTCGCCACCGCCCTGGTCGACGCCGAGGAACGGCTCACCGACGAGGTGCTCGGCAGTGCCACCGCGCGCATGGTGGAAACCGATCTGCGGGTCGGTGAATTGGAGGCGCAATTGCGGCAGGCGGCGCAGCGGCGCCCCGCTTTACTGCTGGCATGCGACCGTGACCTGGCCGCACTCGAATTCGCTCAGCGGCTGGTCGGAGGTTTCGACCCGGTACCGAGTGGACAACCCGATTCCGTACACCCCGATATATGGCGTTAACCTCTATGGCAGGAACCAGGGCATCCGTTGCGTTCTTGTACGCGCGTCCAGCCGGTACGGGCAAGCGTCGAGACCAGCGGGAGCCCTGCCGCAATTGGTGGCACTCGGTGTCGCGAGCCGTGGTCCTCGGCTCGATGACACCGGGGCTGCCCATCTCAGGAGAGTTTTCATGACCTCAGCGACCATTCCTGGTCTTCACGATGGCACCGCGCCCACCGAGCACAAGGAACTGCTTGCCTGGGTACAGGAGGTCGCAGAACTCACCCAGCCCGACCGCGTGGTCTGGTCGGACGGTTCCGACGAGGAGTGGGACGCCCTCACCACCAAGCTGGTCGAGGCGGGCACCTTCAAGAAGCTGAACGAGAGCAAGAAGCCCAACTCGTTCCTCGCCCTCTCCGACCCCTCCGACGTCGCCCGCGTCGAATCCCGCACCTACATCTGCTCGAAGACCGAGGCCGACGCCGGTCCGACCAACAACTGGGTCGACCCGACCGAGATGCGCGCCACCATGGCCGAGCTGTACCGCGGCTCCATGAAGGGCCGCACCATGTACGTGGTGCCCTTCTGCATGGGCCCGCTGGGCGCCGAGGACCCGAAGCTGGGCGTCGAGATCACCGACTCCGAGTACGTCGTGGTGTCGATGCGCGTGATGACCCGCGCCGGCAAGGCCGCCCTGGAGAAGCTCGGCACCGACCGGCCGTTCGTGAAGGCGCTGCACTCGCTGGGCGCGCCGCTGGCCGAGGGCCAGGCCGACGTGCCGTGGCCGTGCAACGACACCAAGTACATCACCCACTTCCCCGAGGACCGCGAAATCTGGTCCTACGGTTCGGGTTACGGCGGCAACGCGCTGCTGGGCAAGAAGTGCTACTCGCTGCGCATCGCCTCGGCCATGGCGCACGACGAGGGCTGGCTGGCCGAGCACATGCTCATCCTCAAGCTGATCTCGCCGGAGAACAAGGCGTACTACGTGGCCGCCGCGTTCCCGTCGGCCTGCGGTAAGACCAACCTCGCCATGATCCAGCCGACCATTCCGGGCTGGCGCGCCGAGACCCTCGGCGACGACATCGCGTGGATGCGCTTCGGCAAGGACGGGCAACTCTATGCCGTCAACCCGGAGTTCGGCTTCTTCGGCGTCGCGCCCGGCACCAACCACTCCTCCAACCCCAACGCGATGGCCACCATCGACGCGGGCAACACCGTCTACACCAACGTCGCGCTGACCGACGACGGCGACGTGTGGTGGGAGGGCCTGGAGGGCCAGCCCGATCACCTGATCGACTGGAAGGGCAACGACTGGTACGAGCGCGAGTCGGAAACCCTGGCCGCGCACCCGAACTCGCGCTACTGCACCCCGATGTCGCAGTGCCCGACCCTGGCCCCCGAGTGGGACGACCCGCAGGGCGTGCCGATCTCGGCGATCCTCTTCGGCGGCCGCCGCAAGACCACCGTCCCGCTGGTGACCGAGTCCTTCGACTGGCAGCACGGCGTGTTCATGGGCGCCACCCTGTCCTCGGAGCAGACCGCCGCCGCCGAGGGCAAGGTCGGCACCGTGCGCCGCGACCCGATGGCCATGATCCCGTTCATGGGTTACCACGTGGGTGACTACATCGGCCACTGGATCAACCTCGGCAAGAACGCCGACGCCCAGAAGCTGCCGAAGATCTTCTACGTCAACTGGTTCCGCCGCGGCGAGGACGGCCGCTTCCTGTGGCCCGGATTCGGCGAGAACTCCCGCGTGCTGGAGTGGATCGTCAACCGCATCGAGGGCACCGCGGAGGCCGAGGCCACCCCGATCGGCAATGTCCCGGCCGCCACCAACCTCGACCTCGAGGGCCTGGACGTGAACACCGCCGACGTCGACGAGGCGCTCGCGGTCAACGTCGAGGAGTGGAAGCGGGAGATCCCGCTGATCGAGGAGTGGTTCGAGTTCATCGGCGACAAGCTGCCCTCCGGCATCCGCGACGAGTTCGAGGCCCTGAAGCAGCGTCTCGGCTGAAGGCATGACGAAAACGGCTCGCCCGCACTGTGAGTGCGGGCGAGCCGTTTTGTCTCTGCGGGTGGGTCAGGAGCCCATGGGCATCAGCAGGGACTTCTGCTCGCAGTAGGCGTCGAGGCCCTCGGGGCCGTTCTCGCGGCCGATGCCGGAGGTCTTGTAGCCGCCGAAGGGGGCGCAGGGGTCGAAGGCGTACCAGTTGATGGCGTAGGTGCCGGTGCGGACCTTGGCCGCGATGGCGGCGCCGTGTTCGATGTCGGTGGTCCAGACCGAGCCGGCGAGGCCGTAGTCGCTGTCGTTGGCGATGGCGACGGCCTCCTCCTCGGTGTCGTAGGGGAGGACCGAGAGGACCGGGCCGAAGATCTCCTCGCGGGCGATGGTCATGGCGTTGGTGACGTCGGCGAAGACGGTGGGGCGGATGTACCAGCCGGGGAGGTCGGCGGGGCGGTCGCCGCCCAGGATCAGGCGCGCGCCCTCGTCCTGGCCCTTGGCGATGTAGCCCTCGACGCGCTCGCGCTGCTTCTCCGAGATGAGCGGGCCCAGTTGGGCATTGGGGTCATCGGGCAGGCCGACCGGGAACAGGCCCACGGAAGCGGTGAGGGCGTCGAGGATTTCGTCGTAGCGGCCGCGCGGGGCGAGGATGCGGGTCTGGGCCACGCAGGCCTGGCCGCTGTTCATCAGGCCCGCGAAGGCGAGCTTGGGCATGTCGGCAATGTCCATGTCGGGCAACAGGATCGCGGCGGATTTGCCGCCCAGTTCCAGCGAGCAGCGCTTGAGCTGGCTGCCCGCGATGGCGGCGATCTTGCGGCCGACCGCGGTACTGCCGGTGAAGGTGACCTTGTCCACGCCCGGGTGGGAGACCAGGTATTCGGCGGCGTCGGCCTCGGCGGGCAGCACCGACAGCACGCCCTCGGGCAGCCCGGCCTCGGCGAAGATGTCGGCGAGCAGGTTGGCGGCCAGCGGGGTGAGCGGCGCGGGCTTGAGGACGACGCTGCAGCCGGCCAGCAGGGCGGGCGCGAGCTTGTTGACGGCCAGGAAGAGCGGGACATTCCAGGCGATGACCGCGGCGACCACACCGACCGGTTCGCGGGAGACCCGGGTGGTGCCGAACAGACCGGTGCGAGATTCGGTCCAGGGGAAGGACTTTCCGAGTCCGGCGTAGAAGTCGAGGGTGGCGCGGGCGGGGACGTAGTTGAGGGTGCTCGCGGCCAGGGCGGGCGCGCCCATCTCGGCGGAGAGGGCGGCGGTGAGGTCGCCGGCCTTCTGATCGAGCAGGGCGACGACGCGGGTCAGCAGGGCGGCGCGCTCCTCCGGCGGGGTGGCCGGCCAGGGTCCGCTGTCGAAGGCCCGGCGGGCCGCGGCGACCGCGGCGTCGACGTCGGCGCGGGTGACGACGGGCACGCTGCCGACGGTTTCCAGGGTTGCGGGCGAGACGACGGGCAGGGTGTCGGCGCCGGCCGGCGCGGTCCAGCGGCCACCGATGAACAGACTCTGGTACTCCATGAGAACACGTTACAGTTTTGCGTTCGGCGCTGTCCCCCGCATGTGGGGCAAATGTCCCGCTGACCGGGATCTTCTTTGAAATAGGACTCCTCGGTTTCTAAGCCGCCCGGTTACCGGCGCGGCGAAACCTGATTCGGATTCGGGGTTGCCAGGCCGTGGCTTATGCTCGGCCCAGTACACCTTTCTCCACCAATCCGGTCGGTTGCTAGTTATTAGCTCTTCGAAAGGTAGATCCCCCGCATGTCCGATGTGCGCCTCGACGACTTCCTGCTCGGTGAGCTGTCCGATGTCGACTCACCGGGCGCCAGCACTCCTATGCAGCGGGCTGCGGGTCAGTTGCAGCGGGTGCTGCCGCCGGGGTGGCGCGTCGAGGTGGTGGAGGCGACCTATCCGACGGTCCGGAAAGGGCAACCCGTCCTGCGACTTCAGTTGCCCGAGGACTGATCTACTCCGGATGCGCAGGGGTGTAAGTCATTCCGCATCCTTGTGGCAAACTGGTAGCAGTCCGCAATATCGAATTCCGACCTGTTGGTTCGCTTTTCACCGAACGCACTATTGCATTCGGCAGCCGCAGCGAGCATGCTTTATAGCTACCGTGGATAGCTCGCTCGATTCATGAACCGTTACCGCACAGGGGAGTCCGAGTCATGGCGGTGCAAGTGGTCGGCAGATCGCTGATGACCAGTGATCTCACGCCGCATCAGGCGAAAAGCGTCGGCGCAGGCGGTTGGGTGGTGTCCTTCCTGCCGGGCCGGACCCTGACCACCGAGCAAGCCGCCGCCGCATTACAGGCGGCCGAAGCGGTTGCCACCGTGAACGCCCTCGCCGGTCAGGTCGGGCTGACCGCCTTGGAGACGGTCGGGTTGGCTACCCAGGAGTCACCGTGGGGCGAACCCGAACCCTGCACCGGCCTACGCCGGATCTGGCGGCGCGGATTCTCCATAGGCTGACCGCGGCCGCTTGGTCGCCACCACGACCAGGTTGCTGACCAGCAACTCCCGCAGTACCGGGACGTGCACCATCCACCAGGCCCAGCGCGGGTGATAGCGCGGGAACACCGCGAGAATCCCGATGTCGTCCGGAGTTTCGCGCGCCCACCGCACCCCCTCGGCCGCCCGCACCGCGAACAGTGACCGCCCGAAACGGTTCTTCGGCTCCCGCCCGTGCTTGCGCCGATACCGCCGCGCCGCGTACTCCCCGCCCAGGTAATGCCACGGCCCGGTCTCGTGGCCGCCGAACGGCCCGTGCCACACCGTGTACGAAAAGACCATGAGGCCACCGGGTTTGGTGACCCGCAGCATCTCCGCGGCCATCACCCACGGCTGCGGCACGTGCTCGGCCACATTCGAGGAGATGCAGACCTCCACCGCGTCATCGCGGAACGGCAGCGCCATTCCCGACCCGCGCACCGAGCCCGCGACCCGCAGACCGGCCGCGTGCATCTCCGACGGATCCGGCTCCACCGGCAGATAGCGGGCTCCCGCCCGGCCGAACTCTTCCGCGAAATAGCCCGGCCCGCCGCCCACATCCAGCACGATCGTCCCGCGCAGCGAATTCCCGGTCAGATCCCGGTAGAAGTCCGACACCAGATCGGCGGTATCGGCCGCCACCCCGCCGTAGAACACGGCCGGATCGGTCTGCTCGAACCGGAAACTGCTCAGCAGCCGTAGCGACCGGCGCAGCGTCGCCCGGCGGGCGAATCGCGGGCGGCGCGGTCTGGTCTGATCGGCTCGAAGCACGGCGGCAAGTTTCGCACAGCCGCGCACCGGCCCGGACACCCGCTCGCAACCTCGCACCCCGGCATCGATTCGCGGCACGTGCAGGTCGGATGACCGCTGCTGGCCCGGAACGGGCGGGCGGGCTATATGGTGGAGCCCATTGTCTGCCTGTCCCCGACCCACCCTGACCCCCTGGAGATTCGCCCGTGCGTGAAGTGCTGCTGCTGTGCTGGCGCGACACCGGGCATCCACAAGGTGGCGGGAGTGAGCGGTATCTGGAGCAGGTCGGGGCACAGCTGGCCGCGCGCGGTGTCAAGGTCACGCTGCGGACCGCGGGCTATCCGGGTGCGGCAAGGCGGGAGTCGATCGACGGCATCGAGATCAGCCGGGGCGGTGGGCGGTTCACGGTGTATCCGCGGGCGCTGGCGGCCATCGCGCTGGGCCGGTTCGGGATCGGCCCGCTCAAGGGGTTGCGGCCCGACGCGGTCATCGACACCCAGAACGGCATCCCCTTCTTCGCCCGGGCCGCGACGGCCGCGCCGACCGTGGTGCTCGTGCATCACGGGCACCGCGAGCAGTGGCCGGTGGCGGGGCGGCTGGTCGGGCGGATCGGCTGGTGGATCGAATCGCGGCTGTCGCCGCGTGTGCACCGCGGCAATCAGTACCTGACGGTTTCGCTGCCGTCGGCCGAGGAGCTGGCCGCGCTCGGGGTGGCCGGGACGCGGATCGCGGTGGTGCGCAATGGCGCCGAACCGATCCCCGCGCAGGTGCCGGCCGGCGACGACGCCACCCGCACTGCGCACCCCAGCATCGTGGTGCTCTCGCGGCTGGTGCCGCACAAGCAGATCGAGGACGCCATGGCCGTGGTGGCCGGGCTGCGCGGGCGGATCCCGGGCCTGCACCTCGACGTGGTCGGCGACGGCTGGTGGGCCCCCAATCTGCGCGCCCACGCGCACGAGCTCGGGATCGCCGACGCGGTCACCTTCCACGGCCACGTCGACGAGGACGAGAAGCACCGGCTGCTGGGCCGCGCCTGGGTGCATGTGCTGCCCTCGCGCAAAGAGGGCTGGGGGCTGGCGGTCATCGAGGCAGCCCAGCACGGGGTGCCCACGGTGGGGTACCGCAGTTCGCGCGGGCTCACCGACTCCATCGTGGACGGCGTGACCGGGCTGCTGGTCGACGATCCGGCCCAGCTCGTCGAGGCCGTGGGCGAACTGCTCGGCGATCCGGAGTCCCGGATGGTGCTGGGGGAGAAGGCGCGGGCGCGGGCGCGGGAATTCTCCTGGGAGCAGACCGGGAACGGCGTCTACGAGGTGCTGTCCGCGGTCACGCGCGGCGAGCGGGTGAGCGGTCTGATCGCGCCCGCGCGAGTGTGATTCGCGGGCATCGCAATTCGGCAAAGCCGCGACGCGTTTGTCCTACGGTTCATAGCATCGAGGCATGTGGATCATTCTCGTCATTGCGTTAGTCAGCATTGTCGTGATCGGGGTGGGATTCGCGCTCGGCTTCCCGCGGGACTGACCGGCGCGTCGCGGAATAGATTGCGGCGGTGAGGAATCCGCTGGCCAGCAGCGCAGCCCACAGCAGATGCGCGGCGCCCGAGAGGCGGCGGTTCGCGGCCGAGGCGTCGTGGGCGGCGATATCGCCGGGTACCCGGTACAGCTGCACATCCTGGTCGGCGTAGACCGGATTCAACTGCGCCAGAGTGGTTTTCGATTCACCCATCGGTCCGGGTGTACCGCCCTCGATCAGCACCCAGCCGACCCCCAGCTCGGCCAGCCGGTTCGCGGATCCGCCCTGCAACAACAGGTTCTCCACCTTCCGGGCCCGCTCGCCCTCGCCGGACACCACGCCGCCGCGCACGGGAAGTTCACCGGTTTGCAGCACATCTCGCTTCAGCATGCGCGGAGCCGGATCCAGGACCGGCGCACTCCCCGAATACCGGAACTTCCGGAACATCCCGCCCGGCAGCACCGCGACATCACCCGGCGCGTCGACCGTGTCGGCCACCCGCTGCCATCCGGCCGGATAATGCACCGGCCGCAGCGCGCCCCCGACTCCCCACGCCAGATCCGGCAGCGTGAGGAACAGGATCGCGAGGAAAAGCACTGCGGCCCCGCCGGTTCGCGCCCGCGGCGACGCGGCGCTCACACCATCCACGACCATGGTGGAAATCCAGCGCCCCACCACCCGGCATCCGGCGGCCGCGCACAGGGCATACGCAGGAACGGCCAGCGCCACGAACTTCTGGGTATCCCGCAGCAGCCCGGCCCCCGGCACCTTGGTCACCAGAAACTCACCTGCCGACAATCCCCACCCGGTCGCCCCCAGCGCGGGCAGCACGATCGCCGCCACCGCCAGCCGGACCAGCCGCCGCCGCGCAACCCGCGCCTCGTCGTGCATCGGATCCCGGGGAGTTCCACCATCCGGCACGCTGCTCGGTTCGGCCCTGTCGTTCGGACGAACACCGGTGTGATCCGGGTCGTGAGCCGCTGCGCCCGGACGAGATTCGACATCCGAATCGGGCACGGCACCCGGTTCGGCCGTGTCGTCCGCCCGCACGTCGGTCCGATCCAGGTTGTGGGCCGCTGCGCCTGAACGAGATTCGGAGTTCGTGCCGGCGCCGAGGACCGCGCGTACGCCGGTTGCCACGAGAGCGAGCAGGAGCACAGTTGCGACCAGTGCGAAGAAGGTTGTGCGCGACCCGGGTACGGCGGTGCTGTTCCAGATGCCGCCCAGACCTGCGAGGCTGCCGAGGGTGCCGAGCCACGGTTCCGCGCGGGCGGCGAAGGCGGCGATGCCCGCGGGATCCGAGGGTTCCGCGCCCGCACCCGACAGCGCCGTCGCTGTCAGCCACGGGGCCGCCGACAGGATCCACAGTGCCGCCGTGACAGGCAGATTCCGCTTGCCGACCAGCAGCAGTGCCACCAGCCCCGCGAGCAGCGATCCGGTCGGCGTGAGCCCCGCCGCGGCGAGACACCCCGCCAGCGCGGCCCACGTACCGAGCGCGCCCGAACGGCCGGCGGTTGCGGAGCGCGCCCGTAAGCGAGTGGCGAGCAGGGCGATCCAGGGCAGCGCCGCATAGCCGGTGAGGAGGCTCCAATGGCCCTGTAAAAGGCGCTCGGCCACATAGGGATTCCAGATGGCGACGGTTGCCGCCACCAGCTGCGGGCCCAGCGATACGCGGAGCAGGTCGCGGGCCAGGCAGGCCGCACCCCAGCCGGCCAGCCACAGCGCGGTCAGCAGTATCGCTTTGACGAGGAGGCCGCCGTCCACCACCGTCGATCCTACGGCGATCAGCGCGTCCTGTGGCACGGCGCGCGGGGCGGCATCGCCGAGCCCCAGTGCGGAATCGGTGAGAAACGACCGCGGTGTACTGACCGCGTCCCGTAGCAGCAGGTATCCGGACCCGAGCAGTGGTCCCAGCACGATCAGCGCGAGCGCCAGGCTGTACCCAGCGGGTACCAACCTGACCCAACCCCGCTTCCGACCCTGCGAACTCACACCGGCACCCTACGTTCCGTTCGGCCCGAGTTCGGGGACCCGCGTTGGGTTCTCGGTCTCGTCGCGCGCGCCCCGCAGGGCCAGGCCGGTGATCACCAGCGTCGTGAGGGCGGCCGTCGCCGTGGCGATGACGATCAGCGACAGCACCGAGTGCGCGCAGGTCAGCATGACCGCGATCCCCACGCCGAGCCCGACCCAGGTGATAGCGGCCGGTGCCGTCCGGTCGGCGGCGATCGCCGACAGCAGAGCGGCCTGCAGGACCGCCAGCAGCGCGCCCTCGAGCGCGAACAGCCACAGCAGTCCCTCGATCGGTGCGTAATCGCGCCCCGCGAACAGCGGCGCCAGTGGTGCGGCCACCGCCGCCCCGAGGACCGTGACGGCCCCGATCGCCACCAGCACCGCCAGCGCCGACCGCACGGCACGCACGGAGTGCTGCGGCTGCGCCATCTTCGGATACAGCACCACGCCGACCGCCTGCGGCAGCCAGAACGCGATCTTCGCGGCAATGGCCCCCAGGGCGTAGCGCCCGGCGTCGTTCTCGTCCAGGATGATTCGCGACACCAGCAGATCCGCCGCCGACAAAGCGGTCAAGGCCGCTTGCACCTGCACGGCCCGGAACACCGCCGCCACGCCGAGCCCCAGGGCCGCCGTCCGGCGCGGTGCCGCGGATCCGGAATCTGCTCCCGGGAGCGGGGCTACGGCCGGAACTTCCTCGGTGACAGCGGGACTCGGCCAAGTCGGCGAGCCGGAGGTGTTGCCGTCGCTGTCGTTCGGCAGCATCGCGTCGGCCTCGCGGCCGTGGTCGGTCAGCGCGCGATCGGCGATCCGGCGGGCCACGATCGCCGCCAGGGTGGCACCACCCGCGCCGGCCCATAGCGCGGGCGCCGAACCGAATCCGCAGGCCAGCACGATCAGGGCGGGCGTCACCCGGACGATCGCCGCTCCGCCCAGGACGGTGGCCAGCTCCCGGAATCGGCTGCGCCCCTGCAGGATTCCCTGCTCGCCCGCGAGCAGCACCAAGGCCGGCGCGGAACACAGCGCACCCGCCGACGCCGCCACGCCGACCTTCAGCACCGCGCCGACCACCGGAACCAGCACCAGCGCCACCACCGCGACCAGGCCGGCGCAGCGCGCGGTCAATTCTCGCGCGGCGCTCACCGGTGCACCCCGCACCACCTCCCGCGCGACCACGTTCTGCAGCGCGAGCGCGGGCACCGCGCACAGCATCTGCACCGCCAGCAGGCTCGCGAACGAGCTGTATCCCGACACCCCCAGCCATCGGCTGGCGAGCAGCTGCAGCAGGTATCCCGCCACATTCGCGGTCATCGCCCCCGCCGTCACCAAGGTCAGGTCCTTGACCACGGGCAGACGGCGTACGACGGGCACGCCCGCAATGCTCCCATCCGTCTCGACCACCCCGGCCGCGCACCCCTGCGCCTCGCTCCCGCCCCTGTGCCGTCGGCACCGACCAGCGCGGGACTGTCAGCAGCGCCTCGGGCGGAAATGGAAGCGGGGGAAAACCCCCCCCAACGGTGTGGCGGTGTGGGAAGGGAGACGGCGCGGGTGCTTTTTTCTCTCTCTTCTTTTCTTTGTTGGGTTTCCGTCTCTCTG
>NZ_JBHZCS010000040.1:44750-55894 GCF_042755705.1 Nocardia sp. NPDC059154
GGTGTTTGGGAGGGAAGGGGAGGCGCCCAACCCGGTGGCGGGGTTCTCCCCCGCGGTGAACCGGGAGCCGCTAGGGCTTCTTGTTCATATCGATCTGCTGGGTCGGGGCATCGAAGTTGCCGGGACCGCCGGACGGGGCCGGGGCGACGCGGCGGACCGGGGTGCGCCCGTTGCCGCCGTTCTTGCCGAGGAAGCCGAGCAGCAGGCCGACGATCAGGAACACCAGGGCGAGGACGCCGAGGATGATCGGCAGGACGCGGCCGTACAGCGACAGCTTGTCGATGTTGTCCTTGGCCACCGAGATCTGCGACTCGATGGTGTTCTCGTCGAACACCAGGGTCGACTTCAGGGCGGTCACCTCGGGCTTGTCACCGCTGCGGGCGTAGAACAGGTGGATCTGCTCCTGGCCCTTGATGACGGTGCCGGTCCGCGGCTCGACCCACAGGTCGCGGGTGTTGGTGTAGAAGCGCGCCATGGTGACGTCGCCGTCGCCCTCCACGCCCCACTTCTCGGCGGGCAGGGTCAGCTTGTTGGTCGGCGAGTTGGCGACGGTGGAGAGATCGGTGACCGGCACGGCCATCTGGAAGTGGTAGACCTTCAGATTGTTGATCTCGGTCTCTTCGACGTAGTTGATGTCGTAGGTCTTGCGCACGTTCAGATCGAAGTAGGGGTAGGTCTTCTTGTCCGTGCCGATCGGGAAGCGGTACTGGAGGCCGGTGTGCTGCACCGGGTCCATCACGCTCTCGCCCTTCTTGTCGACCGTCACGCCGATCGCACCGTTGGGGCCGCCGTCCACCGACTCCACCGGCTGACCGGTCTTGCGGTCCACGGTGACGCGGTCGATGGACGCGGTCAGCAGGCCGGTGTCGCCCTGCTTGTCGGTGCGGCGCAGGGTCTGACCGGCCTGGATGGTCATTTCCGAAGCGTCCGACGGGTCTTCGACGGTGAGGAAGCGCTGCGAGACGAGCGGGACGTTCTGGTCCACCTTCGCCGAGCCCGTTCCCGAGGTCAGCGACTTGGAGTCCAGCACCTCACTGGGAGCGCCGTTCTGCGGATTGGTCGCGACGGTCGTGATCTCCAGGTCCAGCGGGGTCTTCGCCAGCCGACTGACCGTATAGGTGGGGACCATGATCGCGGCGACGAGCAGCATCGCACCGAGCCCCACGAGTACGCAGGCCACCGTCCTTCTGGTACCGGCACTGAGTGCCATGCAGGTTCTCCTCGTCGTCGAACACGTGTTTCCTCCAGTACTGCGGTCGCCGCGCAGCACTCGTGAGCCCAGACACTAACAGTCCGAGCGGTCCCAGAGTGCGGCCGAGGCAGGAAAACTCCCCGAAATAGCCGCCCGGTGCAGTCGTGCGGAGGCGGCCGGGCGCTCGGACGAACGGCGACAGGGCAGACTGGGCCGCGATGACGACCACCCTGAATCCCGAGACGAACCCGATCCCGGCCGCGCCGCCCGCGGCCCGTCTGGGTCGCTTCGTTCCGGCACTCGAGGGCATGCGCGCGCTGGCGGCGCTGGGTGTCGTGCTCACCCACGTGGCCTTCCAGACCGGCGCCACCGGGCAGCCGGTGCTGGGCCGGGTGTGGGAGCGATTCGACATGGCGGTCGCGGTGTTCTTCGCGCTGTCGGGATTCCTGCTGTGGCGCCCGCACGCCGCTGCGGCCCGGGGACAGGGCCGAGCGCCGAGCGCCGGACGGTATCTACTGCATCGCGCGGCCCGCATCCTGCCCGCCTACTGGGTGGTCGTGGGCGTGGTGCTGATCCTGCTGCCCAGCGCGGCGCACACCGCGGGGTTGCGGGTATGGCTGTCGAATCTCGGTCTGCTGCAGGTGTTCGTGCCCTTCACCCTGACCGACGGTCTCACCCAGATGTGGAGCCTCTCGGTGGAAGTCGCCTTCTACCTGGTGCTTCCGCTGCTGGCGTTCGCCCTGGTCTGGTTGCGCGGGCAACGGGCGCGGCTGCGGGTGCCGGTGGTGCTGGGCCTGGGATTGCTGTGCCTGGGCTGGAATTTCCTGCCGGTGCCCACGCCCGAGGGCATTCACGCCGACAACTGGCTGCCGGGCTATCTGCCGTGGTTCGCGGCGGGCATGCTGCTGGCCGAACTCGCCGACCTGCCCGCCCCGCGCTGGCGGCGGGTGGCCGGGAACCAGTGGCTGATGTGGCCGCTCGCGTTCGTGGCCATGCTGCTGGCGGCCACCGATCTGGCGGGTCCGGCGGGTCTCGTGCACGGGCGGCCGTGGCAGTACGTCATGAAGATGGCGCTCGGCGCGGTCATCGGGTTCGGCCTGCTGGCCCCGCTGGTGCTGCGGCCCGATCGGCGGCACCGGGTGCTGGAGGGCCGGGTCGCC
Source organism: Nocardia sp. NPDC059154 (assembly GCF_042755705.1). Lineage (NCBI taxonomy): Bacteria > Bacillati > Actinomycetota > Actinomycetes > Mycobacteriales > Nocardiaceae > Nocardia > Nocardia sp. NPDC059154. Next base: position 47,103 of record NZ_JBHZCS010000040.1, read on the forward strand.
GCGACGCTCGGACGCTGGTCGTACGGCATCTTCATCTGGCATCTGGCCGTGCTGTCGATCATCTTCCCGGTGTTCGGCATCGTGCCGTTCCACGGGCATTTCGTGGTGGTCTACCTGCTGACCGTGGCCTTCACGCTGCCGCTGGCGGCCGCCAGCTACGCCCTCGTCGAGGAACCCGTCCGGCAGTGGACGCGCCGCCGCTTCGGTTGAGCGGCAGCATGATTCAGCGGCGCGGCGGCACTCTGGTTCAGCGGCGTGGCGGCAGCGCCGCGATCCCCACCGCGATCACCGCGACCAGCGCCGGGAACTGCACCCACAGCGAACCGCCGGCATAGCCCTCCATCGAACGCCAGGGCCCGGTCGAGAGCGCGGCCGCGGAGATGGCGGTACCGCCGGCCGCGATCGCCACCAGCGCCCGCGGCAGCACGTGCGGCCGGAGCCGGTCGGCCATCAGGCCGAACAGGGTGAGCACGAGGGCGACGGGTCCGGCGATGAGACCGGCTCCCGCGGCCAGTCCCAGCCCGGCGACGGTGCGACTGTGCCAGGTGCGCGGCGGGGTCCCATCGTCGCGGACGGGCGAGCGCGCACCCCGGAATGCCAGCACGATCAGCGGAATCAGCAACAGCAGGCCGCCGAAGATGGCCAGGCGGTACCAGCGATCGGTGGGGAAGGCGACGGTGATCGGGCCCTTGGTTCCGGCCGGCACCAGCCACGCCTGCTGCCAGCCGTTGATCACCACGGGGTGCAGCGTCGCGCCGTCCGCGGACTTGGCCTGCCATCCGACATTCGTGCTCAGCGGCAGCACCAGCACCTGCGTGCCGGCACTGCCGTTCGGATCGGCCACCGGGGCGAGCGGCGGGGTGCGGTCCAGGCGCAGTTCGTCGACGGTGAACAGTTCGGTCGGCGCGACCGCGACATCCACACGGCCGGACGGGAAGTCGAATCCGCTGTCGCTCGTCGCATCGTTCGCGTTGTTCACATCGGCCGTGCACACGGTGGCGGGCAGCGGTGCGCCGGAACGCAATTCGGCGGCGGTGCCGGTCACCGTGGTGTGCAGGGTGTGGCCTGCGGCGGCGATGGTGGGCCCGTGCGCGCAGTCGATGGTGAGGAGCCGGTCGGGATCGGCGGGTGCGGGGTAGTGGGGGCCCAGCACGTTCACCTCGGCCAGGCCGGGCGGCTGCTCCTGCGCGAAACCCAGTGCGGTGCGGTCGAGTACGCCGTCCCAGGTCTGGATGCTGACCTCGATGCGATCGGTGACGTAGGGGTGCAGGTCCACCCGGCTGATCGCGCCGGAGTCGGGATTCACGGTGCGCACCTGCGGGCCGTCGCCGAGATTCACCGAGACGGAGGTGGGGTGCGCGGGCAGATCGCCGCGCGACGGCGTCACCTCCAGGCCGGTCACCAGGGTCGGGGCCGGAAGTTCGATGGTGAGTGTGGGTTTGGGCCCTGCCGGATTACGGACGGTGGTCTCGGGCGCGGTCCAGCTGGTGCGCGGGTCCCCGTCGGTGGCCGCGAGGGCGGAGCCGCGCGGGTCGCCGACATCGGCGCGGCCGCGGGCGATGGGCCGGTCCTGATCGGTGAGCAGCGCTTCCAGCGCCGGACCGGGACGGGTGTGCACGATCAGGTCCGGGGACACGGTGACCGGCTGCGGCACCTGCAGGGTGCGTTCGAACAGGCTCGGCTCCTCGGCGGCCAGGGCCAGGCCCTTGCTGCACCGGACGCGGTCGGGGGAGTCGAAACAGGCGCTGCGGCCGGGGAATTCCTGTCCCAGGTCCCAGCCGCGCACCTGCGCGCCGGCGGGGGCGGGCGGCAGTACCGTGCGGTGCCGGATGTCCACGGTCACCGGGTTCTCGCGGTCGGCGTAGTCGTCCAGGCTCAGTTCGCTGATCCCGAATTGGCCGCCGGCGCTGCCGTCCTCGGTGTGCACGGCGGTGATCTTGATCCAGTCGGTGCGGCCCGGCGGCAGCGAGATCGCCACCGGCGTACCGGGTTCGGTGATGCGGGCCGCCACCGTGCCCTTGGCGGTCTCCGCCTCCACCCACTTCACCGGGCTGCCGATGGCGGCCGCGCTGGTGGTCAGCCGCAGCACCGCGGAACTGATCGGTTTGTCCAGATCCAGCCGGAGCCATTGCCCGACAGCGTGTTCGGCGCCATTGCTGATCCACGCGGTGGCCGGATCGCCGTCCACCACGGCCGCGGTCGAGCTGCCGGGCGCGGCACCGCCCAGCTGGGTGGCGTCACCGGCGGAACTGGAGGCGGTGATCGTCGCGCCGGACCATTCGCCCGCCACCAGCTGGGCGCCGGGCACCGGATAGTCCGGCACCAGATTGTGGGTGCGGCGGGCGTCGCCCGGGGCCCGCAGCGCCGAGTTGTGGTTGTCGACGCGGCCGAAGTCGGTCTCCCGGTCCATCGGTGTGTCGGTGATGGTGACCCCGTCCACCGGCAGTCCGGCGGTGGCGGCGTCGGCGGCCAGCACGGCCGGCCCGGCGGGCGCCGCGGGATTGCGGCGCAGCCGTTCCACCACCTCGGGACCGCCCTGGATCACCGGGACGCTGTCCAGCGGGACGGTGAACGCCCCCGGGAACGACGTCGGCGCGCCGACGCCGCTGCGCACCTGGGCGGGGGTGCCGGGCACGGTCGACCCGACGCGATAGATCTCGATCGCCGGGTATTCCGGGCGCAGATCGCCGTCCGCGACCAGGCCCTCCACCCTGGCGGTCCCGATCGGATTCCCGAACTGGGCGACCTTCGTCAATCCGGGCGAGCCGTCGAGCGCGCGGTGGGCCAGCATCGGCCGGGTGGAGCGCGAGGTCTCCGGGTCGAGGTCGTTGCGCAGCACCAGGATTCCGATGCCCTGCCCGGCCAGCGTCGCCGCCAGCCCCGCCGACGGCCGTCCGTCGGCAATGAGCCGCTGCACCGAATCCATGGCGCGGATCGCGCCGGGCGGGTTGAGCGGCACCGAATCCCGCACCGCCCACGGGGTGCTCGCCAGCGCCTGCAGGGGCTCGTCGCGGGTCAGACCCCACACCTGGCTGCCGAACGGCGCGCCCGGCACCACCAGCGCCCGGGTGTCGGAGGCGTTGTGCGCCAGCCAATCCGCAGTCTGCTGCCAGTACGCCGGGACCCGGTCGTAGCTGCCACGCGGGGCGAGCTTGCCGGTCCAGGCCAGCGAGGTCGACAGCGTCAGCGCCGTCAGGATGAGCGCGGCGACCGCCACCATGCGATCGCGCTCGGGATGCGCGAAGGCCCTGCGCCACACCGGCATCGGCACCGATGCGGGCAGCGGCACCCGGCTCAGCAGATGCGCGAGTCCCAGCACCAGCGGCAGCCGGATGAGCGGTTCCAGCTTGTGCACATTGCGCAGCGGCGCGCCGCCGGAGTCCAGGAAGACCCGGACCTGTTCCGCGAACGGCCCGCCCAGCTCACCCGCGTAACCCGCGCAGATGCCGACCAGTCCGACGATCAGGATCAGGGCGAGCCGACCGCGATTCGGCATGGACCGCATGGCCAGACCGGCCATGCCCGCCGCGGCCAGCAGGCCGGTGGCCAGCACCGCCGCGGGCTGGGTCACCAGCACCGCGCCCGCGATGCGCTCCGGGGAGACGAACGGGGTCCAGCTGTCGGTGCCGCGCAGCACCTCGCCCAGTGAGGCCCACTGCGTCGTCACGCCGGAGGATTCGATGTAGTCCAGGAACGGCGGACTCACCTTGCCCAGCAACAGCAGTGGCACCACCCACCAGAAGGTGCCCAGCACCAGCAGCGGAATCCAGGCGCGGGTGAAGCGCCACCACACTCGATTCGGCCGGTAGGACAACCACCACAGCGCCGCGGGCAGGAACGCCGCGGCCGTGGCCACCGCGTTCACCGAACCCATCAGCGCGAGCGCGAGGGCGCTGCCCGCGGGAGTCGCCATGCCACGCCGCGCGGGGCGCTTCATCGCCACGCCCAGGGCGGCGGGAGCCAGCAGCACCCAGGGCGCGAGCATCATCGGCAGCGTCTCCGAGGAGATCGAGCCGAGTGTCGTGAGCACGCGCGGCGAGAACGCGAACGCGACCGCCGCGATCACCCGCGAGCCCCGGCTGCCGATGCCGAGGGTCTCGCAGAGCCGGATGATGCCCCAGAATCCAGCGAGCAGCAGCAGCGCCCACCAGATGCGCTGGGTCACCCAGCCGGACAGGCCGAGCAGATGCCCGAGCGAGAAGAACGCGCCGTGCGGGAAGAAGTAGCCGTAGGCCTGATTCTGCACCTGCCCCATCGGGGCCTGGCTGCTCCACAGATGGGAGGCGCGGGCGAGAAAGCCCAGCGGATTCTGCGCCAGATCGTATTTCGTATCGGCGACGGTCTGCCCGGGCACCTGCAGGAAGGTCAGCAGGAAGGCGGCGATGACACTGCCGAGCAGCCAGCGGCGGCCCAGCGGGGCCGTGCCGGCAGAGTCCTGAAGTGTCGTCGGAGACCGGTCCTCGCCCGGACCGGTCACATCGGACTGTGAGTCTTCGGGTTGGCCTGGTTCGGAGGTCGTCCGGTCAGCGTGAGCCGTACTCAACGTTGTTCAATAGCGACGAGCCCGCCTCGCCGCTGCGGTCGATCTCGGGCCGCTTGTCCTGCGAAGCCGCCATTGTGATGACCAGGACCGCCGCCAGCCCGACCAGGGCTCCGCCGACAGCACTCGCTGCACCAGGAACGGCAAACTTCATCGCGGTACTCCCAACATCGGACGCACGTAACGGGAGCCAACCTAGCAGGTTTCGGGCCCGCTCCCCCGCCACCCCGAGACTTTGGCGCGCGGCTGAGAGCCGTTGGCGTTGGGCACGCGTGCCGCCGGTCGGGAGCCGAACCGATTTTGGACGTCCCCGGGGAGTTACCCCGACCGTCGCGAAATCAGTTGTCGACCTGGCATACGGATACGTCGCGTTGCTCGGTGCGTAGCGCTATTCGGGGATGGTGCAGTGCAGGCCGCCGAGGAAGGTACGGAGTTTGGCGGTGGTCTCATGGAGTTCGGTGTGCGGGTCGGAGGCGGCCACGATGCCGCCGCCGCCGAAGGCGCGCAGGGAGAGCGCGTCGGCGGCGAGTTCCGCGCAGCGGATGGCGACGAACCAGTCGCCGTCGCCGTCCGCGTCGCACCAGCCGACCGCGCCGCCGTAGAAGCCGCGGTCGCCCTCGAGGTCGGCGATGGCGTCCAGGGCCAGGGCGGTCGGGGTGCCGCAGACCGCGGGGGTGGGGTGCAGCAGGACCGCGAGGTCCAGGGCGGTGGTGGCCGGATCGCGCAGCACGCCGCGAATGGGGGTGGCCAGGTGCCAGACCTCGGGCGTGGACAGCAGTTCGGGCCCGTCGGGGATGGTCAGCTCGGCGCAGACGGGGGTCAGCAGTTCGCGGATCCAGTCGATGACGAAGGCGTGCTCGTCGCGATTCTTGGTGCTGGCCAGCAAATCCCGGGCTTGGGCCGCGTCCGCCTCCGGATCGGCGAGCCGGGGCAGGGTGCCGGCCAGCGGGTGCAGGGTGACCGCGCGGCCGTGCCGGGAGATCAGCACCTCGGGCGTCGCGCCCAGCAGCGTGTCGCCGGGGCGTCCCGCCGCCGAGAGATCGACGGCGTAGACGGCGGCCCGCGGATGCCGGGTCACCAGGTGCGCGGCGATCACCTCGGGCTCCAGCGGGGCCTGTGCCTCGGCCAGCAGCGACCGGGCCGCCACCACCTTGCGCAGCGGCTGCTCCGGATCGCCCAGCTGCTCCACGAGTCTCGTGACACGCGCGACATGCTCTGCGGCACTGGGTATTTCGGAGACGATCCGGACCTCGGGCAGGTCCGGCAGGGCGGCCGGGCGCCACGGTCCGGCGGTGTGCGCGGCCTGCTCGGGCGTCACCAGGGCGGCGGGACGGCGTGGATCGAACGGCAGCGCGCCCACGATCAGCTCGGCTGTCCCGGACCGCAGCGCCGCGCTCGCGGCGGCCGCCGAATCGAAGGCGGCGCGGGTGCCAGAGGTGCGTACGACACCGTCCGGCGTCGCGAGCAGAAATCCGTCCATGATGGTTCGACCATAGCCCCGGGGCCGGACGGCCCGGACCGGGGAGCGACGCATCTCTCACCGGGCCGCCGGGCAGGTACGGGTATTCCGGTGCGGCCCAGCATCTTTCCCGCAATGCCCCGCTCCGGCCGGGGGCGCGTGGACCCCTGCCGTCCGGGGTTTCCCGGCGTCAGGCCTGTTTTCCGGCGGGTTCGCGGCCCGGCGGCACCATGAGCACCGGGCGATGGCAGTGCTTGAGCACAGCGTCGGCGACGCTCGAATGCATGAGGGCCCGGATGCCGGTGGCTCCGCGGGTGCCCGCCACGATGATGTCCACGTTCAGCTCGTCGGCGGTCTCGACGATGGCATTCCAGATGGTGGTGGTGCACTCGGCGGTGCGCGCCTCGGCGTTCAGGCCCGCCAGCTTGGCCAGCCGCACGCCTTCGGCATTGATATTCCGGGCGTCCACCAGCGCGATGTCCTCTATTTCGTCGTCGGTCACCCACTCCGGCTGCATCACCCCGGACAGTCCCGACAACCGCGCGGCCTGGCGCACCATCGGCTCCCACGCCGTCAGCACCACGGCTCTGTCGGCGGCCAGGAACCGTCCCGCGTATTCGACGGCCCGCCGGGCATTCTCGGAGCCGTCGTAGGCAATCAGCATCAAATCGCAGGGCATGACGAACCTCCTGGTAGGAACGCCTGGCTGTACCCCGAGGCTACCCCGGAAACAGACCGTTCAGTGGACTTGGCAATCTTCGTCGCGTCGCAAGTTCTCCACAGTTCGCTCACGATTCACCCAAACCGGTGGTGCGATGCGGGGGACGGGTTTTCACTGAAAACGTCGGCTTTCGCCGACGATCGACATCGCCGTCGTTGGAGCAGGGCCCGAACGAGGGGTGGATTGTGCGGTTGGACGAGCTGACGACCCCGCAGGAGTGGGCGCGTGTATACCGCTCGCTGTTCGGTCTCCCCCACGTGCATGTGACCACACCGGGCTTCGTGGTCCTACCGCTGGTCGACACCATCGCGGCGCTGAACACCCCGGAACCGTTGGGGGCCTTGATCCTTGACGAACTGGTCAGTCGCGGTCTGGCCGGCCCGGTGCTGGTGCGCGACAAGCCGCCGCGCCGCACCTTCCTGGCGGTCTTCGACGGCTACCCGTCCGACGAATGCCTCGAGCTGCTCGAGCGCAACAGCGTCGACATCGGCCCGCATCGCAGTAATGTCATCCTGCCCACCGGATTCGGCCGTCACACCCATGAGGGCCGCTGGTGGGCGCGCGTGCCACAGCGCGAGGAATCCCTGCCCCTGCTCTCCGAGGTGGTCGCGGCCACCCAGGCGGTGTTGTGACCATAGAGTCGGCCTTCTTCGGCCACCATGAGGCCGATCCGCGCGCCCTGCTGTACTACGAGTGGTGTCAGCGCGCCGAATCTGGTTACGCGGTAGACGATTTCGCGGAGGAAGTACGCGATCTCACGCACACCGAGCAGGCGATTCCCGGGGCCTGCTGGCGGCTGCTGGATCGGGTCGAGCGGGCGCCGCGACTGCCGGACTGGCCCTACACCGAATGGGTGGACGCGCCGTGGCACGCGAATCCGGCTGACATCGAAGAGGATTCGATTCCGGGCTGGAGCGAGCCGGAGCTGCTGGACCGCATCCACGGCGGCTGGCTCGGCCGCTGTATCGGCTGCACGCTGGGCAAACCCCTGGAGAACGGCTTCGTCTGGACACCCGCACGTATCCGCGGGTATCTGGAGGCGAGCGGGGCCTATCCGCTGCGCGACTACGTCCCCGTCGCCGACCCGCTGCCGCCCGAGGCCGATGGCCGAAGAGCCTGGCACACAGCCACTCTCGGCCGTATCGACGGCTGTCCCCGCGACGACGACGTCGACTACCCGATTCTCGGTCTGCATCTGCTGGAGCAGCACGGGAGGTCGTTCACCCCCGATGACGTCGCGGCCCTCTGGCTCGAGCGCCTGCCGTTCCTGCAGACCTACACCGCCGAACGCGTCGCCTACCGCAACCTCATCGACGGTTTCGCCCCGCCCGACACCGCCACCTACCGCAACCCCTACCGCGAGTGGATCGGCGCGCTCATCCGCGCCGACATCCACGGCTACACCCACCCCGGACAACCCCGCCGCGCGGCCGCCGCGGCGGCTCGCGACGCCTCGATCTCCCACGTGGGCAATGGTTTATGGGCCGCCATGTGGTCGGGTGCGCTGATCGCCGCCGCCTTCACCGCCCCCGGCCCCGCCGCAGCGCTGGCCGTCGCGCACTCGGTCATCCCCGCCCGCTCCCGCCTGGCACTGGCCCTGGCCGAGGTCACCGACGACCACCGCGGCGGCATGTCCTGGGACCGGGCCGTGACCGCCATCCACACCCGCCACGCCCACTACAACTGGGTCCACGCCATCGGCAACGCCTGCCTCATCGCTGCCGGATTGCTCTGGGGCGAAGGTGATTTCACCCGGACCGTCGCCCTCACCGTCCAGGGCGGCTGGGATACCGACTCCAACGGCGCGACCGCCGGCTCGGTGGCGGGCATCCTCACCGGAGCCGCCGCCATCCCCGCCCACTGGACCGCGCCGTTCCACGACACCGTCCACAGCTCGGTCACCGGCTACGGCAGAACCCGCATCTCCGACCTGGCCCGCCGCACGCTGAATCTGGTGCGCTGACACCGAATCGGGTCGTGGCGGTGGTCCCCGACAGCGGCGAGGGGGGGGGGGGGGGGGTGGGTGGCTCGGGCGCAAGACGCACACAACAAAAAAAAAAGGGGGCGGGAAA
>NZ_JBHZCS010000040.1:55904-100632 GCF_042755705.1 Nocardia sp. NPDC059154
AACCGGCCCTGCCGACTACGGACTTTGGGACGCGGACACGGAACGGGGCGGTGGGGGGGACCCCCAACGCGGTCGCGGTGGCCCCCCGGCCGTCGTCCCGGCCGGGCACCGCCCTCGAACACAGAAGCGGGGGTTTGGGGGCAATGCCCCCAACCTCCAAGGGTTTTCAGGGGCGTAGCCCCTGACGAACTACCGCTCGACGATGGCGACGACGCCCTGGCCGCCTGCGGCGCAGATGGAGACCAGCGCGCGGCCGCCACCCTTCTCGGCCAGCTGCTTGGCGGTCTGGGCGATGATCCGGCCGCCGGTGGCGGCGAACGGGTGGCCCGCGGCGAGCGAGGAGCCGTTCACGTTCAGCTTGGCGCGGTCGATCTTGCCGAGCGCGCCGTCCAGGCCCAGGCGCTCCTTGCAGTACTGGTCCGACTCCCAGGCCTGCAGGGTGGCGAGCACCACGGAGGCGAAGGCCTCGTGGATCTCGTAGTAGTCGAAATCCTGCAGGGTCAGGCCGTTGCGGGCCAGCATGCGCGGCACCGCGTAGGTGGGGGCCATGAGCAGGCCGTCGGGGCCGTGGATGTAGTCCACCGCGGCGACCTCGGAGTCCACCAGGTAGGCCAGCGGCGACAGGTTGCGCGAGGCCGCCCACTCCTCGGAGCCCAGCAGCACCGCGGACGCGCCGTCGGTGAGCGGGGTGGAGTTGCCGGCGGTCATGGTGGCGTCGCCCAGCTTGGTGCCGAAGACCGGCTTCAGGGTGGCCAGCTTCTCGATGGTGGAACCCGGTCGCAGGTTGTCGTCGCGGGTCAGGCCCAGGAACGGGGTGACGAGGTCGTCCATGAAGCCGCGGTCGTAGGCGGCGGCCATGTTCTTGTGCGACAGGTAGGCCAGCTCGTCCTGCGCCTCGCGGGAGATGCCGAATTCCTTGGCGGTGATGGCGGCGTGCTCACCCATGGACAGCCCGGTGCGCGGCTCGGCATTGCGCGGGATCTCGATGCCGACCATCGAGGGACGCAGCCGGCCGACGAGCTTCACGTAGTCGGAGTTCTTCTTGGCGCGGTTGGCGTCGAGCATCCACTCGCGCATGCCCTCGCTCACGCCGATCGGCGCGTCGGAGGTGGTGTCGGTGCCGCCGCCGACGCCGTTCTCGATGCGGCCCAGGGCGATGCCGTCGGCCACGGTGACGATGGACTGCAGGCCGGTGCCGCAGGCCAGCTGCAGGTCGTGGGCCGCGGTGTAGGGCGACAGGGTGGAGCCGAGCACGCTCTCCCGGATCATGCCGTGCTCGCCGACGCGCTTGAGGACCGCGCCGCCGACGACCATGCCCAGGCGCTCGCCCTGCAGGCCGAAGCGGGCGACCAGGCCGTTCAGGGCCGCGGTGAACATGTCCTGGTTGGAAGCGTGGGCGTACTTGCCGTCGGAACGAGCGAACGGGATGCGGTTACCGCCGAGGATGGCAACCGGGCGGGCCTGCTTGGTGGTCTTGGCCGCGGCCTTCGCCGAACGGGCTTTGGTGGTCACTCGAGTCTCCAGTGTCTCGTCGGTGGGATTTCCGGCACGCGCGATCCGGTGGATGCGCGCCACTCGGTTTACATTAAACTTACTCTGGAGTAAGTTCATTGTCGACACCGTACCCCGCACATGTGCGCAACGCCGCTCCCGAGGCCGGTGCGCAAGGCCCGAGCGGGCGCGGACCACTCACCCACACAAGAGAAGGTAGGAAACGTGGCTGCCAGCAAGAGCAAGGGCGCTCCCAACCTGTACGGATCGTTCGTTCACTCCGCGCCGGGCGCGTTCCTGGCCTCGAAACTGGGCCTGCCGCAGCCGGAGACGCTGCGCCGCTACAAGGCCGGCGAGGCCGCGCTCCCGGGCCCGGTGCTGGTGGGCGGCAAGGGCCGCGTCGCCGACGCCGTGCGGAACCTGCTGAGCGACTACACCTTCGTGGATGCGGTCACCCCGGGCGTGAAGTTCGGCGCGCTGGTCTTCGACGCCACCGGCATCCGCACCATCGAGGAGCTGCAGCAGCTGTTCGAGTTCTTCCAGCCCGCCATGCGCAGCATCGCCGCCTCCGGCCGCGTGCTGGTCATCGGCACCACCCCCGAGCTCACCGATTCGGTCGACGCCCAGATCGCGCAGCGCGCGCTGGAGGGCTTCACCCGCTCGGTCGGCAAGGAGCTGCTGCGCGGCGCCACCAGCAACCTGGTCTACCTCCACCCCGAGGCCGCCACGGCCGCAACGGGTCTGGAGTCCACCCTGCGCTTCGTGCTGTCCGGCAAGTCGGCGTTCGTCGACGGCCAGGTCTTCCGGGTCGGCAAGGACGACTCGACCGCCCCGGCCTCGTGGGACAAGCCCCTGGAGGGCAAGGTCGCCGTGGTCACCGGTGCCGCCCGCGGCATCGGCGCCACCATCGCCGAGGTCTTCGCCCGGGACGGCGCGACCGTGATCGTGGCCGACATCCCGGCCGCCGGCGAGGCGCTGTCGGAGACCGCCAACAAGGTCGGCGCCACCGCGCTCGCCCTCGACGTCACCGCCACCGACGCCGCCGAGAAGCTGGCCGCTTTCGCCACCGAGCGCTTCGGCGGCATCGACATCGTCGTCCACAACGCCGGCATCACCCGCGACAAGCTGCTCGCCAATATGGACGAGGGCCGCTGGAACTCGGTCATCAACGTGAACCTGGCCGCGCCGCACCGCATTACCGAGGGCCTGGTGGCCGCGGGCGCGCTCCGCACGGGTGGCCGGGTCATCGACGTGTCCTCCATCGCGGGCATCGCCGGCAACCGCGGCCAGACCAACTACGGCGCCTCCAAGGCCGGTGTCATCGGCATGGTGAACGCCGAGGCCCCGAAGCTGGCCGAGCAGGGCATCACCATCAACGCGGTGGCCCCCGGTTTCATCGAGACCGCCATGACCGCCGCCATCCCGCTGGCCACCCGCGAGGGCGGGCGCCTGCTGTCCTCGCTGCTGCAGGGCGGTCAGACCGTGGACGTCGCCGAGACCATCGCCTACTTCGCCTCCCCGGCGTCGAACGCGGTGTCCGGCAATATCGTTCGCGTCTGCGGCCAGGCCCTGATCGGAGCATGATGACGCAGACCGTCAACCTCTCCGAGGTGCCCAAGAACGGCGGCCTGTTCGTCAAGGCCGCCCTGGGCGCGCTGCCGGTGCCGGGTCTGTCGGCCCGCAAGGCCACCCTGCCGGACCGCAGTGTCCGGCTCGAGGGCTTCAAGGTCGACCCGGACCACCTCGCCTCCTACTGCCGGGCCACCGGCCTGCGCTTCGGCGACGCACTGCCGCTGACCTACCCGTTCGTGCTCAGCTTCCCGCTGGCCATGCAGCTGGTCGTCGCCCGCGACTTCCCGTTCGTGGCCGTGGGCGCGGTGCACGCGGAGAACGTCATCGAGCGCACCCGCGAGATCTCGGTGTCCGAGCCGCTGGACTTCGAGACCCACATCGAGAACCTGCGTGAGCACCCCAAGGGCCTGCTGGTGGACGCCGTCACCGAGGTCAGTGTGGGCCGGGAGCTGGTGTGGCGTCAGGTCACCACCTTCCTGCACCAGCAGCGCACCTCGCTGTCGGGCGGGCCCAAGCCCGAGCCCAAGCCGGACGAGGTGCCGCCCCCGCCGCTGCGCGCGCTGCGCGTCGATCAGAAGATGATCAACCGCTACGCGGGCGCCTCGGGCGACCACAACCCGATCCACACCTCGGCGCTGGGCGCCAAGGCCTTCGGGTTCCCGAAGCCGATCGCGCACGGCATGTGGTCGGCCGCCACCGTGCTCGGCGCGCTCGAGGGCCGGATCCCCGACCAGGTCACCTACGCGGTGAAGTTCGGCAAGCCGATCTTCCTGCCGTCCACGGTGAACCTGTATGCGGACCAGGTGTCCGGTGGGTGGGACCTGTCCTTGAAGAACCCGAAGAAGGGCTTCCCGCACCTGACCGCTACGCTGCGCTGAAACCTCGCCGCGCGGGTAGTGTCGAAAACCCGCAGTGCGAGGAAGTGTCGAGCCTGACACCCGAAGGTTCGGGCGCGGCCGCCATCCGGCGGTCCGCCCGACGGGGGTGAAGAGCCGCACACCGTTTCGAATTCGGATGTCGCCACGCAGGGGTTTCTACATCCGGCCGAAACAGTGTGCGGCTCTTGTATTTCCGGAGCGGGTCAGGCGATGGGCGAGCGCATCGGCGCACTGCTGCCGTCCACCAGCAGCGTCAGCACGTCACCGAGCCAGTCCGGCGTCAGCCCGGAATCGGGACCGGCCGCGATGTGGTGATCCGGCCGGACCAGTAGGGCTTCGCCCGCGGCCAGCCCGGCATGCGTCGCGCAGTCGGCCGCCGGCAGGGCGTGCACGGCCAGGTCGATACCGGTGGCGCGCCGCGCCTGCGCGGCGGCCGTGCGCCACGCCCCGGCCGGACCCGCGACCAGCAGGGTGAAGCCCGGGCCGCACAGGTCCAGGGTGGAGGGGGTCCACCAGCCGGCGTCGACGCACCAGTGCGGGAGGCGGGTTCCCGTCCGGCCCTGCAGAGTCGCGACATGCGGGGCTGCGCCGGGAGCGGTGAGGACGGCTGTCGAGGTATAGCGGTAGCGGGTCATCACCGTCGCCGTATCCAGCCTGCGGGCCAGATCGTCGGCATTGCCAGGGGTTTCGATGCCGTAGCGGGTCCGGAAGTCGGTGCCCAGACGCGACTGCTCGACCGCCACCTCGGCGCGCGGGCGGCGCTCGGCCGCATAGGAATCCAGCAGCGCCGGACCGGCGTTCCCGTGCAGGGTGGCCGCCAGTTTCCAGACCAGATTGTGCGCGTCGGCGACGCCGGTGTTGCCGCCATAGCCGCCCCAGGGCGCGTGGCGGTGCGCCGCATCGCCGACCAGGAAGATTCGATCGCGGCGGTACTCGTCGGCCACGAAAGTGCCGGTGTCCCAGGCGCTGCGGGCCAGGATCCGCACCTCGAGATCGGGCGCGCCGACCATGGCGCGAATGGCCGTGACACAGCGCGCATCCGGCCAGTCGGCGGGCGATTCGGTGGCCGGGTCGTATTCGATGTGGAAGGACCATTCGTCGGTGTTGTTCTTGGACAACACGAGTCCGCGCACCGCCGGGCCGGTGATCTCGCACTGGCTGAAGGCGCGGCCGTCGAGCAGGCCGGTGAGGTCGGTGCGGGCGAACACATTCATATAGTGGTGGGTCGGTGGCAGCTCCCGGCCGGTGATGCCCAGCGCCCGGCGGATCGGACTCCCCGCACCGTCCGCCGCGATCAGGTAATCGGCCCGCAGCGGCGACCGCGCACCCGAGGCGTCCCGCAGCAGCGCGCTGACACCCGTCCCGTCCTGCTCGAATTCCACCAGCTCCGTAGCGAATCGGAGGTCGCCGCCGCGCTCCCGGGCGGCCTGCGCGAGCACCGGTTCGAGCTGCACCTGCGGCAGGAACACGAACTGCGACGGACTCGGATCCGCGGCCGCCATGGCCGCGCCCAGCCCCGACAGATCCAGCGACTCCGCGGTCCGCACCGACTCGCCGGTCCACGCGCCGCCGAACTTCCCCGCCCGCAACGCGCTCGCCGCCGCCTCCAGGATCTGCGCCTCGACCCCGGCCTGCCGGTACATCTCACCGGTGCGGGTGTGCAGCCCCCGCGAACGTGGCAGCGGCGAGGCGGTCGCCCGCCGCTCCACCAGAACGTAAGGGACGCCGTGGTATTCGAGGAACAGCGCGGCGGACAACCCGACCAGACCGCCGCCGGCCACCAGGACCGGAACATGTGCCGTTGTCATGCCCCCAGCCTGGGCACGACCGCTTGCACGCCCCTTGCACGGCGATCACACGACGCAACCGGGGCGGCCGTGCCGGTCTCGGCTCGCGACGTTCAGCAGCTGCAATCGCATCCGCAGCAGTCACAGTCGCAGCAGTCGCCGTCGCAGCAATCGCAATCACACCCGCCGCAATTGCAGTCGCAGCAGCCGTGTCCGTCGCAGCAGCCGCCACCGCCACCCGCGGCGTGGTGATGGCCGCCGCCGCAGTTGCAGTTGCTACAGCAGTCGCAGCAGTCGCAGTCGCAGCGGTCGATCCACGGCGCCTTGTGATGCCCGCTGCACGGGCGGGTGTGCCACTTGAAACACGCGTAGCCGGTGCAGTACTGGGTGCCGATGATCCCCAGCCCCTCGAGCAGGCTCGGCCGCTGCATCGGCGGTCCTCCCGGCCCGGGCGGCACCAGCCCCGGCTGCGGCGTGAACGGCGCGCCCGGCTGCCACGGCGGCTGAAACTGCGGCTCCGAGCCGGGATACTGCGGTCCGCCGGGCCCGGGGTAGTGCGGTCCGGGACTCGGCTGCCAGGGCTGCCCGCCGCGCGGTGCCGCCCCGGATGCCGTCGCGGAGTGCGTGCGACAGGTGTGGGTGGTGCAGGTGTGCGCGATGCCCGCGGCCCGGCCCAGCTTGCGGACCACGCCTCCCAGCGGGTCGAGCAGGATCCAGCGGACCGTGGCGGCGCGGTCCAGGGCGACGCGGGCGAGGGCCGCGCGCAGGAGTGAATTCGATTCGGCCACAAGGGCGTGCGCCTGTTCCGGGGTGGTTCCGGTGGCCGACAGCGGGTTGAAGTGACCCTCGGCATTGTCCGCGTCGAGGTCTTCGAGCGCGTCGGCCAGGTGCGCGATACGGCCGAAATGCCATCCCGCCGCCCGCAGGGCGCCGGCGTTCTCGGGCCGGTTCGCGAGAATCGCGGTGTGCGCGAACAATTCCGCCGCGCAGAGCTGGGTCGGCGCGGTCAGCTCGGCGAGCGTGCTCTCGGGTGAATTCTCCAGCCGCAGCTGCGATTCGATCGCGGCGATCAGCGGTTCGACGTCGAGACCGAGGGGCTCGGCGGCGGCGCGCGCCCGGGTGTGCCACCGGGTGGAGACGCGGGTGAGCGGGCGGCGCGCCAGGCGGTGGGCATCGCCGTCGTCGACATGGTCGCGAATCTTGGCCGCGCCCAGCAGCAGTGAGGCGGTCGCGGCGAGGCGCACGCCGGGTGCGTCGGCGGCGACCACCTCGGCGCGGCGCATGCCGCGCAATGGGCAGGGGCCCGCGCCGGTGCGGGCGGACGGCTCGGATTGCTGTGCCTCGGTGAGTATTTCGAGGACGATGGCATCGGTATTGGTCGCCGCGCGCGCGAGCTGGCCGTGGCCGTCACGCAAACCCAGGCAGAGACCGCACAGGTGGGTCTGCCAGGCCGACGGGTCGATACCGTGCCGCGCCGCACTGTGCGCACACGGCTTCAGCAAGCCGAACAACGACGATCCCCATCCCCGGCCGAAGCGGCCGTCCTGCAACACGATCGCAGCGAACTGTGGCAGGCGAGAGGCGCGGCGGCAAGTCGGCCGGGCGATGGACGGTCCGGGCGCCGGGTCAGACCGGTTCGGTCTTCTTCTTGCTGCCGGACAGACCGCGCCAGGCCAGATCGTCGAGCAGGTTCACGGCCTCGGCCATATCGATCTGCCCGCTGGCGACCCGGTCGGCGATGGCCTCGCCCGCGCCGATCACGGCCACCGACACCACCTCGAAATTGGTGCCCGGTTCGGCGTATTTGGCGCTGGATTCCAACAGCTTCGCGGTGAGTTCGATGACCCGGTCGCGGCTGTTGGCGATCTCGGAGGCGAAGGGCTGCTGGCCCAGCGCCTGCCGGTAGAGGACCTGCCAGGACAGCCGGTTCTGGTCCACGTAGGACAGGAAGGCCTCCAGGCCCGCGCGCAGCTGCTCGTGCGGGGTCAGCTTGGGGTTGCCCGCGACCGCGACCGCCTCGATGAACCGCATGCTCTCGCGGTGGATGCAGGCGCGGAAGAGCTCGTCCTTGGATCCGTAGTAGAGGTACAGCATCGGCTTGGAGATCTTCGCCTCGGCGGCGATGGCGTCCATGGAGGTGTCGTGGTACCCCTTGCGCGAGAAGACCTCCACGGCGGCGTCGAGCATCTGCTGCTCGCGCACCGCGCGAGGAAGCCGTTTCGTTCCGCCTGCCATTCACTCTCCTAAGACCGGACAGTCGACGCTCTCGACGAGCGTCGAAGTCCTTATCTTACTCCATGGTAAGTTCCACGAGCGTGAATTGCCGGTCCTTCGCCAATACCGCGCTCAACAGCGCTTTCGCGCCGCGGCGGGCCGATCCGTGAGATGTACTCGAAACCGGAAGTTTGCTCAGCAGTGCGGCGCGGAGCCCTTGAACTTTGCCATGCGAAGGACCGAGGCATCCACCTGGGCTCCCGGTAAGCGGCCGCTGCTGACCGCGTCGACGAGCCGGTCGAGCACCTTCGGCACCGCGTCCGTGGTGATCCACAGCGCATTGTCGGCGCCCGCGACCAGGGCGGCCTCCACCGCGTCCTCGATGCTCATGCGATTGGTGATGGCCGCCATGCCGCCCAGATCGTCGGTGAAGATGACGCCGTCGAAGGGCGCTGCGCCGTAGCCGGTGCCCTGCCGCAGCAGTGCCATGGCCTGCGGGCTGATACTGGCCGGAACATTCGGGGTGGTGAGCCCGGGCACATCCAGGTGGCCGACCATGACCGCCGCACCCGAATCGACCAGCTGCCGGAACGGCACCAGGTCCTTGTTCTGCAGCTGATCCAGCGGCGGGGTCTGCACCGCGCCGGTGTGCGAGTCGCCCGAGCCCGAACCGTGGCCGGGGAAGTGCTTCATGACGCTGCCCACCCCGGCGTCCTTGAAGGCCCGGATGAACGCGCCCGCGTACTGCACCACCACGTCCGGGTCGTCGGAGAAGGAGCGGTCGCCGATCACCGAATCGTCGGGCTGGCTGCTGACATCGGCGTCGGGCGCGAAGTCCACGGTCACGCCGAGCGCCTTCAGCTTCTGCGCCCGGTCCAGGCTGAAGGTGTAGAACTCGTCCGGGCTCATGGTCTGCGCGATCACCCGGGACGAGGGCGCGGCCCCGATCAGGTCCTTGGCGCGTGAGACCCGCCCGCCCTCCTCGTCGATGGTCACCATGAGCGGTGTCCGCGAGGCCTTCTGGACCGCGTCCACCTGGTGCTGGGCCAGCATGGCCTTGTCGGTCCAGCTGCCGATGAAGATGCCGCCGATCTGCTCGGTCTTCACCACGTTCTCGGCATCGGACTCGCCGGTGACGCCGACGGTGAGCAGCTGCGCCAGCTTCTGCCGCAGCGTGAACTGCGACAGGTAGCCGGCCGCGCAATCCTGCTGTGCCGGAGTCGTGGCCGGCGGTGCGATGGTGGTGGTGCTGCTCGGGGATCCGCTGCTGGTCTGCGCGGATTGAGTGGACGAGTTGTCGCTGCTGGAACAGCCGGACAGCACGAGTGCGGTCACCGCGACGACGATTCCCGGTACAAGGCGCATGCCCCGACCGTAGCCGGAGTTCTTCGATCTCCCGCCATCGACACCGGGTGCGCCACCGCGTGTGGCGCATTCACCCCTGCGGTAGCTCATGATGACCACCGAAGGCCTGGCGCATGGCAGAAAGCACCTTGTCGGCGTAGAGCCCCTCGCCGCGGGAGGAAAAGCGCTGGAACAGGGCCGCGGACAGGACGGGGGCGGGCACGCCCTCGTCGATGGCAGCATCGAGGGTCCAGCGACCCTCGCCCGAATCGGAGACGCGGCCGCCGAAGGAATCGAGGTTCGGGTCGGCGTAGAGCTCGGCGGCGGTGAGGTCGAGCAGCCAGGAGGCGACCACCGAACCACGCCGCCACACCTCGGTGACCTCGGGTACGTCGATGTCGTAGCGGTAGTACTCGGGGTGTTCGAGCGGGGTGACCTCCGCGGAGTGCTCGGTGTCCTGGTGCTCGCCGGCATCGGCCCGGTGGAGGATGTTGAGGCCCTCCGCGTACGCGGCCATCGCGCCGTACTCGATCCCGTTGTGCACCATCTTCACGAAGTGCCCCGCACCCGCGGGGCCGCAGTGCAGGTAGCCCTGTTCGGCGGTGGAGGGCGTACCGGTGCGACCGGGGGTGCGCGGCGCGGCGTCCACGCCGGGCGCGATCGACTTCAGCAGCGGGTCCAGGTGGGCGACGGTGTCGTTCTCGCCGCCGATCATCAGGCAGAAGCCGCGCTCGAGCCCGAATACGCCGCCCGAGGTGCCGATGTCCACGTAGTGGATGCCCTTGGGCCGCAGGGCCTTCGCCCGCGCGATGTCCTCGTGGTAGCGGCTGTTGCCGCCGTCGATGATGATGTCGCCGGGTTCCAGCAGCCCGGCCAGCGTGTCGATGACCGCACCGGTGGCGCCCGCCGGGATCATCACCCACACCACGCGCGGGGCGGTGAGCATGGCCACGAACTTGGGGAGTTCGGTGCTGCCCTGGAAACTGTCGCCGAGTTCGGCGGAGAGTTCCTCGATGTGCTCCGGGTGGCGTTCGTAGCCGACGGCGGTATGCCCGTCCCGCACGATCCGGCGCACGATATTCGCGCCCATCCGGCCGAGTCCGATCATTCCGAGCTCCATGAGTGGTCTCCTCGCGTCGTACGGTTCCGATCCGTCTCGATTGTCCCCCCAGCGGTGGGCCGCGAAATTTTTTTCCACTCGGGCGGAACGGGTGTGTAACGCCCTGGAATGGGTGTCGATAGAAGGGATGGCTCCGTGCTGTTGCCAGACCCCCGACCCGGCAACCGCACGGAGCTCTATTTTTGCCCCCCGATTATCGTTGCAGAAAATTTGCTAGCAGCTGATTGGGATGGCCGTGAGCGGCGGAGTTCCTGGCATTTTCTGACTTCTGAACTCGAAAATCGCCCACCGAATTGAGATCGCCGCCAGTGTGCTGCCGGTTGCGGCGGGGATCGGATGCCTCATGGACCGAGCAGTCGTGAGGTTCATGCCCGGGAAGTTCGGGGCAACCGTTCGGCATCGGTTGTGGATAGCGTTCTGAGGCATTCATTTTTCAGTACGACAGACGGGTACCCCATGGACTGGCTGGCTCACTTCATCCTCGGCTTCATCAGCACCATCTCCGCCTCCGCCTCGGGTGAGCACTGGTAGACCGCCTCCGAAGAAACGCCGAAAAGCGATGCGGCCCGGAAGATTCCGGGCCGCATCGCTTGGTACTGGGGGTTCGGGGGCACAGCCCCCGGGACCCTGCGTCAGAAGGCCGCTTCGTCCAGCTCCATGATGTCGTTGTCCAGGTTGGACAGGACGGTGCGGATCGAGGTCAGCTCCGGCAGCACGTTGCGGGCGAAGAACTGCGCGGTGGCGATCTTGCCCTGGTAGAACGGCTCGTTGGAGCCGTTGTCGAGGGCGTTGATGGCGACCTCGGCCTGGGCCAGCAGCAGCCAGCCGATGATCAGGTCGCCGACGGCCAGCAGGAAGCGGACCGAGCCCAGGCCGACCTTGTAGAGCTCCTTCGGGTCCTGCTGGGCGCCCATCAGGTGCCCGGTCAGGGTGGCGGCCATGCCCTGCACGTCCTCGAGGGCGGTGGCCAGCAGCTTGCGCTCGGCCTTCAGGCGGCCGTTGCCGCCCTCACGCTCGATGAACTTCTGCACCTGGCCGGCCACGTGGGCCAGCGCCACGCCGCGGTCGCGGGCGATCTTGCGGAAGAAGAAGTCCTGCGCCTGGATGGCGGTGGTGCCCTCGTACAGCGAGTCGATCTTGGCGTCGCGGATGTACTGCTCGATCGGGTAGTCCTGCAGGAAGCCGGAGCCGCCGAAGGTCTGCAGCGAGTCGGTCAGGTACTGGTAGGCCCGCTCGGAACCGACACCCTTGACGATCGGCAGCAGCAGGTCGTTGACGCGGAACGCGGTGTCCTTGTCGGCGCCCGAGACCAGCTCGGCGATGTCGGCGTTCTGGTGCGCGGCGGTGTACAGGTACACGGCGCGCAGGCCCTCGGCGTACGCCTTCTGCATGGCCAGCGAACGACGCACGTCCGGGTGGTGGGTGATGGTGACGCGCGGGGCGCTCTTGTCGGTCATCTGGGTCAGGTCGGCGCCCTGCACACGGGTCTTGGCGTACTCGAGCGCGTTCAGGTAACCGGTCGACAGGGTGGCGATGGCCTTGGTGCCCACCATCATTCGCGCGTTCTCGATGACGTCGAACATCTGCGCGATGCCGTTGTGGACCTCGCCCACCAGCCAGCCCTTGGCCGGAACGCCGTGGCCGCCGAAGGTGACCTCACAGGTGGCCGAGACCTTGATGCCCATCTTGTGCTCGACATTGGTGACGAACACGCCGTTGCGCTCACCCAGGGTGTCGGTGTCGAAGTCGAAGTGGAACTTCGGCACGTAGAACAGCGACAGGCCCTTGGTGCCCGGGCCGGCGCCCTCGGGGCGGGCCAGCACCAGGTGCATGATGTTCTCGAACAGGTCGTCGGAGTCGCCCGAGGTGATGAAGCGCTTGACGCCCTCGATGTGCCAGGAGCCGTCCTCCTGCTGGATCGCCTTGGTGCGGCCGGCGCCGACGTCGGAGCCCGCGTCGGGCTCGGTCAGCACCATGGTGGCGCCCCAGTTGCGGTCGGCGATCTTCTGAGCCCACTTCTTCTGCTCATCGGTGCCGTTGTTGTAGAAGACCTGCGCGAAACCCGCACCGGCGGCGTACATCTGGGCCGGCGGGTTGGCGCCGAGGACCATCTCGCCCAGGGCCCAGCCGATAACGGACGGGGCACCGAGGCCGCCCAGCTCCTCGCGGACCGGAACCTTGGACCAGCCGCCGTCCTCGAGGGCGCGGTAGGACTTCTTGAAGGAGTCGGGGAGGGTGACCGTGTGGGTCTCCGGGTCGAAGGTCGGCGGGTTGCGGTCGCCGTCGACGAACGAATCCGCCAGCGGGCCCTCGGCCAGACGTCGGACCTCGTTCAGCATCTCCTTGACGGTGTCGGCGTCGAGGTCGCCGTAGGCGCCCGCGTCGAGCAGCTTCTGGATGCCGAGGAACTCGAAGAGGTTGAACTCGAGGTCGCGAACGTTGCTCTTGTAGTGACCCATGGTCGTACTCACTCTCCATTGAGATGGGTGCGGTTCGGTGTGTGCCGTTCCCGCCCGTTAGGTCTCCACCGGGTAGACACCGTAAAGCAGCGCTACTGGCGGGTAACTTATGCGCCATGTTACCGACCGGTAAGAGGTGCGCCAAGGTCATCACGGCCGAATGTGACTGAAAGCACGCGAGTTGCCGGGACCCGGGGTTGCCGGGCTCGTCGCGGCCTGGTCGATCGAGGTCCGGCGGCGGTGGCGCGGTCCGCCGGTGTGCCGCGCGAGCCCGGTCCGTGCCCCTCATTACGGTGCCTACATGCGCATCGAGACGAGTGCCGGACCGGCGGAGGTGGAGATCGAGCGGCGCGGGCGGGCGAAGCCGCGGTTCCTGCTCGTGCTCACCCATGGCGCCGGCGGCGGCGTCGAGGCGAAAGACATACTGGCCCTGCGGGATTCGGCGGTGGAAATGGGCGGCGCGGTGGCGCTGGTGACCCAGCCGTACCGGGTGGCGGGGCGGCGCGCGCCGGGCAAGGCCGACGTGCAGGACGCGGCGTGGCTGGAAATCATTGCGGCACTGCGGAAGAAGGTGCGTGGGGTGCCGCTGGTCCAGGGCGGGCGCAGCAATGGCGCGCGGGTGGCGTGCCGGACCGCGCGGGCGGCCGGAGCACGGGGCGTGGTCGCGCTGTCGTTCCCCCTGCATCCGCCGGGCAAACCCGAGAAGTCGCGCCGCGAGGAACTGCTCGCTCCCGGGGATATCGAGGTCGTCGTGGTCAACGGCGCCCGCGACCCGTTCGGCATCCCGGAGGCCGCCGACGCGACCGAGGTGCATGTCATTGCGGGACAGGCGCATTCGTATCGGGCGGGGTTCGAGGAGATCGTCGCCGTGTTCACGCCGTGGCTGGAGCGCTGGTCCGCGAGCTGAACGCCGCACCGGGTCAGCGCGCTCTGCCCATGTAGCCGAGGAGATCGTCGACCAGATCGGCGGGGTCGGCGTGGCCCTTGCCGTTCGCGTCGAGGTGGCCCGAGGAGGCGAGGTCGGCGGCGCCGTGGGCCAGGGCGCGGACCAGTGAGGCCATCCGTTCGGTATCCCCGCCCGGCAGGCTGCCCGCGGCCTGCGCCTGCCCGACCAGGGCGATCAGGGCGTTCTGCGCATTGCGGCCGGTTTCGGCGAGCTCGGGCGTCTCGTCGGCCCAGCGGCCGAAGACGAGCTTGAAGCGGGCGGGGTGCTCGAGCGCCCAGGCGATATAGCCGTGCAGGACCCCGCGCAGCATCTCGACGGGTTCCGGGTGTTCCTGGACGATGCGGGCGAAATCCGTTGCGCGCTCGGATAGTTCGCGGGCGGCGACCGCCGCGAGCAGGGCTTCCTTGTTGGCGAAGTGCTTGTACGGCGCGTTGTGCGAGACGCCCGCGCCATTGCCGACCTCGCGCAGTGTGACGGCCTCGACCCCGCCGGCGTCGAGCAGGCGGAGTGCGGAATCGAGCAGCACGGTGCGAGTGGACGGCGGCATCGGTCCATCGTAGTCGGCGGTTGACAACGTCAACCTGTGCGTTTAGGTTGACGTTGTCAACCTAGGAGGGAGTGGGTATGGACCGGGGAACAACGGCCGTCGTCACGGGCTCGACGAACGGCATCGGAGAAGCGATCGCACGACAGCTGGCCGGCCTGGGAGCGGAAGTGGTGCTGGTCGGGCGGGACCGCGGCCGATTGAACGCCGCACAGCAGCGGATCCGGACGGCCGTTCCGCAGGCCGTGCTGCGAGGCGAACTCGCCGATCTGTCACTGCTGGCCGACGTGCGTCAGCTCGCGGATCGCCTGCGCGACAGCCGAATCGACATTCTGATCAGCAATGCGGCGGTGGTCGCCCACCTCGGCGACCACACGCCCGAGGGCCTGCAGCGCACGCTGGTCACCAACCATCTGGCGCCGTACCTGCTGCTGCGCACGCTCGGCGAGAACCTTGCCGACGCAGGACGATCCGCGCGGCTGGTGGTGGTCGGGGCCTCACCGACGGCCCTGCGGCGAGTGCCCGCCGATCTGGACGATCTGGGTTTCGAGAATGCGCGCGCGCTCGGATTCCCGCCCAGTTTCCGGCCTTTCGTGGCCTACGGGCGCACCAAGAACATGAACGCGATGTTCGTCTACAGCCTGGCCGAGCGTCTGGCGGGCACCGGCGTCACCGTCAACGGCGCGCATCCGGGCATCATCCGGCACACCGGGCTGGGCCGGGAGTCCGCGCGCGGGCTGCTGCGGGCCTTCGCCTGGTCGCAGTGGATCAATCCGATGCTGCCCGGTCCGGATGCCGGGGCGGACACCCCGGTCTGGCTGGCCACCTCGCCGGACCTGAACGGCATCACCGGGCGATTCTTCGTGCGCCGCGAGGATGTTCCGACCGCCGCGCACACCACCGACCCCGACCGCCGCGCACGGTTGTGGGCGGAGAGCGCGCGGCTCACCGGAATTGCGGTCCGCAGCTAGCGCCGGGTGCCGTCAGGAGAGGCCGAGCGCCGGCGGCTGCGGGGCCTCGAGTGCGAGCGGCTCGTCCCGGGGTTCCGGCGCGAGCCTGGTCGCCACCACCAGGGCGTCGATGGCGTCGCGGTCCTCGGTGGGACGGTGCACGCGGTCGGCGATGCGGATGCGGATATCGGGCTCGGCGGGGGACAGGTCGGCGAGGATGTCGGCCGGGGTGAAGGTCCGGGCCGGATCCTGCTCGCCGCCATAGCCTTCCGCCAGGTTCAGGGTGTCATTGCCGATCACCAGCAGGGTGCCCTCGGGGGAGAGCATCTCGGTCGCGCGCAGCAGCAGGGAGCGGCGGTCCGCGGCGGGCAGGTGCAGGAAGGCGAACAGGATGAGCTCGTAGGGTCCGGTGATGCCGGCGGCGTCCAGCTGCATGACATTCGCGTGGATCCAGTGGATGCGCCCGCGCACCGAGCGAGACAGCCGCGAGGCGACGGTCCGGCCCTTGTCGATGCCGGTCTGGGAGAAGTCGACGGCGTCCACCCGCCAGCCGTGGGTGGCCAGCCACAGCGCGTTCCGGCCCTCACCGCACCCCAGGTCCAGCACCCGTGGCAGCTCCGGCTGCGGCTCGCCGATCCCGCCGCCGACCGGCGCCCGCCGCTCCAGCCCGAAGACCTGTTCGACCACCGTGGCATTCGGAGGTGCGCCCCACACCAATTCGGTATTGGCGTAGTGCTCGTCCCATTCGGCGGCATCCATGGGGACGAGTCTATGAGCTGTGCGCCGAGACGAGTTCGGCCGCGAACGCGGAGGCGTTCGCGGCCGAGTGTCTCATCGGGGTTTCCCGAGAATTGAGTTTTCTACAGCGTGGTGTGCATCAGCAGCACGTTGTACTGGCTGTGGACCGTGGTGAGGAAGTACAGGTCACGCCCGGTCTGGTACGGGAAGATGTACGGCGCGTACGCCGTCGGCAGTTCCCGCGTGTCGATGAGCACCGACGGTGCGCTCCAAGGACCTTCGGGACTCGGCGAGGTGTACATGACCACCGAGTTCCACGGATCCGTGGTGAGCATGACGTACTGGCCCAGGTAGTCGTTCCACTGCACCGACATCTCCGCCACGCCGCCGCCGATCACCGGCTGCGCCGCATTGACGTCCTTCTGCCACTTGCCGCCGTCCCAGTACTCGTACGCGCCCATATCGGTGACCGCCCCTTCTGGGACGCGGGCGACGTATGCCGGGTGGTTGCGGCCGGATGCGGTGCCGAACTCGTAGAGGAACCCGTCGCGCTTGACGAAGGCGTTCATCTGGAAGTTCGCGTTGCCGCCGTCGTCGGGGCGGCGGGTGGCGGGCAGCTCCACCCAGTTCTCGCCGTTGTCGCCGGACACCGCGAGGCTGGAGTAGTTGGTGGTCCACTCGCCCACGTCGTCCCAGCTCTTCACCGACATCAGGCTCATGAACTGGGTGCCGCCGACCGAGATGCCCGCGGTGGGGATGCGGCTGATCTCGATGAACGGGATCTTCGGGCTGGGGATCAGATCCCGCGCCTGGCCGAAGATGTCGCGCACCACCGAGTCGAAGTAGATGCCGTTCGCAGGGTCCTGGGTGTGTGAGCGCAGCAGGATGTTCGAACGCCACGCCCAGGTGCTGCCGACCAGCAGATTCGGCAGGCCCAGGCCGGCGGTGTCACCGAAGGCGGTGAGCATCTCGCCGTTCCCGTCGTCCCACATGATGCCCAGGTCGGTCCCGAGCACGTTGTAGGTCTGGGTGTTGTTGGGGCTGGCCATTCCGGTGACCTGGAAGACCGCCTTGGTGCGGCCCGGCAGCTGCGGCAAACCGTTCGAGCCGTTCAGCACCGGAATCGGGTTGATTGCATTCGGATTGGCTGCAGCCGGCATGGTCACGGTAAGGAGCAAGGCCGTGGCACCTGCTATCGCGGAAAGCAGCAGCGGGGCGGTCTTGGTCAATGCGGTGCTTCCTCCGGGTCTCGCCGAATAATGCGCGGACCACACCGTATGTGACGGGCCGCACAATGCGTTCGACTCGTTGGCAAAGTGTGAAAATGCTAACAGCCATACCCGAAATTCGGGGCTTGCAAACCGGTTTATTTGCCGTGAATTGGCTTACTTTCCATTCCTACCATGCTCGAGCGCCTGCTTCAGGATGAGCGGCAGCTGCGTGGCGCGTTCCACGGCCAGGGTCCGGCGCACCGACGCGTGCCAGGAGCGGTCGAACAGTTTCTTGGCGCTCGCCACCGCCTGCGGGGAGCGGGCGGCGATGCGGTCGGCCAGTTTCTCGGCGGCCGCGCGCGGGTCGGCGGTGACCTCGGTGACCAGGCCGATGCGCGCGGCGTAGGCGGCGTCGACCGGATCGGCGGTCATGGTGAGCAGCAGCGCCTGGTCGAGGCCGATGAGCCGGGACAGGGTGGCCGCGCCGGTCATGTCCGGGATCAGCCCGTGCTTGGCCTCCATGACCGCGAACTCCGAATCCGGTGTGACGAACCGGAAGTCGGCGGCCAGCGCGATCTGTAGTCCGCCGCCGTAGCAGCGCCCGTGCACCACGGCGATCACCGGCTGCGGCAGTCGCCGCCAGGCCCAGCAGGCCTCCTGGAAGGTATTGGTGCCGCGCCAGGGCAGCGGGACGAAGTTGCGCACCACGTCCAGCGGGTTGCCCATGGCCTTGGCGATATCCAGACCGGAGCTGAAGCTGGGTCCGTTGCCCGACAGGATTACGGCGCGAATGTCGGAGCGCTTCCCGATGATCCCGGCGACCCGGACCAGCTCGTTCAGCATGTCGATGGTCAGGCCGTTGTGCTTGTCCGGCCGGTCCAGGGCCACGTACGCCCGGTCGCCGTCGAAGGTGAGGGAAACGTTGTGGCTCACGGTCTTTCCTTATCCGAGCTGGTCCAGGAGCAGGCGCGCACAGCCGGCCGGATCGTCGAAGAAGGGCGTATGGCCGCTGCCGTGCAGGGTGACGTGCCGCGCGCCGGGCAGTTCCGCGCGGGCGCGCCGGGACTGCGTGGCGTACGTGAGCAGAATGTCACGGTTGCCCCAGGCGATGGTGATCGGGATGTCGCCGAGGGCGGTGCGGTCGGGGAGCCGGAAGTCGGTGAAGGAGGCCAGCGCGGCATCGAAGCCCGCCGCGCCGAGCAGGCCCTCGACGGTGTCCACGGCCACCTGGGCGTCGATCGCCCAGGGCTTGCCGAACACCAGCCCGAGGAAAGTGGAACGGCCGACGATGTTTCCGAGCACCGCGGGCACGGCCGGATGCAGCACCCTGGAGAGCTGTTTGGCGCGACCCAGCGCCTGCTGGCACCAAACGCGGCCCGCGGTGTCCCAGAACGCGATGGGGGAGTAGGCGGTGACCGAGCGCGCCAGGCCCCGCGCGGCCAGGTCCAGCACGATGCCGCCGCCCATGGAATTGCCTGCCAGATGCGGATTCTCGATGCCCTCGGCGGCGAGGAAATCGACCAGGGCATCGGCGAGGGTGGAGACGGTGGTGTGCTCGATCGGTGCGCTCTCGCCGAATCCGGGCAGGTCCACCGCGACCACATCGAAGGATTCGGCCAGGGCGCCGATGATCGGCTCCCACACCTGCCAGCGGCTGCCGACGCCGTGCACGAGCACGAGGGGGTCGCCGCTGCCGGTCCGGTGGTGGTTCAACTTCGTCATGCGCGACTCTCCCCTGTCCTGATCCCCTGCGAGTCTCACCCTACAGTCGTTGACGTGTCGCCAACAGGCGGGAAAATTCCGCTCCGGCGGTACGATAAAAGGTATGGCAACCCGGAAAGTGACACTGTCGCTGGACGAGGCGGCCTGGTCCTATGCACAGGACGCCGCCGCCCGCGCAGGCATGTCGCCGTCGGCGTGGATTTCCCGCGCCGCGCGCCGCGAAGCCGTGCGGCTGGGGTGCGGCCCGGTGCCGGACCCGGTCGAACTCGCCGCGGCCGACGAGGCGGAACAGCTCGCCGCCGAAAAGGAGCTGCGTGCGCAGGGGTGAACTCTGGGTCTACCACCCGCACGGCACCACCCGAACCCGCACCATCATCCTCATCTCGAGCGACGGCATCAACGAGTCGCCGCGCCCCTGGCTGATCGCCGCCGAGGTCGAGACCG
Organism: Nocardia sp. NPDC059154; assembly: GCF_042755705.1. NCBI lineage: Bacteria > Bacillati > Actinomycetota > Actinomycetes > Mycobacteriales > Nocardiaceae > Nocardia > Nocardia sp. NPDC059154. The sequence goes on from NZ_JBHZCS010000040.1 coordinate 75,325, forward strand.
GGGATCCCCGGGACATCCTGGCCGTGCCCATTCCCGGCCACGGCTGGGTCCACGCCGGCAATCTGGGCCGCATCTATCGGGGCTGGTTGGAGCGTCGCATCGCCGAAGTCGACAGCGAAACGGCCGAGCGAATCGACACAGCGCTGCGCGCCGCCATGGATCTGTGAGAGGGTGCCTGCGGCAGTTCTCCCGTCGAACCTCGAGAGTAGAGGCACCAGTGCGCATTTCCTTGTTGGCCGCCGCGCTCGTCGCGCTTCCCCTGCTGGCCGCGTGCGGCGGCAGCGGCGACAAGCCCGCCGATGTCACCCAGGCTGATGTGTCCAAATCCCTGCAGGCCGGTGGTCTCGAAGCCAAGTTCGCCGACTGCGCCGCGAAAGTCTTCGTGGACCAGGGTATTTCGCAGGACGGACTGCGTCGCATGATCAAGAACGACGCCAAGTCCGGCAATGTGACGGACATGGAGTCGGCCGGCATGAGCAAGGACGACACGGACAAGGCGCAGGCCGCGGCCACCAAGATCGTGACCGCCTGCATGCAGTCGGCGCAGTAGCGCCCCCGTCACCGCGGTAGCGCGATCGCCAGGGGCCTTGGTGGCCCGCGGTTTTCGATCTCCGCTTGTTAACTCCCGGGTGCCGGTGTGCAATCTCAGCATCGACCGGGATCGGCCCGGCGTCCGGGAGGGATCACAAATGCGGAAATTCGTTGTCGTGGTGGCGCTGCTGGCGCTGCCGCTGCTGTCCGCGTGCAGCAATGACCAGCAATCGGCCACCCCCGCCACCACGACCGCGGTGACGGCCACCTCGGCGGCCGCGACCAGCGTGTCCGGCGCGCCCACCACCTCGGCGGGGGCGACCACCAGCCCGGGCGGCAGCGCGCTGACCGCCGAGCAGATCTCGAAAGCCTTGCAGGACAAGGGCAAACTCAGTCAGCCGACCGCGGACTGTGTCGCCAATATCTACCTTCAGGAAGGCCTGTCGGACAGCGGCATCCAGAAGATCATCGACAGCGCCAACGGCACCAACCCGGCCAAGGTCAGCCTCGGCACCGAGGATCTGATCAAGGCGGGCAAGGCCACCAAGCGAATCGCCACGGAGTGCGTCAAGTAGCGCGATGACATGCGGAAAGTCCTGCTGTGACATGCAAAAGGCCCCCGTCCGTCGGACGGGGGCCTTTCACATGGAGCCGGTGACGGGAATCGAACCCGCAATTCGACCTTGGGAAGGTAGCGTGTTGCCACTACACCACACCGGCGCGGTCCTGCTTGCGCACGCGACTCTATCAGACCACTTCTCACCCGGTGCAAATTCTCGGATCTCCTCGCAGGTCGCGGGCGAGTGAGCGCAGGTGTGTCCGGCCCCCGGGTTCCCCGTGTCAGGGGCGACGCGCCGAAGATCGCGGAGCTCTTTCGCAGAAGCAGCTGGTTCCGCCTACGGGCGGTCGTAGACTGGCCCGCAGGGTCGAAAACCCGTCCACCACAGGAAGTTTGGATGCGCTGAACGTTAGCTGAAGCGTGCGCTCGGTGCTCCTGCTCGGCGGTCGAGGAGGACGTATGACCGCGGTGCCCGCTCGTGAAGTTCCCGAGCTCGAACCCGTGCGGCCATTTCCACGGCGGATGGGGCCCCAGGGGTCGTATCTGTGGAAGGCCATCACCACCACCGATCCCAAAATGCTCGGGAACATGTACCTGTTCACCGCCATGGCGTTCTTCCTGGTCGGCGGCCTGATGGCGCTGCTGATGCGGACGGAGCTGGCGCGGCCGGGCATGCAGTTCCTGACGCCGGAACAGTTCAACCAGCTGTTCACCATGCACGGCACCATCATGCTGCTGTTCTATGCGACGCCCATCGTCTTCGGATTCGCCAATGCGGTGCTGCCGCTCCAGATCGGCGCGCCGGATGTCGCCTTTCCGCGGTTGAACGCGCTCAGCTACTGGCTCTACCTGTTCGGGGCCACCATGGCGACCGCCGGATTCATCACGCCGGGCGGCGCGGCGGACTTCGGCTGGACCGCCTACACCCCGCTCAGCCTGGCCGAACACGCGCCGGGCGTGGGCGCGGACCTGTGGATCATGGGCGTGGCGGTGTCCGGCGTCGGCACCATCCTGGGCGGGGTCAATATGATCACCACGGTCATCTGCCTGCGCTGCCCCGGCATGACCATGTGGCGCATGCCCATCTTCACCTGGAACATCCTGGTCACGAGTGTGCTTGTGCTGCTGGCGTTTCCGATCCTCACCGCGGCGCTCATGGGCCTGGAGGTGGACCGGCACCTGGGCGGGCACATCTACGACTCGGCCAATGGCGGGGTCATCCTCTACCAGCATCTGTTCTGGTTCTTCGGGCATCCCGAGGTCTATATCGTGGCGCTGCCGTTCTTCGGCATCGTGACCGAGATCTTCCCGGTTTTCAGCCGCAAACCGCTGTTCGGCTACACCACGCTGGTGTACGCGACGCTGGCCATCGGCGCGCTGTCCATCGCGGTGTGGGCACACCACATGTACGCGACGGGATCGGTGCTGCTGCCGTTCTTCTCGTTCATGACCTTCCTCATCGCGGTGCCGACGGGGGTGAAGTTCTTCAACTGGGTCGGCACCATGTGGCGCGGGCAGCTGACCTTCGAGACACCCATGCTGTTCTCGGTGGGCTTCCTGGTGACATTCCTGTTCGGCGGGCTCTCGGGCGTCATCCTGGCCTCGCCGCCGCTGGACTTCCACGTCTCGGACACGTATTTCGTTGTGGCGCATTTCCATTACGTGCTGTTCGGCACCATCGTGTTCGCCACCTTCGCCGGCATCTACTTCTGGTTCCCCAAGATGACCGGGCGGCTGCTGGACGAACGGCTCGGGAAACTGCATTTCTGGACCACGTTCCTGGGTTTCCACACCACGTTCCTGGTGCAGCACTGGCTGGGTAACCAGGGCATGCCGCGCCGCTACGCGGATTACCTGCCGAGCGACGGATTCACCACGCTCAATACCATTTCCACCATCGGCTCGTTCATCCTCGGATTCTCGATGGTCACGTTCGTGTGGAATGTCTTCAAGAGCTACCGCTACGGCGAAGTGGTGACCGTCGACGACCCGTGGGGTTACGGCAATTCCCTGGAATGGGCCACCACCTGCCCACCACCCCGGCACAACTTCTACGAACTGCCGCGCATCCGCTCCGAGCGCCCGGCATTCGAACTGCATTACCCGCACATGGTCCCCCGCATGCGCGCCGAGGCCCACGCCACCTGGGGACTGCGTAAACCGAAACAGGTCATCGAGGTGTCCACGCAGGAAAACCCGCCGGTAGAGTACTGAAAGTTCGCGGCCCGTCTCGTTCTGGACTGAGCGGAGCGACGGAGCGCAGCGGAGGAGCGGAGGGAGGGAAGAACGAGACCTTGGGGGCCGCGAACCGCCCGGAGCGAAGCGGAGGGCAAAATGGCACAGTGCTGCTTAGTGATCGCGACATCCGTAAGGAAATCGCCAATGGACGTCTCGGGGTCGAGCCGTTCGACGAGAAGCTGGTGCAGCCGTCGAGTATCGATGTGCGGCTGGACAGTCTCTTCCGGGTGTTCAACAACACCCGCTACACGCATATCGATCCGGCGCAGCGGCAGGACGAGCTGACCACCCTGGTGGAACCCGCCGCGGGGGAGCCGTTCGTGCTGCATCCCGGCGAATTCGTGCTCGGCTCCACGCTCGAGGTGTGCTCGCTGCCCGACGATCTGGCCGGCCGGCTGGAGGGCAAGTCCAGCCTGGGCCGCCTGGGCCTGCTGACCCACTCCACCGCGGGCTTCATCGATCCCGGATTCAGCGGGCACATCACGCTGGAACTGTCGAATGTGGCGAACCTGCCGATCACCCTGTGGCCCGGCATGAAAATCGGGCAGCTGTGTCTTATCCGGCTCACCAGTCCGGCCGAGCACCCGTACGGCAGTGCCGCGGCGGGCTCGAAATATCAGGGTCAGCGGGGGCCGACACCGTCGCGGGCCTATCTGAATTTTCCCGTGTCCAAGTGAGTTGCATTACGGGGTAGCGGTTTCGACCCGGCGCTCGGCGTAATTCGGCCGCTGCCTGGACAGTTGACCGTCGTCCGTGGCGCGAATACGCCGTCCGATGGGCGGGTACGCGGGTGTACGGATGGCCCGGTACGTCGTAAGGTGGCGACGACGGGTGTGTGTCGACGAGATGGGCAGCGGATGAGTTCGGTTCTGGGAGTTTCGGTGGGGGCGGGCGCGGTTCGCGTCGCACGTCCGTTCACCGGCGATTCCGCCGAACAGGCCGCACGCAATTTCGGCGCGCCCCCGCAGCAGCGATACGCCCGGGCCCGCAGCGGATTCGACGGCCCGCCGGACGCGTTCGATGTGCAGGCGGTGCCGGTCGGCGAACGCCGGGTCGACGAGCTGGTCGCCGACGCGGTCGGGGCGGTGCTCGCCGCGGATTCGCGGATCAGCGCCACCGCCATCGCCTACCGGGACGAGAATCACGCGCGGGCCATCCGGGCCGAGCTGGCGCGGCGGCAGTTCACCAATTACGAGCTGGTGCCCGACGTGGTGGCGGCGCTGGAATTCCTCGAATACTCCGGGGAGCTGCAGGGTTTCGGCACCGTCGCGCTCTATGACCTAGGCGCGTCCGGGTTGTCGGTGACGGTCGTCGATACCGGCACCCGGCAGGTCTGCTTCAGCGAACGCACCAGCGATATCAGCGGCGACTACCTCGACGCGCTGATCCGCGAACAGCAGATCGCCTCCGGGCGAATCGCACATCCGCCGGACCACACCGGGCTCATCGCGCTCGACAAGCTCTGCCGCGAGGCCAAGGAGCAGCTCTCCAGCAGCAGCGCGGTGGCACTGCCCTCCACCGAGGGCCTGGTGCTGCTGTCGCAGGAGAACTTCGAGGCCCTCATCATGCTGGCCGTCGAATCCTCCGCACGCATGACGCGCGATGTCATCCTGCGCTCCGAGCAGCCGGTGCAGGCGGTCGCCCTGCTCGGCGGCTGCGCCCAGATTCCGCTGGTGGCAAAGGTTTTGCGACGCTGGCTGGGCGTCCCCGTCATCGTCCCGGCCGCCCCCGACACCGTGGTCACCCGCGGCGCGGCCATGCTGGCCCGCCCGGTCCTGCACCGGCCTGCACCCGCGCCGTTCCCCACCGCCCCGCGCGAGGACGCCGTACCCACACCCTCGGAGCCCAGCCAGTCCTGGCCGGCCCACCCGGGTGCGGCGGAGAAATTCGGCCGCCGCCGTGAGGTCAGCCTGGCCGGCGTCGCCGTCGGCGCGCTCGTCGTGGTGGCCGCCATCGGCATCACCCTCGGCTGGGGATCCCAAGTCCTGACCCATGATTCGCAGCGCCAGGACGCCGTCACCAGCTCGGTCCCGGCCAGCACCACCCGCCCCGCCACCGAACCCGCGGCCGCGTCGCCCACCACCACCGACGCCACCAACGAGTCCCTGGCCGCACCTCAGCCTCACATCTACACCACCACCACCGAGGCGCCCACCACCACGCCCGGCCCGAACACCATCACGATCATCCCGGGCCTCCCACCCGTGGTCGTTCCCACCCTCCCCCCGCTCTTCCCCCCGGCCCCGCCCCAGCAGGCGCGCTGACGTCCTTCGCTCCCCGTCGAGCCCGAAAGCCGTTGTGGGTCAGACTCATCGAAAAGAGCCGAGTCCGCCCCGTCGACTGCCAGGAGGGGCGGACTCGGTGGTGCGAGGACCGGCTGCGTTCAGTCCTCGCTTTCCGCTCCCACCGCCAGAGCTGTCGTGATGATCGCCGACAGGGGTGGGAGTTCGGAATCACGTGCGGGTGGCGTCACCCAGTGGCAGCCCTCGCGCGTCCAGCGGCCGAGGCCGGTGGGGAGCATGACCGCGCTGCCGATGGCCGGAATGCCGATATCGAGCCGGTTGAGCGCCATCATGATCTGGTCGCCGGGCCGCGAATCCGGTTCGGCCAGAAAGCTCCAGCGAATCTGCCGGGCCAGCATGGGCCCGCCGCAGCGTTGCTGTTGCAGTGCGCCGCGCACCATTTCGGCCCGCGCGACCGGTAGGTGTAGCACCCCGATCTGCGCGGTGACGGGAAGCATGACGAATCCGCCGCGTTCGATGACCGGCAGCCCGAACTCGTGCCGGTAGTAGGAAACCCAGTCTTCGACTGTTCTGAGCCTGTCCGCGTTCACGTCCCCGCCTCCTTCCCCCGGTCACCAGGGTCGCCTGCCGGGTGCCACGGTGAGAACGCCCGTACACCCGCATTCCGCTGCCTTTCCGCCGCCACTATTACCGGTGCGTATAACGCCTGGTACCGAGAAGGTTTCGGATGTGGTCGCGGCCACTTTCCGCTCGTACCCTGGAGTTCGGAGTTCGTTCGGAAGGGATGGCACCGTGGTCCGGCACTGGTCAGGCAAAGAGGCCCGGGCCCTCCGCGATGCCAAACGCATGAGTATCCGGGAGTTCGCCGCCCACCTGGGTGTGCACGAACGACTGGTCTCGAAATGGGAGGCCGGGGGCGATCGGGTGCATCCCCGCCCCATCAATCAGGCCGCCCTCGATACTTCCCTTGCCAGGTCCGACGATGTTGTGCGGGCACGGTTCGCGGCCTTGATCGACCAGCCCTTGATCGACCGCCCCGCCGTTCCCGGTTTCGATGTGCGCCAAGGCGGTTCCGAGTTTCGGAGCGGGATGCCGGCGCAGGCCAGTTATTCCAGCGACGCGGAACTGCTGGCACTCGTCGATACGGGTGCGATGAGGGGCGATGCGTTAGCGGCGATTTCGGAGAGGGATCTGATCATGGCGGCTGCTCACGAAGCAAGCGAGCACGCGGGGAGGGCCGAGGGCACCAATGTGGGTGCGACCCTGCTGGAACAGCTCGATGCGGATGTCACGCGCATCGCCAACGATTACGTACACATGCCGCCGGTGCCGATGATGGTGGAGATGCTGCGGGTGCGGCGTCGGGTCTACCGGTTGCTGGAAGGCCATCAGCGTCCGTCCGATACGGCGCACCTGTACCTTTTGGCGGGCACCCTGTCCGGTCTGCTGGCGAATGCCAGTACGGATCTGGGCTATTTCGACGCGGCCGGTGAACAGGCAAGGGCCGCTTGGGCTTACGCCGAACTGTGCGAGCACGATCCGCTGCGCGCCTGGACCCGCGGCATGCAGGCGCTCATCGAGTACCGGTCCGAGCGGCCGCGCCGCGCGGTCCTGCTGGCCCAGAGCGGCCAGCGCTACGCCGAATCCGCGACCTCGCGGGTGCGGCTGCTGAACATCGAGGCCCGCATCTGGTCGCGGCTGGGCAGCACCGCCGACACCGAGCGCTGCATCCGCGCCGCCGACGACGCCCGCGACAGCGAATCCAGCGACAACCTGCACGACGACGTCGGCGGCGTGTTCGGGTTCGACCAGCCCAAGAGCCACTACTACGCCGGCGCCACCTATATCCATCTGGGCCAGGCCGAGCCCGCCCTGGACGCCACCAGCCGGGCCATCGACCTGTACGTGAACGGCCCGACCGACAAGCGCTCCTACGGCGCGGAGTCGCTGGCCCGGGTGGACAATGCGGCCGCCCACCTGATCAACGGCAGCCTCGACGGCGCCGCTGCCGCCCTGGAGCCGGTGCTGGAACTGGACGAGGACAAGCGGATCGCGCAGTTGGAGGAACGGCTCAGCGCGGTGCGCCAGCGGCTGGCCGGCCCGGAGTTCCGGGACGCCGGTGAAGCGCAGGACCTGGACGAGAGGATCGAGGACTTCTGCGGCTCCACCGCCGCCCGCAGCGTGCTGCCGCCCGATACCTCGAGGTAGCCGCCCCGCTACCGTCCGGTAGTCCTGTGCTGGACACGAAGAAACCTGGTTGCGGGCGAATGGCACCATTAACGGGGTGAGCCCATCGAGTCACCTTCCGCATCGGTCCCCCCGCGTCCTGGAACAGTCCACCAAACTCCAGAACGTGCTCTACGAGATCCGGGGTCCGGTACACGCACACGCGGCACGGTTGGAGGCCGAGGGGCACCGGATTCTGAAGCTGAACATCGGCAATCCCGCGCCGTTCGGATTCGACGCACCCGACGTCATCATGCGCGACATGATCGCGGCGCTGCCCTACGCGCAGGGCTACTCGGAGTCGAAGGGCATCCTGCCGGCGCGGCGGGCCATCTTCACCCGCTACGAATTGGTGCCCGGCTTCCCGGAATTCGATGTGGACGACGTCTACCTGGGCAACGGCGTCTCCGAGCTGATCACCATCGTCATGCAGGCGCTGCTCGACAATGGCGACGAGGTGCTCATCCCCGCGCCGGACTATCCGCTGTGGACGGCCATGACCTCGCTCGCGGGCGGCACCCCGGTGCACTACCTGTGCGACGAGTCCAATGGCTGGCAGCCGGACATCGCCGACATGGAATCCAAGATCACCGACAAGACCAAGGCGATTGTCGTGATCAACCCCAACAACCCCACCGGCGCGGTGTACTCCGCCGAGGTGCTGCAGCAGGTGGTGGACCTGGCCCGCAAACATCAGCTGCTGCTGCTGGCCGACGAGATCTACGACAAGATCCTCTACGACGGCGCCAAGCACGTCTCGCTGGCGACGCTCGCCCCGGACCTGCTGTGCCTCACCTTCAACGGCCTGTCCAAGGCGTACCGGGTGGCGGGCTACCGCTCGGGCTGGCTGGTCATCACCGGTCCCAAGGATCACGCGGGCGGCTTCCTGGAGGGCATCGACCTGCTGGCCTCCACCCGACTGTGCCCGAATGTGCCCGCGCAGCATGCCATTCAGGTGGCGCTGGGCGGACATCAGAGCATCGACGATCTGGTGCTGCCGGGCGGGCGGCTGCTCGAGCAGCGGGATGTGGCCTGGGAGAAGCTCAATACCATTCCGGGCGTCTCGTGCGTGAAGCCCACCGGCGCGCTGTACGCGTTCCCGCGGCTGGACCCGGAAGTCCATGAGATCCACGACGATTCGAAGCTGGTGCTGGATCTGCTGCTGCAGGAGAAGATCCTGATGGTGCAGGGGACAGGGTTCAACTGGCCGCACCATGACCACTTGCGCATCGTCACGCTGCCCTGGGCCCGCGATCTCTCGGTCGCCATCGAGCGATTCGGGAACTTCCTCGCGAGCTATCGCCAGTAATTCCAGCCGGAAATTCTCGACCACCGAGTACGCGCGGGGTACGGTGGGGTACCGGCGCGCCTTCGCGAACACCTGGTCTGACCTGCGGTTATTCGGTCTTGTCCGCCCGTGGACACTCCTGCTCGGGGTGGATGGCGCGGGTGAGACCCTGGCTAAAACAAACCGCTGGTACGAAAAAGTTGGGTTTTTAGAGACTTAGCTAGCGCAAAGAACCGTCTTTTGTGTACAGTGGTCCTCGGCACTCAGGTGCCCGGCCGGACCGCCTACCCCCCCTGGGCCGTCCGGCCCTGGTTAGCCGGCCTACCCCCCCTGGGCCGCTGACCCGGGCGGCGGAGACATCCCCCTGCTCTCCGCCGCCCCTCCCGCTCCCCCGCCTCCCCGAGTGTTTAGCGGACAGCTTGGAGCCGTTGTCGGTTTCGCATCCGTGCCTGCGTTGGAAGCCGAGATGATTTTGGGGGTACCCGGTGAGTTACCCCGAACGTTGCGAAATCAGTTGTCGCCTTGGGGATCGGGAAGAAACCTTCGTTTGACGGGCGGGGCGAACCTCTCAGCATGTCAGGAATGGTTTTCGTTTAGGCTCTGCGGGTGAGCGATCACCAGCACTCTCATCACCATCATCATGACCACTCCGGACCCATTGCTATTGGGACGAATGCGGGCCGTGTCGTTGTCGCGCTATTGGCGGTGATCGGGGTGGCGGTGGTTGTTGGGCTGGTTTGGCTTTGGCCTAGTTCTCAGCACATCGATATTCCGTTGCCCATGCAGAACGGGGGCGGGGGTGCGGTGCACTCCGAGGCGGGGACCGTGGTCAAGCAGGATCTCGGGCCCTGTGGGGATGTGTCGAACGGGAAGGTTTTCACTGTCGAGCCGGAGTTGCTCGCGGCGGCTCAGCGGCAGTGTGCGCGGAGTGTGATCTCGATCGATTCGGGGGCGGACAAGGGCAGTTGGACGGTCTTCGTCAATTCGCCTACGCCGGATCAGCCGAATTTGAGTGTGGGGGACAAGATTCGGATTGTGCCGCAGGCGGCGCCGAAGACGCCGCAGGATCCGGGTGGGGCGACGCTGTACTCGTTCGATGATTTCGCGCGTGGGTTGCCGTTGAGCATCATCGGGATCGTTTTCGCGGTGGTCATCATCGCGGTGGCGCGGTGGCGGGGGTTGCGGGCGTTGATCGGGCTCGTCATCGCATTCGGGGTGCTGGTGATGTTCCTGCTGCCGGCGCTGCTGGACGGGAAGCCGGCGATACCGGTGGCGTTGGTCGCGGGGGCGGTGATCCTCTACTCCGTGTTGTATCTGGCGCACGGGGTGAATCTGCGCACCAGTTCGGCATTGCTGGGGACGCTGACCTCGATGGTGCTGGCGGCGGTGCTGTCCTGGGTGTCGTTGAAGGTCACCCATCTCACCGGGTTGTCCGAAGAGCAGAACACCAATGTCGCCGCCTACATCCAGCACGTGAGCATTACCGGGCTGCTACTGGCCGGATTCATCATCGGCTCGCTCGGTGTGCTCAACGATGTCACCATCACCCAGGCCTCGGCCGCCTTCGAGCTGGCGGCGCTGGACCAGCAGGCCAACCGCCGCAGCATCTTCTCCGCGGCCATGCGGGTCGGCCGGGACCATATCGCCAGTACCGTCTACACCCTGGTGCTCGCCTACGCCGGTGGGGCGCTGCCGCTGCTGCTGCTGTTCAGCGTGGCCGGACGGCCCATGCGGGACGTGCTGACCGGCGACGCGGTGGGCATCGAGATCGCGCGGTCGGCGGTCGGCGGCATCGCGCTGGCCCTGTCGGTGCCGCTCACCACCGCCATCGCGGTACTGCTGGCCCGGCCGCTGGGTGCCAAGCCGGCCGAGGTGCGCGCGGGTGCGGGCGCCAAGCGGACGCGAAGTGCGGGGGCGCAACGGAATACGCCGCGCCGCGCGGGTGGGCCGCGCACCGGATCCCGGCCCGCGATGCGTAGTGCCGGCGAGTACGCCTCGGGATCGCAACCTGTGGTGCGCCGAGGTGCTCAGCAGAGCGGACCGTACAGCGGGGAGCAACAGGCCGTGCCGAGAACCGGTGCACAACAGCGGGATTCGTGGACCGGGGAACAGCCGGTGGCGCGAACCGGCGCCCAGCCCGGTGTGTCCGGTGGGAGTGAGCCGCCGACAGTGCCGAGAACCGGTGTGGTGCAGCCGAATCCGAATCCGCCGGAGGAGCGGCAGTACACGACCTCGTCGTGGTTCAATCCGAGCGAGCCGTGGTCGGATTCGGGAACGCGGGGCCAGGCCCGGCAGCAGGATCAGGGGTGGCAGCAGGATCAGGGCTTCTCCGATGATCAGGGATGGCCGCCCGAGCCGCCGCGTGGCGGACGGCACTCCCGGTCCTGATTTCTGGGCGGCGACCGTCAGTGTGTGTTCCGCGCCGCCTCACAGAGCGCCGATACGCCGTCGGCGTCCGTGGCGAAATGATCGAAGCCACTGGGCACTCCGAATTCGGCGAAGGAGACCTCGGAGTCGGACTGCGGGCGGCCGGGCACCGGAATGCGCACGGCCGCATGCAGATCGCGGGTTCCGGTCAGCTCGATCACCCGGCGGGCATTGTCGGCCCGCAGGCCGCCGCAGGCCATCACGTCGATGCGGCCGTCGGCCAGCGTCACCAGCCGGCCGATCAGGGCCGCGCCGTCGAGCACCGACTCCTGGCGCCCCGAGGTGAGCAACCGGGTGAAGCCCAGCTCCAGCAATTGGTCGAAACCCGCATACGGATCCGCGCACACATCGAACGCGCGGTGGAAGGTGACCTCCAGCTCGTCCGCGACGGCCAGCAGCTCGGTATTGGCGGCCGGGTCGACATGGCCGTCCTCGTCGAGGACTCCGATCACCACCCCGTGCGCACCCGCCGCCCGCACCCGCTCGATATCGGTGCGCATCAGTGCCACCTCGTCGGCCGAGTAGCGGAAATCGCCCGGTCGCGGCCGGATCAGCACGTGCACCTGGGTATGTCCCGCCGCCTCGACCGCCGCCTCGATGAGCGCCGGCCCGGGTGTGAGTCCCCCGACCGTGAGCCCCGTACACAATTCCACCCGTGCGGCCCCCGCCTGTTCGGCGATCCGGACCCCGTCCAGAGACTCCACCCCGATCTCGACCCGCACCGCCCGCGCATCCGTCATACCTTGCAGTATGGCGAACTCCGGCCCCTCATGTTGCCTGAGATTAGCCAACGGGCTGCGAATGGCCCGTGAATTGCCGCCGCAGCGCCCCGGCGAATCGGCGCGAACGGGCTGGTACGCGGCGGGAACGACGAAGGCGGCGCTACCGGGTTGGTAGCGCCGCCCTCGTCAATCAGGTTCGGCTGCCCGCTGTTTCGGGCCGGGGCCTAGTTCTTCCGGCCCGGAGCCTTCATGCCCGACTTGAAGCCGAGGCCACCCGGCTTGGCGGCGGGCGGCTTGGCCGCGCCATTGCCCTCCGAGGTGCCATTGCCCTCCGTCGCGGCCGGAGCGGCGGGCTCGGCGGCCGGAGCCGGAGCGGCCTCGGCCGGAGCCGAATCCGACGGAGCCGCAGGCGCTTCCGGAGCCGGAGCGGCGGCCGGGGCCGCAGCGCCGGGAGCCTTCGGGCCGGGGCGCTTGAGGCCGGACTTCATGGCCAGACCCTTGGGCGCGATGGACGGCTTGGCCTCGGCGACCGGAGCCGCAGCCTCGGTGGCCGGGGCGGCAACCGCGGTGGCCGGGGCGGCGGCCTCCACGGTCTCGGCCGCGGTGGCGGGCTTGGCGCCCGGCGCCTTGGCGGCGCCCTTCATCTGCAGACCCTTGCCACCGGGGGCCTTGAGCCCGCCCTTCATGGCCAGCCCGCCCGGCTTGGCAGCCGGAGCCGCCGGAGCCTCCGCAACGACCTCTGCGGCAGGGGTCTCGGTGGGAGCCGCAGCGGCGGAAGCGGATTCGGCGGCGGGAGCCTTCGCACCCGGCGCCTTCAGACCGCCCTTCATCTGCAAACCCTTGCCGGGAGCCTTCGCGCCGCCCTTCATGCCCAGGCCCTTGACCGGTGCCGGAGCCGCGGTCGCCTCGGACGCGGCCTCGGCGGCAGGTGCAGCCTCGGCCGGAGCGGCGGCCGGGGCGGCGGCCTTCGCGCCCGGGGCGGCGGCCTTCGCGCCCGGGGCCTTGAGTCCGCCCTTCATGGCCAGACCCTTACCACCGGGAGCCTTCGCGCCGCCCTTCATGCCCAGACCGCCACCGGCCGGAGCAGCCTTCGGCGCAGCCTCGGTGGGAGCCGCCACCGCGGCTTCGGCCTTGACCGGCTCGGGCACCGAAACCGGTTCGGGCTCTTCGACCTTCGGTGCCTGCACAACCTTCAGGTTCTCGGTCAGCGTCGCGGCCTCGACACGGTTGATGGACTGCAGCATCAACTGCGCCACATCCACGACCTCGACACCCTGGCCGACCTCGCCGCCGTCCTTGCGGGCGGTCACACCATCGGTCAGCATCACCCGGCAGAACGGGCAACCCGTCGCGATCATCGACGGCTCGTTACCGCCCTTGAGCGTGTCCAGGGCCTCATCGACGCGGTCGATGTTGATGCGCTTACCGAGCTGCTCTTCCATCCACATCCGCGCACCACCCGCACCACAGCACATGGAACGCTCGGCGTGACGCGGCATCTCGACCAACGTCGAACCCGAGGCCTCCATCAACTCACGCGGCGCGTTGTAGATCTTGTTGTGCCGGCCCAGATAGCACGGGTCGTGATAGGTCACGTTCTGCGCCACCGGCGACACCGGCACCAACGCCTTGCCCCGCACCAGACGGTTCAGCAACTGCGTGTGATGCACCACCTCATAGGTGCCACCGACCTGCGGGTACTCGTTGTTGAGCGCGTTGAAACAGTGCGCACACGTGACCACGATCTTCTTCTTGGCCTGCTCCACACCGTCGAACACCGAGTTCAACAACTCGATGTTCTGCATCGCCAACTGCTGGAACAAGAACTCGTTACCCGCACGACGCGCCGAGTCACCGGTACAGGTCTCCTCCTGACCCAGCACCATGAACTTCACACCCGCCGTCGCCAACAACTCCGCGACGGCCTTGGTCGTCTTCTTCGCCCGATCCTCATACGCACCCGCGCAGCCGACCCAGAACAGATACTCATACCCGTCGAAGGAATCCGCATCGCGACCGAACACCGGGATCTCGAAGTCCACCTCCGAGATCCAGTTCAGCCGGTCCTTGGCGTTCTGACCCCACGGGTTGCCCTTGTTCTCCAGATTCTTGAACAACCCCGCCAGCTCGGAAGGGAACTCCGACTCGATCAGCACCTGGTAACGGCGCATATCGATGATGTGATCGACATGTTCGATGTCCACCGGGCACTGCTCCACACACGCACCACAGGTCGTGCACGACCACAACACCTCGGGATCGATGATGCCGTTGACATCCTCGCCACCGACCAGCGGACGCTCCGCCTCCGCACGCGCCGCCTCCGAGACCCGGGCCAACGCACGCTCGTCCGGCTTGCCGTCGGCGTCGACCAGGCCGATCTCCTCGCCGCCCATGTCCTTACGGCCACCAGCGAGCAGGTACGGGGCCTTCGCGTAACCATGATCACGCAGCGACATGATCAACAACTTCGGCGACAACGGCTTACCGGTATTCCAGGCCGGGCACTGCGACTGACAACGACCACACTCGGTACACGTGGTGACGTCGAGGATGTCCTTCCAGGAGAAGTCCTCGAACTTGCCGACGCCGAAGGTGTCGTTGTCCGGGTCCGCGGTCTCCATCTCGATCGGCTTACCGTTCGACATCATCGGCTTGGCCGCACCGAGAGCGACGTCACCGTCGGCCTCACGCTTGAAATAGATGTTCGGGAAGGCGGCGAACCGGTGCCACGCCACACCCCAGGTGACATTGCGGCCGACCAGCAGCAGGAAGGTCGCGCCGGAGACCAGCTTGATGAACGCGAAGATCGACACCATGATCACCGAGTCGGGCAGCAGCTTGGCCACCTGCTCGGTGAAGAAATCGCTCCAGGTGTGGGATTCGTGGTAGGTGGCGATCTTGCCGGCCTTCACGAAGGTCATGCCCAGGCCCTCGACGAGGACGATCGCCTCGATGACGTACGCGGGTGCGAACCGGGAACCGCTGAACCGGGACAGCCGCTGCGGCACGCGCGGGTGATTCAGCTGGCGGATGACGATCAGCACCAGAATGCCGATCACCGTGCCGATGCCGAGGATCTCGTCCACCAGGTGGTAGATGCCCCAGGATCCGACGATGGGCCAGTGGAATTCGGGGTCGAAGATCTGGCCGTACGCCTCGAACCACAGGATGAACCCGGCGAGGAAGCCGATCATGACGAGCCAGTGGGCCCAGCCGACCGTGCGGAATTTGTTCATGCGCGTGTGCGCGAGGAATTCCACGATCATGGTCTTGAAACGGGGGAAGAATGGCCGCCAGCGATCGGGTGCGGACTGCCCGACCATGACGGTGCGCGCGATGTTCCGCACACCTCCGATGAACGATGCCCAACAGAAGACTGTGAACACCGCCCCAATCGTGCCCAGCGTCACTGTCAGGGCATTCATGTCGCGACCTCTCTTACGGTTCTACGAGCGTCTTGCGAGGCAGCCTGGTTCCGCCTCGAGTTGCTCGTATCCTAATGGACGGTAAGTTACCCGTCGGTAACTTAGCTGTCCAGGGTTTCCCACACCGTAAATCCCGGCAAATCGGTGCGGTAACCAAGGGCAGGCTTACTCGCGAAACGCGGTGTCCAGCAGAAAGAAACGGATCTCGCAAATCGTAGGGTGATCGACTAGGCTCACGCTGTCCAACAGCTGTGCGCGTCTTCACATGCTCGGGGAGGACTCGTCCTAGCGCGTGGCATGGCCCGAGGGAAGCCGGGCCTCGCGTGGCGAAGAAGCGCACAGCGGATATACCTCATGACGGATTGGATACCAACCGAATGAAGCTTCGCAGTACCACTGCGGCTGCTGCCCTGGTCATCGGCGCAATGACCGTCGGGATGACGACCGCCCACGCCGACGACGCTCCCGCACAGGCTGCTGGAATCAACTACTCCACCAAGCTGGTCGACGGCAAGACGATCGTCTCCACCCTGAAGAACGGCACCTTCGAGCTCGCCCAGCAGGACGGGGCGACGCCCGAGGACCCGAAGGTCACGGTGGTGAACGTCAAGGACCAGCAGGGTGCGACAGCCATCTCCTTCCCGCTGAAGTTCGACGCCGACGGCACCGACATCCCGGTGAAGTCCGAGGTCAAGGACGACGGCAAGGTGCTCGAGGTGGTCCCGGAGAAGCCGGACAACTTCCAGCCCGGCACCACCGTGCTCGCCGCCAAGCCGATCGCCTCGGCGTCGGAGAACCAGTCGGCGATGAGCTACTTCTCCACCCAGTTCGGCCTGGCCGTCGGCATCGGCAGCTTCGTGGGCACCGCGCTCGGCGCGCTCATCGGTTGCGTCGTGACCATCGTGGCCGGATGCGTTCCGGGCCTGGTGGCCGGCGCCGGCATCGGCGGCATCCTCGGCACCATCGCCGCGGGTGGCCCGACTCTGGTCGCCGCTGGTATCGACCTCCTGCAGACGCTGCAGGCTCCGGACGGCACCACGAAGTGGGCAGCTACCACGACCCCTGCTCCGGCACCGGTCACTCAGAACTGAGAACTGCGGGGGTCTCGGCCTCCGCGCACTGAACCATTCGGCCCGCCCCCACTCGTTGGAGGCGGGCCGAATGCGTTCCGCGGTGAGGATCGGACCGGTCAGGCCGGCAGTTCGAGGTGGCCGGTGAACGACACCGTGTCGCGGCGGTGGGCGAATCGGGCGAAGGTGTGCTCGGTCATCACGTAGCTGCCGTCCTCGCGCACCAGAAGAACTGTGCTGCATCGGGTTCCGTGCACTGGATAATCGACGAAGCGCGCAGAGGCCGCGCGTTCGGCGAGCGGGTCCAGTCCGGTCTCCGGCAATTCGGAGGCGGCGGCGGGGGTGCGGTCGGCCAGGACGGCCAGATAGCTCTCGACATCGCCCGGATCGGCCGTGGCCACGGCGGCCAGCGCGCGCACGCCCTCGCGGACCTTGGGCCAGGCCGGATCATCGGTGCCGGTCGATACGCTGCCGTCGGGTTCGAGGGATCCCACGAGCGCATTGTTGGACAGGCCGTGGAAACCCGGCGCGAGTTCGTGCGGGGTCCGATCGCTCCGATTGCTGTGCCACCACAGCGTTTCCAGATCCGAGACCACCAGGTTGTAGCCGTTGTAGTCGTCGGGCGCGGCCGCGACGCCGCGCACGAACTTCTCCGGCACCGGATCGCCGCGCAGGAAATCCATCAGCAGCGCGCCCCGGGAGCGGGCATCGGGGCGGAAGTCGCCGGCCCGGCGCACATTGGTGACCGTCGCGAAGCGGTGCCGGTCGGACAGCAGACCCAGCCAGGTGCCCGGCACCGGCCCCGCCGCACCCAGATCCCGGCCCGCCAGCAGACCGGGCACCTCGCCCCAGGGCCGCAGCGATTCCGTTGGGCGGGTGAAGAATTCGTCCCGATTGGCGGCCACGATCAACCGGTACTCCGGATGCGCCCGCCAGCCGAGCAACACCAAACACATAACCCCAGCATGCCCGACCGGGGCTCGCCGGGACCACGCCCGATCGCTCCCCGCCCGCTGCCGCCCGCCGCCCCTGCGCTGCCATCCGAGGGCACACCCCGGGTACCCCGGAATGCGAAAAGGCCGGTAGCGGTTGGGCTACCGGCCTTTTCGAGGGTGCTGTGATCAGAGGGTGCGCACGCGCAGGCCCGGGTTGTCGGAGAGCACGGTGCTCACCGGCTGCGCGAACAGCTGCGGGGTGTTGCCGGTGATGAGACCGATCAGGTTCGGGATCTCGCAGACCGGGTAATCGGCGACCGAGGAGGCGCTGGAGATGCCCAGGGCCAGGGTGCCGGTCACCAGCGGGCCGCCCGAATCACCGGGCAGGGCGCAGATATTGGCGGAGAACGACTGGGTGAGCATGCGGTCGCCGACCTGGACGGTCTGGTCGACGGCGTTCACCACGCCGCAGCTGAAGCCGGTGCGCGCACCCGACTTGCAGACCGGGGCGCCGACCACCGGCACGGCCACGCCGGTGATGTTGACCGGGGCCGCGCCCGGGACGTTCACCAGCGGGTTGGAGAAGGCGTCCCGGTACTGGTCGCTGATCCCGATGATGGAGTAGTCCTGGTTGCCCAGCACCGACTTCTGGAACACGCCGACCTGCGGGCCCAGGTTCTCGCCGCCGACCATCTGGTAGACGCCCGGCGAGTTGGCGCCTGGGGTGGCCGAGATGTTGGGGTTGCAGTGGCCGGCGGTGATGTTCACGACGTTGCCGTTGCCATCGGTGCCGTTGAAGCCGAGCGAGCAGCGCAGCGACATGCGACCGGCCACCGAGGCGTAGGCCTGGCCGGCGGCCATGGTCTGCGGGCCGGCACCGGCGATGTCGGAAGCCTTCGGGACGTCCTGGCCCTCGCCGCCGACCGGCGGGGCGGTCATGACGATGACACGGGCCGGGTCCACGAAGCCGGGCAGCGGCAGGTCGGGCTTGTCCACCCGCACCGCGATGCTGTTGTTCAGGGTGTCGACGGCCACGCCCCGGATGGCCTTGGACACGGACTCCGGCTGGTCCTTGAGCCACTGCTGGAAGGCGTTCTTCTCACCGCGCAGCGTGGTCTCGCTCTTGGCGACGTCCTTGGCGGTGAAGCCGGCGTCCGCCACGGCCTTGCGGGCCTGGTCCAGGCTGTCGCCGGGGGCCAGCGCCACGATGGCCTTGCCGGTCTCGTCCAGCCAGGCGCCACCGAAGACGCCCGGGAACTGCCGCTGGGCGGTGGTGGCGAAGCTGGCCACCTTCTGCGCGGTGTCGGCGCGCTGCAGGTAGTCCTGCGGGGAGATCTTCAGGTCGCGGGTGATGGCGGTGACCAGCTCGGCCGGCAGGTCCGGGGCCGCGGGGGTCGCGGGCTCCGCGTGCGCACTCGCCGCCAGTGGTCCGGCGACGAGCACAGTGGTGGCCGCGATCGCCGCAGTACGGACGAGGGACCGTGGGCGGCGGCCCACAGCAGGCATGGAGAAGCGCATACGTGGCAGGAGCATGGCCCCGACTATATGGTGTCGGGCCGGTTATGCCTACTTATTGTGAGATGACGTTTCGGTATTCGGCGGGCAAACGGCGGGCGTGCCTCAAACACGCCAAGAGAAAGGTGTCCGATTTTCGCGGCCCGCTGGTACGGGCCGCGAATCATCACGCGTTGGAACGCGTCCGGACCTGAATTCCGCTGCCGACGCCGCCGCCGGAATTGGCGTTGATTTCGGTGAGGATCGCGCGCACCGGGATGCCCAGCGACGCGGTACCACCGTACTGCGCCAGCGCGGTATTGGCCTCGTTGCAGTTCGGCGCGTCGGCCGCATTCGAGCCGCTGGTGATGCCCAGCGCCAGCGTGCCGGTCACGATCGCGCCGCCGCTGTCACCACCCAGGGTGCAGGCGCTGGAGGCGAAGCCACGCACCGTCTTGGACTGGCCCTCGGCGGTGAACAACTGGGTCTCGACCCGGTCGGCCACCACGAAACCACAAGTGAAGGTGGAGGATTGACCGGACTTGCAGACCGGCGCGCCGGTGATCGGGTCGGCCACCCCGGTGATGGTCAGGGTGGTGCCGTTGGCGCCGCGCACCGACGGCTGATCCATGCCGGACCGCACCGCGTCGTCGTTCAGCTTGATGACCGAATAGTCGAGTGCGCTGCTGCCGCCCAGATTCGAGGAGACGAAGCTGCCGGCCTTCGGGCTCGACACCAGGTTTTTCACATTCGGAATGTAGACATCGGCGCTGGTGCCCTTGTCCACATTCGGATTGCAGTGTCCGGCACTGATGTTCAGGGCGTTTCCGGCGGAATCCACACTGTTGAAGCCGAACGAGCACACATCGACGCTGCGCAGCGACGAATCACTGAGCGCGGTCGGTGCGGTGATGTAGGTGTCACCGCCCATGGGGCGCCGTTCGACCGGCCCGCCGGAATCCGGGGACAGCATCACCTTGATATTCGCGATCAGCGTCGGCAGATTCAGCAAATGCCCGGCCGGGGTGTTCGCCACGCTGAGCACCAGCTGGCTGTTGAGGAAGTCGATGGCGACCGAGTTGATGGCATTGGACAGATCGCGCGGCAGGCTGGTGATCCACATGTTCAGCTGATCGGCCGAACTCTCGAGGTTGTCGGCGCTGATCGGGGCCAGCCGGGTCTGGTAGCCGTCGGCGGCGGCGATCTTGGCGGCATCGAGCGAGGTGACGGCCATGACCGGCTTGCCGTCGGTGCCCAGCCACGCGCCCGCGAAGTCGTCAGGACGCTGGCTGCGGAAAGTCGTTGCGTAGTCCCGCAATTGCTGGGCCTGGTTGGCCCGGTCCAGATATTCGGCGGGCGTCATCTTCAGATCGCGCTGGATGGCGGTGACCAGCTCGGCCGGAAGTTTGTCGGCGGCAAGCTGATCCGGGGACGCCGGGTCGGCGGTGGCGGTGCTGAGCAAGGGACCGATGAGGACGGTCGAGGCGAACGCGACGGTGGCTGCTCGAACCGTGGCGCGACGCGCCATGAACTTGCGCATGGAGTCCCTTCGTAAGTGCACCAGCAGACCGATGTCCCGGGCCCGGATCCGGTTACCTTCCGGAAGGTCGGTCAGCGCACCACTTTAGGGCATCAACCACCGAAGGTCTCTACGAAATCAACGCGGATTCTGTCCCCATGGATCCTGCAGCACCGGCGCTTGCGGCAGCTCGAAGGTCGGCACCGACGGATACTGGTAGATCGGCGGATACGGGCGTGTCGTCGTGGGCGGCGTGGTGTGCGGGGTGGGGCTCGGTGTGGTGGCCGGCGGGTCCGGCGTGGTCGTCGGCGGTGGCGGCGTGGTCGAGGGGTCCGAGGTGACCGGGACGTCCGCGGCATCGGCGGGCGGCGCGGCCGCGGTCGGATTGTCCGAACCGGTCGGCGGTAGCAGCGGCGGGGCCACCCCCGCGGTGGCCACCGGCTCCGAACGCACCTCGCCGCGCGGCGGGCCCGGGGTGGAGTCGTCGGTGCGCAACACGGCCGCCACCCCGACGCCACCGAGCAGCAAACCGATCAGGGCGGCCGTCGCGGCGATGATGTACGGGCCGCGGTTGGCGCGTGGCGCGTGGGTGACCGCGACCGCCGCTGTCGCTCGGGTGACGGCCGGCTCGGCGGTGGTGACGGCCGGGACCGCGGCCGAATACGCCTGGGCCAGTTCGGAGGACTTGAGCGCGGGCAGCACGTCGGTGACGTCGGCGGCGTGCTCGGTGGCCGCGGTGGCATCGGGCGGCGTGAGGCCGGCCGGGGTGGACAGCACCGCCGCCAGCGCCGCGCGGGCCGCGTTGTAGGCCAGGGTCTTCCCGGTCTCCGCGTCCGCCTGGGGTAGGTCCCGCTCGCTGACCAGCACCACCGACTTCAGGCCCAGATAGTCCAGCGCCTCGCGCAGGGATCGCACGTGGGCGTCGGGCCAGCCGGTCGGGTGGGCCAGATAGAACTCGGCGGGACCGTTGAGATGTTCGGCGGCCTGACTGATCAGACAGAAGACCGCCGTGGCCATCAGGTCCTCGGCCCGGTACGCCTCACCGTCGTCCACCGCGAGCCCGGCCGGATCCCCGACCGCGCCCACGAAGCCCCGGATGGAATGGCTGTAGCCCTCCGGTGCGTCGCCGCCGAGCACGGCGTCGCCGTCCTCGGACATGTGCAGCACGGACTCGCGCACGGTGTAGTGCACCGGGAGTGTGGCGTCATCGCCTGTCACCACGGCAACGACGGATTCGTCGTCCGCGATCCGCAGGCCCACCCCAGTGGCCATCCTCTTCTACCTCGCTCGATGCGTCCGGGTGCTCTCCGCGCCGAGGTCAGACGAGGAGTGAACCGTGACCCATGGCGCGAAGCATTGACAATAGCTCCGAACGCGAGCCGGCACCGATTCGACGTCTCATCCGAGCCACGTGATGTTCCACGGTTTTGGCCGAAATGTAGAGCCGGGCCCCGATCTCCCGGTACGTCAACCCCAGTAGGACCAGTTCGGCCACCTCACGCTCGCGTTCGCTCAGCACGGTATCGGTGATCGGTTCCGGGCGTGGCTGCGGGGCCGCGGGCTCGGGCGCGCGCACCGGAGACTCCGGCGGCCGAGACTGCGCGCGCACCGTGCGCGCCAGCTTGAGCAGCGCGGTCGCGGTGGCGGAATCACCCGCCGCCAGCGCGGCCTCACTGGCCAGCCGGGCCGCGTCCCATCGCAGGCCGAGCCCGGCCAGCCGGGCCACCGCGCCCTCCACCTGCTCGCGCACCACCTGACCGCGCAGCACCAGCACCCAGGTGCGGCCCGCGTCCGCCAGCACCGCGGCCTGCGGATCGCCCGCCGCGGCGGAGGTCTTGAGCCGATGGGCGTGCGGCAGCAGGGCTTCGGGGCTCTCCTGGGCGATGGCAGCCTGAATCGCGTACCAGTGGAAGGCATTCGACCAGGCGGGCGGTTCACCGAGCCGGCGCAGCAGTTCGTCGGCGCCGGTCACCAGGGCGGTCATCCGGGCCTCGTCACGCAGGCGGATGCCGGCCAGCCACAGCTCGCCGATGGGCAGCAGCGCCAGCAGATCCGCGCCGACCTCGTCGAACAGCGGGAAGGCCTGCTGCCAGGCCATGGCCAGCGCCGCGTGATCGCCGCTGCGCCGGGCCAGGCCGACGATCACGCCGTGCGCGAGCAGCCGATCGCGCGGATCCAGTTCCGTCAGCCGGACTTCCGACATCAGGGTGGCCGCCGAATGTTCGTCGCCGCCCAGCATGGCGACCCACGCGCCCAGCACCAGGCTCTGCGGATCGCGGCCGGGGCCGCGGTCCTGGGTGCCCTGCCGCAGGGCGTCCGCGGCCCGGCGCGGATCGCCCATGCTCAGGCACAGCAGCACCGCGATCGACACCGCCGAGCACGGCAGGAAGCGATCGCCGCCGTCATCGGTGGGGGCCGGACCGGAGTGCGCGGCGTGGATGAGCGCGGACGCCGCCGTGACGGCCGCGCCGCGCCGCGCCTGCGCGGGGCTGGTGAAGCGCTGTACGGCAAGGGTTGTCGGCGCGATGGCCCGCATCTCGGCGGTGAAACCGGTCGGGGCCGACCCGGCTCCGAAGGTATTCGCCGCGCTCGCAGCGGGTCTCGCCGGTGCGGTGTCGTCGGGGCGCGATCGGTCGCCGGCGGGCCGGGCCGCGGGGCTCGCGGCCCGGGCCGGTGCGCCGGTTCCGGCGGCCGGCGCGGCAAAAGTCCGGTGCGGCGGCGGGAATGGGGTGCCGGTGTGGCCGTTTCCGCGATCGGTGCGCGTCGCCGCGCTGAAATCGCCGGGGGCACTGGTCGATCCGATCGTGTCGAACAGGGCATTGGCGATCGAGGCCGCGCGCGCGGTGGCCTCGGTCGGCGGCCACTGGGCGGCATTGACCGACAGCGCCTGTGCGCCGTGGGCGTCACCGGACAGCGACAGCACCGTGGCGGCGACCGCCCAGTCCGGGCCGACCCTGGTCGGTCCGAGCCAGGTGTAGAGCTGGGCGGCCCGGCCGGCCAGGCCGCGCCGGGTCCACACACCGGCGCAGATGCGCACGGCGGCAGCCAGATCCGCGAGCGGGATCGCCGGATTGGCCAGCGTGGGTTCGGCCAGGCGCAGGGCGGTGTCGCCGTCCCCGGCCCGGGCGGCGGCATCGGCCCAGCGCACGGCCAGGGCCTCCGGATCCGCGCCGGCGGCGGCCGCGGCCGCGTAGTGCCGGACCGCCTCGTCACCGGCGCGTTCCGCTGCGGCACACAGGAATTCGGCCAGCCGCTCGTCGCGGACGCCCGATTCGGCGAGCAGCAGTGCGGTGTGGTCGCGCAGCAGTCCGGCGTCCAGGCGCGCGTGCAGCAGGCGGCGGGCGACGGTCAGGAAGCGGCGGTCGCCGACCAGGGTGCGCAGCGGCGGGACGGCCGGGGCCAGCAGTAGATCGGCATCGGTGACCAGGGCGCTGCCCCGGGCCCGGTCCACCAGATCCTGGGCGGCCGGCGGGGAGACGTCGAGCACCTCGGTGAGCTCGCCGGTATCCAGGCCCGCGCCGATGGCCGCCACCACCAGGGCGTCCAGCAGGTCCGGATCGGCGTCGTCGAGACGCGCTCGCGCCCAGGCCGTCACCGCCTGGTCCACCGCGGTCACGCCCGCGTCCAGGCGGGTGGCGCAGGCGGCGGTCAGCGCGGCTACCACACCACCGTGGATGCCGCCGGTCTGGCGGTGGATGTGCTGGGCCAGCCCGCGCGGCACCATCATGCCCAGTTCGCGGGCGAACGGGGCGATCTCGGTGGCGCCCAGGGCGCGCAGATCGACCACCCGGCCGCGGCGGGCCACCAGATCGGTCAGGCCCCGCAGCCGGGGGTCGTGCGGGCGCGGGCGCAGCGCGATCACCACCGGGTACTCCCCGGATTCGGCTGCGGCGCACAGCAGGTCGAATTCGGCCGGGTTCAGCGCGTGGGCGTCGTCGACGATGAGGGCGCCGCGGGCGCGGCTGTTGCCGTCCGCACGGCCCGGGGCCGATGCGCGCAATGCGTGCGCCGGATTGTCGGTGTGCGGGACGCCCCGGGCGCGCAACCGCGCTCGGAGGGCGCCCAGCAGGGTGGACTTTCCGGTGCCGGAGCGGCCCCGGACGAGGTAGAGCACCGAGGCGGAATCGTCGGAATCGAGGTCCCGGAAAATCTCACGGGCGCACGGGATGGAATCCAGTGCGACGGGGGTCATGCCTGTCACGAGGAACCAACTCTCAGCGGCCGGTGTGCGGAACGACCGGTGGAACGGCGTTGCCGAGCTGATCAACTGCATTGTTCAGTGCGCCCGTGGGGAGCGTCACGCTGGGGACCGTCGGCGGCTGGATCTGCGGCACCGTCGGCATCTGGACCGGTTGTTGTTGCTGCTGCTGTTGCGGCGGCTGGGGGCTCGCCGGATTCTGTTGCGGCGCCGGGGTATCGGCCTGCGCGGCGGGGGTGGTCGGGTCGGCGGCGGCCGGTGCGGGGGCCGCAGCGCCGGTGGTGGCCGGGCTGCCGGGATTGGCCGCGCCCGGCTGCGACGCGGGCCTGGTCGCGGAGACCGGGTTCCCGGCCGCCGGAGCCGGGGCGCCGGAGGTGGTGGCCCCGCCCGTCGGCGCCGGGGCATCGAGTGCCACGGCGGAGGTCGAGGG
>NZ_JBHZCS010000041.1:0-99984 GCF_042755705.1 Nocardia sp. NPDC059154
GCGCTAGCGTGGCTGCCATGTCGCCGATATTCGTCTCCCGTGCCGAGCGCATCGTCGAAGCGCTGCTGACCGCCGGCCCGCAGCTGGCCGCCTCGGTGGGCGACCACCGCGCCGATCATCGGCTCCCGGACTGGTCGGCGGAGGCGGTGCGCGGGCACGCCGAGCTGCTGCGCGAGGCCTCGCACACCCTGGCCGAGGTCGATCCGGACGACCTGGCCCCCGCGGACGGCGTCGATCTCGCGCTCCTGCAGCAGCGGGTCGACGGCCTGTTGTTCGAGCTCACCGAAATCCGCGAGCACGAGTGGAATCCGCTGGTGCACAATCCCGGACCGCTGCTCCACCACCTGCTGGCGCGCCCGTTCGCGCCCGCCGAGGTGCGGCTGGCGGCGCTGCGCGACCGGCTGACGGCCGTGCCCGACGCGCTGGCCACCGCCCGCGCGCTGCTCGGCGAGATGCCGCGCGTGCACGTCGAGACCGCCATCGGGCAGTTCGGCGGCGTAACCGCGCTGGTGCGCGACCAGGTGCCCGCGCTGGCCGCCGAGGTGCCCGGCTTCGAGATCGAACCCGCTGCCACCGCGGCGATGTCGGCGCTGACCGACTTCACCGCGTGGCTCACCGGCCAGGTCGAGAGCGCGGACCGCGATCCGCGTCTGGGCCGCAGGCTGTGGGAGGCCAAGCTCTGGCACACCCTCGACACCGAGCTGGGCGCGCGGGAGATCCTGGACCGCGCGCACCGGCACCTGGATCAGCTGACCGGCGAGATCCGCTCCGCGGCAGGCGAACTGCTCGGTGTCGCGAATCCGGATGCGGAGACCGTCCGCCGGGCGCTGGCGCAATTGTCGGCGGACCGACCGGCCGATGACACGGTGGTCGCGGTGGCGGCCGCGGCGCTGGCGGAGGCCACCGCCTTCGTCCGCGACCACGACCTGGCCACCCTGGTCGAGGATCCGCTGGTCATCCAGAAGATGCCGGAGTTCGCGCGCGGGGTGGCGGTGGCGTACTGCGATCCGGTCGGCCCGCTCGAAACCGCCGAGCTGCCGACCTTTTTCGCCATCGCACCGACCCCGGCGGACTGGTCGCCCGAGCGGGTGACCTCGTTCTATCGCGAATACAACAACCACATGATGCGCAATCTGACCGTGCACGAGGCCATGCCCGGCCACTACCTGCAACTCGCCCGGTCGCGCCGCTTCCGCGGCTCCACCCCCGTGCGCGCGCTGTGCTGGAGCGGCACCTTCATCGAGGGCTGGGCGGTCTACACCGAGAAGCTCATGGCCGACACCGGTTTCGGCGGCCTGCCGGTGCGGTTGCAGCAGCTGAAGTCCCACCTGCGCATGACCATCAACGCCATCCTCGACAAGTCGGTGCACTGCGACGGCATGACCGAAGCCGAGGCCCTGCGGCTGATGCGGGACCGCGGCCTCCAGGAGGAGGGCGAGGCCGCCGGCAAGTGGCGCCGCACCCTGCTCAGCTCCACCCAGCTCTCGACCTATTTCGTCGGTTATACCGAGGTCGCCGCCGTGGCTGCGGCTCGCCCGGCCGCCACTCCCCTGCGTGACTGGCACGACGCCATGCTCTCCCACGGCTCCCCCGCCCCGCGCCATCTGCGCACCTTGCTCGGGATCGACGGGAGCTGATTCGATGACCAGCGGGCTGGCGGTCTCCGCGCGCCTGGCGGACCGGGATTTCGAGGTGCGGCTGGACATTCCGCCCGGGGAAGTGCTGGCCGTGCTGGGACCGAACGGTGCGGGAAAGTCGACACTGCTGGATGTGGTTGCCGGACTGGTGATTCCGGACGAGGGGGAGGTCCGGCTGGGCGAGCGGGTGCTGACGGATGTCGCGAAAGGCATTGCGGTGGCGCCGCATCGGCGGGCCGTCTCGTTGCTGGCGCAGGATGCCCTGCTCTTCCCGCATCTGTCGGTGGCCGGGAATGTGGCCTTCGGGCCGCGCAGCCGGGGTGTGCGCGGCCGGGCCGCCGCCGCTCTCGCGCGGGAATGGCTGCGGGCCGTCGATGCCGAGGAATTCGCGGACCGGTCGCCCGGGTCATTGTCCGGCGGTCAGGCGCAGCGCGTGGCCCTGGCCCGCGCGCTGGCCGTGCACCCGCGGGTACTGCTGCTGGACGAGCCGATGGCCGCGTTGGATGTGACTGCGGCGCCCGCCATGCGGGCGCTGCTGCGGAGAGTCCTGCGGGAACCTGCCTCCGGCAGTGCGGAGGATGAAAATGGCGAGTTGATGGCCACTGCACAGGATATCGCCGCGCATCCCGTGACGCTGCCGGATGCCCGGCCCAGCGCCACGATTCTGGTGACGCACGACATCATCGACGCGGTGACCCTGGCCGATCGGGTCGCGGTCCTCGAGGCCGGGCGGGTGATCGAGTCCGGTTCGGTGGCTGCGGTATTGGCGCGGCCCCGCAGCCGGTTCGCTGCCCGGATCGCCGGAGTCAACCTGATCATGGGTGCGGCCGTGAGCGGCGGCAGCGCCGGGCTGGGTGCGGTCACGGACGGGACGGTCGAGGTCTTCGGCAGGTCCGAGGGCGAGTGGACGGCCGCCGGGCGGGCGGCGGCGGTGTTCTCGCCGGTGGCCGTGGCGGTGCACCTGGAGCATCCGGAGGGCAGTCCCCGCAATGTGTTCCGGGTGCGGGTGGCGGAGCTGGAGGATCGCGGCGGTCTGGTGCGGGTGCGCGGGGTGGACGGTCCGGGGGCGGCCGGGGGCCTGGCGGCGGATCTGACTCCGGCCGCGGTGGCCCAGCTCGGTGTGGTCCCCGGGATGGAGGTGTACTTCGCGGTGAAGGCGACCGAAGTAGAGGTCTACCCGTATTGACCTGTCGTCGATGCCATTCAGGCGGCAGCCAGGGCGCGCAGGCCCTCGGCGCAGTTCGAATACCGTGGCTTCCAGCCGAGTTCGGCCTCGGCCTTGGCATTCGAGACCCGCATGCTCGCCCGTGTCATCTCGTACAGGTACGCCATGGGCCGCAGCAGCGCGCCGGGCACGGTGAACGGCCTGGGCGTGCCGAAGGTTTCGGCCACCAGCCGCACGTGCGCCCCGAAGCCGAGCGGGCCGTCGTCGACGATGTTGTAGGCCGAGCCGGGGGTTCCGCCCTCGACGGCGTACGCCATGGCCGCGCCCGCGTCGGCGAGGTTGATCCAGGGCAGCACGCGCCCGTGGTCGTTCACCGCGGGCAGCTGCCGCTTGCGCAGCATCTCCACGATCGATTCGGTGCCGCCCTGCCCGTAGAACAAGCCGTAGCGCAGTGAAATCCCCTCGATGCCAGGGGTGTTCAGCATGAGCTCCTCCTTCACGCGCATGCCCTTCAGGTGCCGGACGTCCGATCCCTTTCCGCCCCGGCCGAATTCGTCGGTCTCGGTGAGGACATGGTCGCCGAAGTCGCGGTAGCCGTAGCCGAAGACCATCGATTCGGCGATCATGCGCCGGGCCCCGACCAGCTGTGCGGCCGCCACCAGGTTGGCGGTGCCGGTGACGCGCAGGTCGTCGGTGGCGTACATGTCCCGGTGCCGCATGGGCGCCTTGCGCAGCGCGGTGGCCGCGTGCACGACCGTGTCGACGGTCAACCCCTCGACCGCGCGCAGCAACCGGTCGCGGTCCATCAGGTCGGCGACCACGTCGTTGCCGGCGCCCCGTCCGAGGGACAGGACCGTGTAGCCGTGCTCCTGCAGGGCGCGGGTGATGTGCCCGCCGAGGACGCCGCTCGCACCGGCCAGGAGGATGTTCTTGGTGTCGTTCATGTCCATGGGACAAGGAATGCCCGCCGGAAGTGACAGCACACATCTGTGATCCATGACACAGTTTCTGGCGTGACATCCTTGTCGCCGGATGCGGGCGCGCCCACAATCGGATCACGACGAACAGCTGGAGGACGCATATGACGCTGGATCTGAACAGCGACCTCGGCGAGGGTTTCGGCGACTACACCATGGGTGACGACGCCGCCATGCTGGACGTGGTCACCAGCGCCAATATCGCGTGCGGATTCCACGCCGGGGATCCGGCCATCATGCGCCGCACCTGCGCGCTGGCCGTCGAGAAGGACGTCCGCATCGGCGCGCACGTCGGCCATCGTGATCTGCCCGGGTTCGGTCGCCGCGCCATCGCGATCGCCCCGGCCGCGCTGCGCGACGAGACGCTGTATCAGATCGGCAGCCTCGACGCCTTCGCCCGCGCTGCCGGAGACCGGGTGCGCTACGTGAAACCCCATGGCGCGCTGTATCACCAGGCCGCCGCCGACCGTGCGCTCGCCGACGCCATCGTCCTGGCCCTGCGGGAGTTCGATGCGCGGCTGGCCCTGCTGGGCCCGGCCGGCACCGAGCTCGAGCGGGCGGCGCTGGCCGCCGGAACCCCGTTCGTCGGTGAGGGTTTCGCCGATCGCGCCTATACCCCGGAGGGTCTGCTCGCGCCGCGCGGACTGCCGGGTGCGGTGCTCGGTGCGGATGCGGCGGTGACGCAGGCGCTTTCGATCGCGCGGGACGGCAAGGCGACCAGCGTGGATGGCGGCACGGTGGCGGTGACGGCGGCCAGCATCTGCGTGCACGGCGATACGCCGGCGGCGGTCGAGATGGCCCGCCGGATTCGCGCCGCGTTCGACGAATCCGGTACGCCTGTCCGGGCTTTCGCGTGATCCGGGGTGGATGACCATGACCGGTCCCGGGGAATTCGACGACGTCGGCGAGGTGCGGGCGGCGGGTGACCGTGCGCTGCTGGTGATTCCACCGCTGCGCGCCATGGTGGCCGATCTGGTGTCCGCCCTGCAGCCGCGTCCGACGGGGGTGGTCGATGTCCTGCCCGCCGCGGAAACCGTACTGGTGACGCTGGATTCGCCGCGGTCGGCGATCTCGGTGCGAAAGCAGCTGCGGGTCTTGCTGGTCCGGCTCGACGCGGCGGCCCGGGTCACCGCCGGTGACCGCGGCCGGCCCGGTGGGTGGCCGGGCCGGACCGGCCATCCGTTCGATGAGGTGGCCGGCAACGGCGCCCCCGTCGAACCCCTCGTGATCCCGGTCCGCTACGACGGCGAGGACCTGCCCGAGGTCGCGCGCCTGCTCGGCCTGACCGCGGCCGAGGTCGTCGCCCAGCACACCGGCACCGTATGGCGTTGTGCCTTCGTGGGTTTCGCGCCCGGCTTCGGCTATCTCGAATCACCGGACGGCCGCTTGACCGTGCCGCGGCGCGCGCGAGCCCGCACCGCCATCCCCGCGGGCGCGGTGGCGCTGGCGGGCGGCTATTCGGCCGTCTACCCCCGCCGCAGTCCGGGCGGGTGGCAGCTGATCGGGACCACCGACCTCTCGATGTGGGATGTGGATCGGGAACCGCCCGCCCTGGTGCGCGCCGGTGCCCGGGTCCGATTCGTGGATGTGGGGACAGGCTCATGAGCGGATTACGTGTCGTCCGGGTCGGCCCCCTGGCCACCATTCAGGACCTGGGCCGCCCGGGCTGGTTCGACTCCGGGGTGGGCACCGCGGGCGCGGCGGACCGCGCTTCGCTGCGGCTGGCCAATCGCCTGGTCGGGAATCCGGAGGGCGCGGCGGGCATCGAGGTGCTGCTGGGCGGTCTGGAACTGCTCGCCGATCAGCACGTCACGGTGGCGGTGACCGGCGCCCCGGCCCCGGTCACCGTCGACGATCGCCGCATGGGCGCGGCCAGCGTGCTGGAGATCGAGGAGGGGCAACGGCTGCGGCTCGGTATCGCCGACACGGGTCTGCGCACCTATGTGGCGGTGCGCGGCGGCATCGAGGTCGCGCCGGTGCTGGGCTCCCGCAGCCGCGACACCCTCTCCGGCATCGGCCCCGACCCGCTGCATCCGGGCGACCTGCTCCCGGTGGGAAAGCCGCCGCGGGCGCTGCCCATCGTGGATGTCGCGCCGGTGCCGGCGCTGGGCAACGACCTGCTCACGGTGCGGGCCGTGCCCGGTCCGCGGGCCGACTGGTTCACCGACGCCACCGCCCTCTTCGCGGGCGAGTGGACGGTATCCCCGGACACCGACCGGATCGGCGCGCGGCTGGACCGGCGCAGCGGTCCCGCCCTGCGGCGCAGCGTACCGAGCGAATTACCCACGGAGGGCATGGCTTTGGGCTCGGTGCAGGTGCCGCCCAGCGGTCAGCCCGTCGTCTTCCTGGCGGATCATCCGATCACCGGCGGTTATCCGGTGATCGCGGTGGTGGTGGACGCCGATGTGGACTGCGTGGCGCAGGCCCGCCCGGGTCAGGCCCTGCGCTTCCGGAAGATCGACTGACGCGGATTCCGTTGCGCTGCCGGAGGATAGCCGGAGTCGCTACTTCAGCGTCGCGTGCATGAGGTACACGTTGTAGCTGTTCCACGCCGACATGGTGAAGTACAGGTCCTTCCCGCTCGACCACGGATGGATGTACCCGCC
The DNA here is from genome assembly GCF_042755705.1 of Nocardia sp. NPDC059154. Classification (NCBI taxonomy): domain Bacteria; kingdom Bacillati; phylum Actinomycetota; class Actinomycetes; order Mycobacteriales; family Nocardiaceae; genus Nocardia; species Nocardia sp. NPDC059154. The sequence continues at coordinate 6,386 of NZ_JBHZCS010000041.1, forward strand.
GTAGGTCGTCGGATAGTCGTCGGTGTCGACCAGGGTCACCGGATCGGTCCAGGTGCCCTGCGGTTCGGCGGCGGTGCGCAGCACGATGGCGTGGTGGTCCAGATCCAGGTAGACCATCTGCCACTGCCCGGTCGACTCGTCGTAGCGCACCGACAGCTCACCGGCGGTCCCGGACAGGATCGGCGTGGCCAGCTGTTCGTCGGGCCCCAGGGCAGGCACCCAGGTATCGGCGATCCAGTACTGGTAGGCCGACTTGTTGAGCACCTGGTCGGTGGGCACCCGGGCCAGCCCGATGGTGCCGAACCGCCCATTGGGTGTGCCGAACATGTACACGTACCCGTCGTGCGGCGCCATGCCCATGACCTGGAACCGTCCCAGCCCGAAGAAGTTGTCCCAGCGCGCCCGATCGGATTTGGTCCAGGTCGCGCCGTTGTCGTCGGACCAGGCCAGCCCGCCCAGATTGGTCCACCACATGCCCGGCTTGTGGCGACTCCACCGGGCCACCGACATGTACGTCAGGTACTGCCGCCCGTTCAGCGCGAAGCCGGAGGTCGGGATGGTGGTGATCTCGAAGTTGTCGACCTTGCGGCTGCTCAGGATCTCGGCGGCGTGACAGCGGCTGTCCTGGGCGAAGGCGTCCAGCCGCAGGCCCTGGGAGAGATCGCGATTGCTGCTGAACGCGATGGAGTTGCTGCGCCAGTCCTGGTCCCCGGTGCCCGCGCCGATCGGTCCCCAGCCCTTGCCGAAGGTGTCGCCGAAGGCGACGGCGATCTGCCCGGGTTCGGACTCCCACATGATGCCGAGGTCGGTGCCGTCCACCGACCAGCGCATATCGGTGCGATTGGTGGAGCCGTGCCCGGTCACCTGGTTCACCAGCGCCAGCGAGCCGAGTTCGGCCGGGGTCACGGGTGCGGCGACCGGCGCGGGAACCAGGGGCGGCACGGCCGGCGCGGGCCGGGGCTGCGGTGGCTCGGGATCGCCGCCGGGCACCGGGATCGGAACGGTCTCCGGAATCTGGTCTATCTGGATGTGCGGCAGCTGAATCCCGCCGGAGCCGCTGCCGGCCTGCGGTGCGGGGGTGGGCTCGGGCGCCGCTTCCGGGGCAGGCTGGTCATCGCCGGTGCCGGGATCTCCGGAGGTGTCGGCCGGGTCGCCCGGCGGGTCGGCCGGATCACTCTCGGGCGCAAGGTTTTCCGGCTTGGGACTCTGGTCGTTGCGCAGGTCCGGGCACGGATTGACGCACGGGTCCGCGGGCAGTGGCGCGGGATCGATGCGGGTGTTGTCCTGCCGCGGACCCGGAATGGGGACCGGCGTGAACTGCGGGACCGGAACCTGAATGTGGATGGTGTTGTCGGGCGGCTGCGGCTGCGGTTGCGGCAGTGGCACATCCGGGTCGGGTTCGCGGGCCAGCGGATCGAATCCCGTTTCGCCGCAGGCGTTCAACGGCGGCGGGGCCCACGGGGCCGAGGGTCCGGCGGTGGCGGGTGTGGCGGGCAGCAGCATGACCGCGGCCATCGCCAGGCTCGAGAGCGCCAGGGCCGCAGGTGCTTCGGAGCGCCGCGCAGTCATCCGTGGTGCGTCTCCTCGTCCGTGATCGGATCCACCTCACCGTAGTCGTCCGGGCCGCATCCGCGGAGCCGTCTCGCCGTGTCGCCGGAGGGGTGTGACCGAGCCGATACCTACTTCGGCTACGTACCGACCCGTCGGCGTGAATTGGCCGCAATGGCCAGGACGCCGCCCGCGTAGACCGCCGCCGCGGCCACCACCACCGCCGGTGAGCGGCCGTCCGCCGGAATCAGCACCGCGGTACCCGCCAGCGCCAGCACGAAGGTCATGTTGAAGACCGTGTCCTGCAGGGCGAAGACCTGCCCGCGGTGCGCGTCGTCGATATCGATCTGCATGGCCGCGTCCCCGGTCAGCTTGATGACCTGGCCCACCAGCCCGAGCAGGTAGGCCGCCGCCAGCAACAGCAGCTCCGCCCGCCGCTCGGCGTGCCCGGTGGCGACGGTGATGGGCGTGACCAGGCCCAGCTGTACCGCGATCGCCGTCACCAGGCCGGTCACCACCGTCCGCGGCCGGCCGAGCCGGGGAATCAGCACCGGCGCGACCACGGCCGCCGTGAGCATGCCCGCCCCGGTCGCGGTGATGGCCGCACTGAATTTCGCGAGGTGGGTCCCCACCGCGGCCTCGTCGCCGCGGCGCAGCACCAGCACCATCAGCAGGGTGTCCGCGCCGAAGACGATGCGGTGCGCGCCGATCCCCAGGAAGGTCGTGGTCACCTCCCGGGACCGCCAGGCCGCGGTGGCGCCCTCGCGCAGTCCGGCGGCGATGGCCCGCACCGTGCTCCACCCGCCCCGCGCCGCGGCCTGCTCGCCGCGGTCGGGTCCCAGTGCGCGGGGCTGGAATCCGGCCACCACCAGCCCGCCGGCGATCGAACCGGAGGCGCTGCCGGCCGCCGCTACCGCCGAGGCGAAGTCGCCCGCCCCGATCAGCCCGATGATCGAGAAGGCCAGGCCCGCGCCCAGGATCGCGCACCCCGAGGCCACCGTCGCCAGCACCGAATTCATCGGGACCAGCCAGCGCTGGGCCAGCACCTTGGGCAGCGACGCGGACACACCGGCGCCCACGAACCGGCTCACCCCGACCACGGACAGCGCGCCCAGCAGCAGCGGGGTGGCGTGCACCCCGGCCAGCAGGCCCGCCGCGGTCGCCACGATGAGCAGCCCGCGCAGCACGTTCGCGTAGAGCAGCACCCGGCGGCGATCCCACCGGTCGAGCAGCGCGCCCGCGTACGGGCCGATGATCGAGTACGGCAGCAGCAGGGCCGCGAAGCCGCCGGCGATGGCCAGCGGATCGGTCTGGCGTTCGGGATTGAACAGAATCGCGCCCGAGAGCGCGGCCTGGAACATCCCGTCGCCGAACTGTCCGGACAGCCGGACCAGCGTCAGCCGCAGGGTGCCGGGATTCTCGCGGAGCCCGGTCGCGACCGCGGCCAGCCGGGCGCGCAGGGTGGCCGGCGGCGGCGCCGCGGTCACCGGGACGGGTGCGTGGTCACCAGCGCGAAGACGGCCGCGCGCATATCGTCGGCCATGGGCAGGTTGTCGACGGTGTCGGCGTCGATCCACTGGAAGCGGTCGTGCTCGAGGGGGTCCAGCCGGATCTCGGCGGCCTCGGTCTCGACCACGAAGCTGTATTTGCGTACCCGGGACTTGGTGCGGGTGGCGTAGTCGAATCCGCCCAGCACGTCGGTGATCCGCACGACGCTCAGCCCGGTCTCCTCGAACAGTTCGCGGGCCACGCAGTCGGCGAAGGACTCGCCGGATTCCACGCCGCCGCCGGGCAGTTCCCACATCCCCCCGTGCGAACCTTCGGCGACACGCCGCACGACCAGCAGTTTGCCGTCCCGGAATACGGCCACGCCCACCACGAAATGAGCGATCCCCTCGCTCTCGGCCTGTTGTCGGAGCTCGCGTTCGATGCCCGCGAGTGCCTCGGGTCGCATCCCCCTGCTCTCCCTCCCGTTTCGCTTGCGGCACATCATGATACGGTCGCCGACCGAAACCCGCTGGCGGGTACGACGGTGTGCGGGCGGGCGTCACCGCCGCGCACTCACAATCGCCGGGCATTTGCCCGGACCGGTTGCCGAGAGCGTAGTACCTGGTCGGCGGCGTGCGGAGCAGCGCTGCTCTCACGCTAGAATTTAACCCGGAATTCAGGTTGGGCCGCCGTATCGGCCCCTACCCTGGAATCCGATCGGTGCTCGCCGGTGAGAGGAGTACGGCGGTGTCCACCCTCACGACACCACACATCGATATCCATCGTGGCGGCGACCGCATGAAAACCCGTGTGTCGTGGCTGGATTCGAAGCATTCGTTCTCGTTCGGGGAACACTACGATCCCGACAACACCCACCATGGCCTGCTGCTGGTCAACAATGAGGACATCGTCCTGCCCGGCGAGGGCTTCGAGACCCATCCGCACCGGGACATGGAAATCGTCACCTGGGTGCTGAGCGGCAGCCTGGTCCATCAGGATTCGCTGGGGCACAGCGGGGTCATCTATCCCGGCCTGGCCCAGCGCATGAGCGCCGGTACCGGCATCCTGCATTCGGAGAAGAACGATTCCTGGCGGTTCAGCAATGCGCCCGAACACCAGGAGCCGGTGCATTTCGTCCAGATGTGGGTGGTGCCCGACGATTCCGGGCTGACCCCCGGCTATCAGCAGCTGGAGATCGACGACGAGCTGGCCGGCGGCGGCCTGATCACGGTGGCCTCGGGCCTGCCCCGCTACCGCGACCGCACCGCCATCGCCATCGCCAGCAGCCACTCCGCCCTGCACGTGGCCCGGATGTCCGGCGACGCCGCTGAGATCCGCCTGCCGGAAGCCCCCTACCTGCATGTCTTCATCGCGCGCGGCGAGGTCGAGATGGAGGGGGCGGGCACCCTGTACGAGGGCGACGCGGTGCGGTTGACGCGCAGCGGAGGTCAGCGGGTCACCGCGAACATGCCGTCGGAGATTCTGGTGTGGGAAATGCATGCCCGACTCGGCGGGCAATAGCATCGACGCATGAACCAGTACCCGCCACCGGGGCAGTACGGCCAGTACCCGCCGCCTCCGCCCGGAAACTATCCGCCGCCCGGCGGACCGCAGTACTGGCAGGAATCGCCGCAGCGCAAGGGCATGGCGATCACCGCGATGGTCTTCGGCATCCTGGGTCTGCTCACCTTCTGGACGGTGCTGCTCACCATCGTCGGCGTCCTGTGCGGCGTGCTCGCGATCATTCTCGGCGTGATCGCCGCGACGAAGGCGCGCCGCGGTACGTCCGGCGGCTTCGGAATGGCGCTGGCGGGCGCGATCATGGGAGCCATCAGCCTGATCGGCGGCATTCTGGTCGGCGTGCTGGTGTGGGTCGTCTTCAAGGACACCGGCGGCACCGACCTGATCGACTGCCTGAACAAGGCCGGCGGCGACAGCTCCAAGGTTCAGCAGTGCCAGGAGGAATTCAACAAGCGGGTCGAGGACAAGTTCAGCGTTACGCTGACGCCCGCGCCTACCCGCTGACCGGATGGCACTCGCGGGTGGCGGCCAGCACCTCGGCCAGTTCGGGGCGAAAGTCCCCTTCCGGTGGGTGAATCCACGTCCGGTAGGCGCTGTGCTCGTCCGCGGGAGACGGCAGCACGATGGTGCTGCCCGGCTGCGCTACGGACGCGCAATCGCGGAAAAGGTCTGAGAACAAAGCGGTGTCGTGATACGAGTCGTCCGTGGGGCCGGTCAGGAAGGTCCAGCGGCCCGAGCGCGGGTGGGCGATGACGGGCCCGCAGCGGCGGCGGGCGACCAGGTGGTCGCGGACCCGGTGGCCCAGGTCGGCGGGCATGGTTACGGCCCCGACGGCCCCGACCTCCAACATGATTCGGCTCAGTGTCGAGTCCACCACGCCGTAGAGGCCGTGCTCCTTGCGATAGTGCCGGCACCGGGCCAGCGCTTCCTGGGTGGCGGTATACGAGGACGGGTCCAGCGCGCTCATGGCGAACCTCCTGCTACCGACCTTAGGTCCGGGCTATCGGTATGACAATAGTCACACGCCAGCGAGTTCCCCAGCGTAGCATCACTGCTCATGGCTCCCGTCTCGCCCACCGTCGCCCGGTGGGAGCTGGTCCTGCGATTGCGCGAACTGCGTGAGCAGTGCGGCTTCGATTCGGCGACCTTCGCCAAGCGTGTCGGCTTCACCCCCGCCAACTGGTCGCACGTGGAGAAGGGCCGGCGCGTTCTCACGGCCACCACCATCGGCCCGGTGCTGGAGCTGCTCGAGGTGGAGGGCGAGGAACGCGCGGAACTGCTGGAACTGCTGGCGCTGAGCAAGGAGCGCGGCTGGTGGGCCAGGTCCTCGGCGCTGATCGGGCCGGAGCTGCAACGGTATTACGGCATGGAGCTGGGCGCGGAGAGCATCCGCAGCTACGACAGCCTGGTGGTGCCCGGGTTGTTGCAGACCGAGGAATACGCGCGGGCGCTCATCAGCGCCGACGTCATGATCCGTCCCGTCCAGGTGGAACAGCTGGTGGCGGTGCGGCTGAAGCGGCAGGAACGGCTGCGCGGCGACGACCGGGTGGAACTCACCGCGGTGATCGGCGAGGCCACGCTGCTACAGCAGATCGGCGGCCCGAAAGTATTGCGCGGGCAACTGGAACATCTGGCAACACTGCTGGACGAGCTGGATTCCATTTCGGTGCGGGTGATTCCGTTCACCGCGACCCGCGGCGCACTGCTGGGCGGGTCGAGTTTCCATCTGCTGGATTTCGCTTCCGAGAATCTTCCGACGTTCACCTGGGTGGAGAGCGCGGTTTTCGGTGGGGCGGTGGAGGATTCGTCGCAGATTCGCGATCTGCGGTTCGCATTTGTGCGTGCGCTCGACCAATCTCTCGGTCGCGCAGAATCTTTGGAGCTCATCAAACGCTATTCGCAAGGGTAGGATACGCATGCGTAACGGTAAAATGCTGCCCATGCTAAACACCGCGAACTATCAGCCGGTAACCCGCGGCTGGTTCACGTCGTCCCGTACCAATAACGGAAATCAGTGCGTGGAGGTTCGATTCGACGGTGATGCGGTGCTCATTCGCGACAGCAAGTACCGGCGCAATCCGGAACATCGCCCTGAAGACGAGCCCATCATCACCGTCGCCGCGACCGAATGGATGACATTCCTGGCCGCTGTGCTGGGCCGCCACTCCCTCCGCACCGCGCTCAGCGCGGAGACCGGTGCGGACGGCCACACCACCCTCCGGCACCGCGACACCACCCTGGTCTACACCCCCGGCGAATGGCGCGCCTTCGTCGCCGGGGCCCGCGACGGGGAGTTCGACCGGATACCAGTGCCCGCTTGAGCTGCCTGCGCCCAAGTCGCGGGGAGGCGGATCTGTGCATACTGGTTTGCGTGACTTCGCAGCTGACGCCTCCCTCCGGTATCGACCTGTCCTTCCGTGACGCGGACGTACGGGTGCAGGACGACCTGTTCGCGCACGTCAACGGCAAATGGCTGGAGAGCTACGAGATACCGGCCGACCGGGCGGTGGACGGTGCCTTCCGCACGCTCTACGACCAGGCGGAACTGGATGTGCAGAAGATCATCCAGGACGCCTCGGCGGCCGATGCCGCGCCCGGCACCGAAGAGCGCAAGATCGGCGATCTCTACAACAGCTTCATGGCCGACGAGGCCATCGAGGCGGCGGGCCTGACCCCGATCGCCGAGGAGCTGGCCGCCGTGGCCGGCGTCGCCGACCGTTCGGACTTCGCCGCGCTCATCGGCCGCCTGCAGCGCACCGGCGTGGGCGGCGCGCTGGCCTTCTACGTCGACACCGACGACAAGAACTCCGCCCGGTATCTGGTGCACGCCACCCAGTCCGGTATCGGCCTGCCCGACGAGTCGTACTACCACAAGGACGAATACGCGGAGATCCGCGAGAAGTACGTCGCCCACATCCGCCGCATGTTCGAGCTGGCCGGGCTGGACCATGACGCCCAGCGGGTTTTCGAGTTGGAGACCAAGCTGGCCGCGGGTCACTGGGACGTGGTGCGCCGCCGCGATGCCGAATTGAGCTACAACCTCACCACTTTCGACGCGCTGGCCGCCGAGAACCCGGAATTCGACTGGACCGCCTGGACTTCCGCGCTGGCCGCGGGACTGGATCGCTCCGGTGCAGAGCTGTTCGCGGAACTCGTCGTGCGCCAGCCCGATTACGTGCGCACCTTCGCCCAGCTGTGGGCCTCGGAATCGCTGGCGGACTGGAAGGCCTGGGCGGCCTGGCGGGTGGTGAAGGCCCGCGCGCCGTACCTGACCGCGGATCTGGTGGAGGCCAACTTCGACTTCTACGGCCGCACCCTGACCGGCGCGCAGGAGAATCGGGAGCGCTGGAAGCGCGGCGTCTCCCTGGTGCAGGACCTGCTGGGCGAGGCCGTGGGCAAGCTCTATGTGGCCCGGCACTTCCCGCCGGAGGCCAAGGCCCGCATGGTCGAGCTGGTGGCGAACCTGCAGGAGGCCTACCGCCGCAATATCTCCGAGCTGGAGTGGATGGGCCCGGACACCCGGCAGGCCGCACTGGCCAAGCTGGAGAAGTTCACCCCCAAGATCGGCTACCCGGAGGAGTGGCGTGACTACGCCGCGGTCACCGTGGATCCGGCCGACGTGGTGGGCAACTACCGCAGCGGCTACGCCGCCGAGCACGACCGCGACCTGAACAAGCTGGGCGGCTCGGTGGACCGCGGCGAATGGTTCATGACCCCGCAGACGGTGAACGCCTACTACAACCCGGGCATGAACGAGATCGTCTTCCCGGCGGCCATTCTGCAGCCCCCGTTCTTCGACATGAATGCCGACGACGCCGCCAACTACGGCGGTATCGGCGCGGTCATCGGGCACGAGATCGGCCACGGCTTCGACGATCAGGGCTCCAAGTACGACGGCGACGGCAATATGGTCGACTGGTGGACCGAGTCGGACCGCACCGAATTCGGCAAGCGCACCAAGGCTTTGATCGACCAGTACAACCAGTTCTCCCCCAAGGACCTGTCGGCGGACCACAAGGTCAATGGCGAGTTCACCATCGGTGAGAACATCGGCGACCTGGGCGGTCTCTCGATCGCCCTGGAGGCGTACCGGATCGCCATCGAGGGCCAGGACTCCCCCGTCCTCGACGAACTCACCGGCCTGCAGCGGGTGTTCTTCGGCTGGGCACAGGTGTGGCGCACCAAGGCGCGCACCGAGGAGGCCATCCGCCGCCTCGCCGTGGACCCGCACTCGCCGCCGGAGTTCCGTTGCAATGGCGTGGTCCGCAACCTCGACAGCTTCCACCAGGCCTTCGATGTGCGGCCGGGTGACGAGCTCTATCTGGATCCCGCTGAGCGCGTGAAGATCTGGTAGCCCGGACCGGGCCCTCGCCGAGGTGGCGGGGGCCCCGGCCGGCTAGCGCAGGCGCTCTTCGGTTTCCGCGTCGAAGAAGAAGAGTTCGTCCTGCTTGGGCGTCAGGAGCAGACGGTCGCCCAGCGCGACCTGGAAGCGCCGATCCACCCGCGCGACCACCCGGCCGGAGCGGCTGGACCATTCGTCGGCCACGCCGTGCGAGTAGACGAACGACTCCGAGCCGAGCTCCTCGAGCAGTTCCACCTCGACCGCGAGCGCATTGCCCGCATCGGTGGTGACCTCCCAGGATTCGGGCCGGATGCCGACGATCACGTTCTTGCCGTCGATATTGTGCGGCAGGGGAATTCGCAGGTCGTTCAATACAGCCGCACCGTCGCGGACCGGCGCGGTCAGCAGGTTCATGCCGGGCGAGCCGATGAATCCGGCGACGAAGGTATTGACCGGATCGTCGTAAAGCTCACGGGGAGCGGCGATCTGCTGCAGCTTCCCGTCCTTCATCACCGCGACCCGGTGCCCCATGGTCATGGCCTCGACCTGATCATGGGTTACGTACACGGTGGTGGTGCCCAGCCGCTTCTGTAGGGCCGCGATCTGCGAGCGGGTCGAAACCCGCAGCTTGGCATCGAGATTCGACAGCGGCTCGTCCATGCAGAACACCTGCGGCCGCCGCACGATGGCCCGGCCCATGGCGACGCGCTGGCGCTGGCCGCCCGACAGCCGTGCGGGCTTGCGGTCGAGCAGGTCCACCAGCTCCAGCATGGCCGCCGCCTCGGTGACGCGAACCCTGGTGTCGGCCTTGCTCATACCCGCATTGCGCAGCGCGAATCCCATGTTCTCGGCCACGGTCATATTCGGGTAGAGCGCGTAGCTCTGGAACACCATGGCCACGTCGCGTGAACGCGGCGGCAGGCCGGTCACGTCGAGTCCGCCGATCCGAATGTGCCCGGCGGTCACCGCTTCGAGACCCGCCAGCATGCGCAGACTGGTGGACTTGCCGCAGCCCGAAGGCCCGACCAGCACCAGGAATTCGCCGTCGGCGATGTCCAGGTTCAGGTCGTCGACCGCGGGGCCGGGCGCACCCGGATAGGTGAGGGAAACTCCCTCGAACTGCACAGTCGCCATGCCGGCGCTCTCCTTGTCCAATGCTCACGCTGCCGGGGCCGCCGTGGTTACGTAGGCGCTGCGGCCTCCGGCCCCTGACGTCAGCGTGCGGGTGCGTCTCTTACTTGGGCAGCTTGGGCGTGATCTGCCGGTCGATGATCGTCTGCAGCTGGTTGGCGATATCGCCGAAAGCCGCTGCGGTGTCCCGGTTCTGCAGGCCGATCTGTTCGAGCCCGGTGCCGATGATCTGGTCGCCGCCGGGCACGAACACGCGCGCGTAGTTCTGCGGCTTGGTCAGCGGCAGCTGGTCGATCGCGGTCTTGAAGTTCGGGTTCTTGGCCAGGAAGTCCTGCATGCCCGGATCCTGCTGCGCCGACTTGCGCACCGGCACATAGCCGGTGGCCTGCGAGAAGTACGAGGTGTTGGCCGCATTGGTGATGAACTCGATGAACTTCAGCGCGTTCTCCTTGCGGGCGTCGCTGATCCGCGACGGGATCGCCAGGCCGGCGCCGCCGGTGGTGCAGCCCGCCAGCCCGTTCGGGTGCGGCAGGAAGCCGGTGCCGAACTGGGTCTTGCCCGCGGCATTGGTGTTGATGCTCTTCAGGTCTCCGGTGGAGCCGATGGCCGAGGCGATGATGCCGTTGCCGAAGTCCACGGCGTAGGTGGGCCGGATGCTGGCGTACTTCTTGGTATTGATGGAGTCGCGCAGGTAGTTTCCGGCCTTGATGGTGGCCGGGTCGTTGAACTTCAGCTTCCACTCGTCCGAGTACGCGCCGCCGAAGGTCCAGCACGGACCCTGGAAGGTCCAGGCCAGGTAGTTCTTGGCGTCGCCCCAGCCGTGCGCCCACTTGCCGTCGCCCATCACGCTCTGGATCTTCGGGCCCCACTCGTCGAACTCGTCCCAGCTGTTCGGCGTGCGGTCGGGCAGTCCGGCCTTGGCCCAGACGTCCTTGTTGTAGTAGAAGATCTGCGTCGAGCGCGAGTACGGCAGCGCCCAGGTCTTGCCGTTGAACTTGTAGTCGCCGACGAAGGTGTCCACGTAGTCGGACACGTTCACCCCGGCCGCGGAGAAGTGGCTGTCCAGCGGCTCGATGGTGCCGTTGAGCGCGTAGTTGAACCACCACACGTCGGACAGGATGACCACGTCGGGCAGTTCACCACCGGAGAGCGCGGCGTTGAACTTGGTCGCGACCTCCTCGTAGTTCTTGCCCGCGTCCACCAGATTGACCTTCAGGTCCGGGTACTTGGCCTGGAACCGGTTGATCAGCTCGGTCTCCTGGTCCTTGGAGGTGCCGGGGTGGTTGGACCAGAAGGTGATGGTCTTCGAGTCACCGCCCTGCGTGCCGCCGCCACCGGATCCGGCGCACGCGGTCAGCGCCGCCGCACCCGCGGCCGCGCCCGCCAAGCCGAGAAACCCGCGTCGTGAAAGAGCGGGAAAACGTGAATCCGACACAGGAATCTCCTTCTGGGACTTAACCCTTGACCGCACCTGAGGTGAGGCCCTTGATCATCTGGCGCTGGAGCACCAGGAAGACGATGAGGATGGGGAGCATGGTCAGGATGACCCCGGCCATGACCGGACCCCAGTTGGTGACGCTCGGGTTCTCGGTGTTCTGCAGCAGGGTCAGGCCGACCGGCAGCGTGGCCACCCGCGCGTCGTCGGCCATCAGGAACGGCCACAGGTATTCGTTCCACTCGTTCACCAGCGTGACCACCGCGAACGCCACCATGGTGGGTCCGGACATGGGCAGCACCACCCGGGTCAGCAGCCGCCACCAGCCCGCGCCGTCCATCCGCGCGGCCTCGATGACCTCGCTCGGCAGCGACAGGAAGTGATTGCGCATCAGGAAGGTGCCGAAGGCGACGCCGCAGAGCGGAACGATGATGCCCTGGAAGGTGTTTCGCCAGCCCAGCTGGGCGATGAGCGCGTAGTTGGAGATGATGGTGATCTGGTTGGGCACCATGAGCGCCGCGATGATCACCAGGAACACGATGTTCTTGCCGGGGAAGCGCAGGAACACCAGGCCGTAGGCGCTGAGCACGCCCAGCACGAACTTCACCGCCGAGACGATGCCGGTCACGATGATCGAGTTCCGCAGGAACTGCCAGAACGGCAGCGTGGTGGTGGCGTCGTGGTAGTTCGACGCCAGCCAGCGCTCGGGCCAGTAGCTGACCGGCTGGGAGTAGACCTCCCCGTGCGCCATGAAGGAGCGGGTGAGGATGTAGTACAGCGGGACGCCGACGATGATCAGCACGCACGCCATGGCGGCGTAGCCGAACACCTTGGCCCACAGTTCCCGGTCGCGGAAAGCGCTCAGCGCGTCGAGCCGGTTCACTTCTCGTCCCCTCGGTCCATGATGCGCACCTGCACCAGCGTCACGATGAGCAGCACCAGGAACATGATGGTGGCGACGGCCGCCCCGTATCCGGCCCGCTGGTTCACCCAGGATTCGCGATAGACCTGATAGATCATGGTGGTGGTGCCGGTGCCGATGGGCCCGCCACGGGTCATCACATTGATGAGGTCGAAGACCTGAAGTGAGTTGAGCAGCACCGTGATCGACAGGAAGTAGGTGGTGGGTCGCAGCTGCGGCAGCAACACCCGGGTGAAGGTGGTCCAGCGGCTCGCGCCGTCGATCTCGGCGGCCTCCATGAGGTCGGCCCGAACCCCTTGCAGCGCCGCCAGATAGATGACGAAGCTGTAGCCCAGGTTCTTCCAGATATAGGTGACCGTGATCATGAACAGCGCCCAGTGCGGGTTCTGCGCGAAGTCGGGTGAGTGCATCCCCATTCGCTCCAGCAGATCCGGGACCAGGCCGAAGCCGGGGTCGAAGATGAACTGGAAGCCGACGCCGATGGCCGCGCCGGAGATGACGTAGGGCGCGAAGATAGCGGATCGAACCACATTGCGCCCGAACAGTTTGCGATCCAGCAGCAGGGCCAGCGCCAGTCCCAGCACCATGCTGCCGAGTACGGCGGCGACGGTGAAGATCACCGTATTGCCGACGATCTGCCAGGAGTCGTCGCGGCCGAACCACTCGGTGTAGTTGTCGAAACCGACCCAGTTCAGGCTGGTCGCCGAGATGTTCCAGTCGGTGAACGACAGGCGGATATTGTCGACCAGCGGCCGATAGACGAACAGCCCCAGCAGAATCAGGTTCGGCGCGACCAGGACCACGAAGAGCGCATGGTCCTGCCAGGGTCTGCTTCGCCACCCGCGCCCCGGGGGCGTCGGGAGTACTCGTTCGGGCCAAGATCGCACCCGCGCAGCCTTGCGGTTCGGGGCTACCGACTGGTTAATTCCGGATGGAAGATCGCTGAACTGTCGATCGGCGCGCGCCACCGACTGTTCACCGGTCACACCTTCGAGCGGCGCGGACATGCGCCGAATCGTACGACCGCCCAACTTGTTTCGAGACCGAATTCATGTGAACGGCCGGCCAACAGCAAGAACGGGCGAGCGTCGCGCCCAAATGGGCGGGACGCTCGCCATAAAGGTGACAACTGATTTCGCAAGTGTCCGGGTAACTCACCGGGTACCCCCGAAATCGGTTCGCTTCTCAACCGCCGGCACGCGTGCATGAGAGTTAGCGGCTCTCTGCCGTGCGCTGAAGGCTCGGAGAGGCGGGGGAGGCGTCAGTTCCAGTCGCCCCAGCCGTCGCTGGTGGAGAAGGTGCCGCCGTTGGTGTTCTTGACGATCACCGGGTCACCCTTCTTCACGTTCTCCTGGAACCACTTGGCGTCCTCGGTGGAGACGTTCAGGCAGCCGTGCGAGGTGTCCGAAACGCCCTGCTGCGCAACGCTCCACGGGGCGGCGTGCACGAAGATGCCGCTGTTGGACATGCGGGTGGCGTACTCGACCTCGAGCTTGTAGCCCTGCGGATCGGTCACCGGCACACCGTAGGTGGAGGAATCCATGATCATCTTGCGGTTCTTCTCGCTGATGATGTAGGTGCCGTTCGGGGTCTCGTGATCCTTCTTGCCCATGGAGGTCGGCATGGTCTTCACGACCTCGCCGTTGTGGGTCACGGTGATCTCGTGGGTGGTGTCGTCGGCGGTGGTGATGAACTCGTCGCCGATCTGGTAGGCGACGTCGGTGCCGCCCGCCTGGACGGTCACCTTGGAGCCGGCCGGCCAGAAGTCCTCGGGCCGCCAGCGCACCTGCTTGTCGCCCATCCAGTAGAAGTGGCCGCTCACCTTGTTGGTGGAGGTGATGCGAATCGACTTCTCGGCGGCCGCGTGATCGCCGACCGGGTCCTTGAAGTTGATGATGATCGGCATGGCCACGCCGACCACATCCCCGTCACCGGGGCTGACGTTCGGGGCCGCGAAGTTGGCGGGCGGAATCGGCGCCTTGGCGTTCGGGTCGGTGGGCAGCGAGCCCGGCTCGGGCTGCGGCATGACCGCGGAGGGCACGCCAGGTACGTCCGGTCCGCCCGGCCATAGCGGAGTCGCTGAGGCGGGTGCTGCCACCACTGCTCCGGTCGCCGCGACGGCGGCGAGGGCGATCAGTCCCGTTTTCCGATACCGGGTATGGCGCACAGCTCGGTCCTCTCAGATCCTCGTTCACACGCAGATTGCGGGCACACTTCACCCGCGCAGGTCCCAACCCGCGTCCATTACTACAGCGATCCGTCCGGCAAGCCAATTGGCTTCTGCCAGTTATGCATACCGACTAACTGGTGTGCACTGCGTCACGGGTCTGCGGGTTGGTTACTCGACTGGCGCGAATGCGCCGATGACATCGGCGATTCCCCGAAAGTGACACCGGCGCGGCCGCTTTCGGAGTGCCCACTTCCCGAAACCTGCTTGTGATCGAAATCACTGAGGTCCCTTCAGGACCCGGCGACCTCGAACGTGATGGCGCTGCGCGGCCCGACCGTGATGGTGTGCGGCACCGACATCGGCGCGGGCCCACGCGCGAACCGCGGCGACAACCGCAGCCGCACATCGGTCAATACAGTAGCCAGCACAATGCGAAGTTCGTAATCGGCCAGCGCCGCACCGACGCAACGCCGGTGCCCGCCGCCGAACGGGGCGTACTCGAACGGGCTGTAGCGGCGCTCCAGAAACCGCTCGGGCCGGAACCGCCGCGGCTGCGGCCACAGCGCGGGATCGGTGTGCAGCAGGTGCACCGAGATCCCCATGGTGTCCCCCGCCGACAGCGGCACCCCGCGCAGCATGAAATCACCGGTGAGCCTGCGCAATACGATCGGCACCGGCGGATGCAACCGCAGCGTCTCCTGGCATACCGCATCCAGGTAGGGCAGCGCCATCAGTTCGGCCGGGCCGGGATCGCTTCCGGCGGCGGCCAATTCGGTGCGCAGCCGGGCCAGCGCCTCCGGTTCCCGGTGCAGCCGGTACAGCGCCCACACCAGCGCGGTCGCCGTGGTCTCGTGCCCCGCCACCAGCAGGGTGCGCAATTGCTCGCGCAGGTCGGTGTCGGTGATGGCGCCGCCGTCCTCGTAGCGAGTGTCCAGCATGAGCGCCAGCAGATCCGCCCCGCCGCCCCCGTCCGCGCGCCGCCGCGCCACCTCGGCGTCGATGAGTTCGTCGAGCCGATCTCGCGCCGTGCTGAACCGCTCCCAGCCGGACAGCCCGAACAGCTTGCGCCGCAACGCCGGAACCATGAACAGCGTGCTGCCGAAGGACTCCAGGAATTCCTTTGTGACGGTGGTGTATTCGGCTCGGCGCGCCGCATCGTCGATGCCGAACACCGCCGCCAGGATGACCCGCAGCGTCAGTGCCCGCGCCGCCGCCCGGGCATCGATGCGGGTGCCGGGCCGCCACGGGTCCCCGGTCCGCTCCCCGCTCAGCTCGGCCCGGGCCGCCTCCCGAATGGTGTTGCCGTAGGCGCTGATTCGATTGCGGTGCAATGCCGGCGCGAGCAGCGCCCGCTCGCGCCGGTGCCGGCCGTCGCGGGCCAGGATGAGCGAGGCTGCGCCCACCATGGGCTCGATGGGATTGGGCAGCGGCGGTTCCAGCAGGTCCACCGGGGCCCGGAAGAACTCGCGCGCGCCCTCGGGAGTGCCGGTGAAGAGCACCGGTCCCAGGGCCGGCATCCGCACCCGGAAGGGGTCACCGTCGCGCCCGCGCCGCCAGGAGAGATAGCGCTCCAGGATGTCGGTGCTCATGGCTTCCTATACGAAATGCCGGACCGCCTCGGTTCGATCTTCCCGGTGTCCGTGGTGTATGCATGGGCACAGAAGTCAAATCTGTTTGTTTCGAAATATAGGACTCGCCCGTGTTGCGTCAGCAGCTTTCCGCCCGGATCGCCCTGCCCGCGATCTCCGCCGCCGCCCTGCTGCTCGCCGGCTGCGGGAGCACCGTTTCCGGCCATCCCCAGGCCGCCCCCGGCGACATCGTGCTCCCCACCAAGACCCCCGGCGCCACCCCAGGCAAACCCTCCGGCAAGCCCGGTTCGGGTGCGCCCACCACCACCCCGCGCGCGGACCGCGGCGGCAACACCGACTTCCAGGCCTCGATCGGCGACTGCGTGCAGCTCGGTGGCACCACCGACAACGCCAGCATCCAGAAGGCGAGCTGCGGCAGCCAGGACTCCAACTACAAGGTGACCGGCAAGGCCCCGCGCAATGCCCAGTGCGGCAAGGATTCCGACCAGGTCTACTACGAAACCCTCAATGGTATGGAGACCGGCGCCCTCTGCCTGACCATCGACTGGGTGGTCGGCGACTGCATGGACGTCGGCAACGACGCGGCCCACCGCATTCCCTGCACCGCCACCACGGCCACCGAGGGTGTGAAGGTGGTGTCGATCGTGCAGAACAGCAGGAGCGTCGACGACTGTCCCGACGGCGACCAGGGCTACGTCTACGACGAACGCAATTTCGTCGTCTGCGTCAACACCCTCAAATAGCAACCGGGGCGGTGATTCCCGAATCACCGCCCCGGTCAGCATTGTTCGGGGATCAGATCACCATGTAGCCGGAGCCGATGCTGCCCCGGCCGTTGAGGTCGGCCATGATCGAGCTCATGTTGGTGCCGACCTCGGGGCCGAAGCAGGCCACCGCCAGGTAGGCGTTGACCATGCCGACGAGGGTGGTGCCGACGACGACCGGCGCGCCGGAATCGCCCTCCACCACGCACATCTGACTCCAGGTCTCGACGTTGGTGTCGAAGACGTCGCCCCAGGAGATGCCGCAGGTATTGCCGGTGGTGCGGCCCTCCTTGCAGACGATCATGGGGAATCCGGGCGGGCCGCCGATCCCGGTGATGGTGACATTGCCGATGTGGTTGACCGGGATGACGCGGTCCGGATCGAACTGGATGACGGCGTAGTCGAGATCGTGGTTGGAGTAGACGAACTGACCGATCTGTCCTGCGGCGCGATCCTTTTCGGCCCAGACCCGGGACCCGGCGTCGCCGCAGTGCCCGGCGGTCAGGCCGACCAGCCGTCCGGCGCCGTCGTGACCGATGGTGGTCACCGTGCACTCGTACTGATCATCGATGATGATCCCGGAGCCGCCACCGATGACGGCGGGCGCTGCATCGGCGTGAGCGGCTCCGATTCCGAAGAGCGCGGTGCTCAGGGCGATGGCGAATGCGCCGGTCGCCCCGGCGAGTTTCTTGATCATGTCCCTCCAGACGTCGGAAGCCGCACGAATCTCAACCTGCGGTTACTCATCCTGTCAGTATTCGAGCCCGGTTGCTCGTTGTACTGCCACATGTTGCGTAGCCGTGTCCTGCCGCGGTTCGCGGCCGATACCTAGTTGGATGTGGATTACGGGACAATACGCAATAGCTATCGAATTCCGATAAATTTGTTCCTACAAATTGTTACCCGGTCGATGTCTGCATACACCGGCGGATAGTTCAAAACTAGAACAAGTTCTAGATCTCTGCCAGGTTTTTTGCCCCGTAAACCGACCCTGATGTGGCTGTTCACAGCAATACATCGAAAGTGATCCGCCTCTATGACCGGAACCACAATCGGTGGTGTGTTTTTCCTAACTCCGTAGTAGGGTGCGTCCAGCAACAGTCGCCGGAGACGGGTAACTCCGGCGTCGAGAGGGGTAGTCAGTGCAGTTGACCAAGAGCCCGGGGGACCAGGGAAGCCCACCGTCACCATCACGGATGAATGTGGCCGTGGATTGGGCCAAGGCGTACTGGCAGGATCATCCGAAACGGTCGCTGGAAACCGGTGGCCGGATGATGTCGATGGGTGTCGCCGCGGTCGCCGAGCTTTTCATCGCGATCTTCCGCCGGCGCTTCCCCTATCGTGAGTTCATCCGGCAGTGCGCGTTCATGGCGAATGTCGCCGCGGCGCCCACCCTGCTGGTCGCCATTCCGATCGCCGTCATCGTTTCGATTCAGGTCGGATCGGTGGCCGGGCAGGTCGGCGCAACGTCCTTCATCGGCGCGGCCAACGGCCTGGGCATCATTCAGCAGGGCGCGCCGCTGGTCACCGCGCTCATGATCTCCGGCGCTGTCGGTTCCGCCATCTGTGCCGACCTCGGCTCCCGCACCATCCGCGAGGAGATCGACGCCATGAAGGTCATGGGCGTCGATCCCATGCGGCGTCTGGTCGCTCCGCGTCTCGGCGCGGCCATGCTGGTTTCGGTATTGCTGTGTGGTTTCGTGGTTTTCGTCGGCTTCCTGACCGGCTACATGTTCAACATCTTCGTCCAGAACGGCACGCCGGGCTCCTACATCAGTACGTTCTCGTCGTTCGCGATCACGGCGGATCTGGCTGTGGCCCTGCTGAAGTCGCTCATCTACGGCCTGTTCGCGGCCGTCATCGCCTGTGACTCGGGGCTCAACGCCAAGGGCGGTCCCGGTGGCGTGGCGAACGCGGTGAACACCGCCGTGGTCATGTCCGCGGTCATGCTCTTCGGCGTCAACCTGATGATGACGCAGCTGTACAACACCCTTTTCCCCCCGCAGGTGGTCTGAGTCGTGTCAGCTACGTACGTACCGCCGCTGCTGCGGCCGTTCCAACGGATCAAGGGCGCGGCCAACTCGCCGCGTGACTGGCTGGCGCGCATCGGCCACCAGGTGTTCTTCTTCCTGCGCTCGGTCGGCTCCATGCCGCTCGCATTCAAGCACTACCCCAAAGAGGTGTGGCGGCTGCTGTCCGACGTCACCTGGGGCAACGGCAATCTCATCGTCGGTGGCGGCACCATCGGCGTGGTGCTGATCCTGTCGGCGTTCGGCGGCATGACCGTCGCCATCCAGGGCTACACCTCGCTGAACCTGCTCGGCCTGAGCCCGCTCACCGGCGCCATCTCGGCCTTCGCCACCACGCGCGAGCTCGGGCCCATGCTGGCGACGGTCGCCTTCGCGGCGCAGGCGGGCTGCCGGTTCACCGCGCAGCTGGGCGCCATGCGCATCTCCGAGGAGATCGACGCGCTGGAATCGGTTGCCATCCGGCCGCTTCCGTATCTGGTCAGCACCCGCATGATCGCGGCCATGATCGCCATCGTGCCGCTGTACTGCGTGGCGCTGCCGCTGGCCTACATCTCCTGCTCGCTGACCGTGTCCCTGGTCGGCGGCACCGCGACAGGCACCTTCCAGCACTACTTCTATCAGTTCCTGGTGCCGCACGATGTGCTGTACTCACTGCTGAAGGCGATCCTCTTCGTCGCGATCACCACGTTCATCCAGTGCTACTACGGGTATTTCGCCTCCGGCGGCCCGGAGGGCGTGGGTGTGGCGGCCGGTCGCGCGATCAAGCTGTGCATCATCGCGGTCGTCTTCGCCGACCTGTTCATGACGTTGGCGATCTGGGGCGTGAACCCTGGCATCCGGATCTCGGGATAGGGGGCGCACACGATGATCATCGATCCGAGCGGGCGCGGACCGACGATGCGGCAGTTGCTCATCGCCGGTGCCTGCGGCCTCACCGTCATCGCGGTCGTGCTGGGCTTCCTGTTCGCCCGGTACCGCGGTTATTTCGTCGAAAAGGTCAATGTCACAGCGAATCTGACCACCACCGGTGACGGCCTGCCGGCCAATGCCGACGTGAAGTTCCGCGGCGTGCTGGTCGGCGCCGTCAAGGACGTGTCGGTCGCGGCCAAGGGGACGAAGCAGGAGGTGCACATCGAGATGAAGCCGGAGTACGCCGGCGGCGTCCCGGCCAATGTCACCGCGCGCGTGGTGCCCTCCAACCTGTTCGCCGTCACCTCGGTCGAACTCGTCTACAACGGACCGGATTCCACGCATCTGAAGGAGGGCTCGCAGATCGCGGAGGACACCTCCAAGGGCACCATCGCGCTGCAGGACACCCTCACCACGGTGCGCAATATCCTGAGCAAGATCGATCCGGTACAGCTGGGCCGCGTGCTGGGCACGCTGTCCTACGCGCTGGACGGCAGCAGCCGCATGCCCGGCTCCACCATCGAGCGCGTCGACCGCTGGCTCGAGGGGGTGCGCGGGGCGGTGCCGAATGTCGGCGGCTTCCTCGACGACTTCTCCTCCTCCTTCCACGCGCTCAACCAGTCCGCGCCGGAACTGATGGGCGTGCTGTCGGATTCGGTGAAGACCGCGCAGACCATCTCCGACCGCCGGGCCGAGCTCACCGCGCTCATCTCCGGCAGTGAGAACACCATCGACAAGGTGAACGGGCTCTTCGCCCGCAACCCCAATGTCGGTAAGGATCTGACCACGGGGACCAGCGCCATGTTCGGCGCGCTGTCGGACAACCCGGACGCCATTCCGCAGGCCATCGCGAACCTGAACGATTCGGTGCGCAAGCTGGGTTCGACGTTCCACTGGGGTCCGCAGAACCAGATGATCTGGAACATGGGCATCACCTTCACGCCCTACAAGCCCTATACCCGCGACGACTGCCCGCGCTACGGCGACCTGGCCGCTCCGAGCTGTGGCACCGCGCCGCTCACCTCGGATCCGGGCACGCTGCCGGAAGCCATGCGGCCCAGGGCCATCGACGCCGCCAAGGACCTGCCGGTCACCGCGCCGCCGCCGGGCTTCCCGCTGATCCCGGGTCTCACCGCCACCGGCACACCCACCGACACGCCGAGCGACGGTGCTGCGAAGCCGGGTACCGACCCGCTCGCGGGCACGCCGCTGCAGGGGCTGTTCCCGAACCTGGCGCCGGCCGCCCCGGCGAGCCAGCCGGGTTCGGTGCCCACCGGTGGGAACATCGCCCTGGCCGGTGACGACGCCATCACCGCCCTGCTGGGCCGGCGTCCGACCGCGGCCGAGTACCTGCTGTTGAGCCCGATCCTGAAGGGTGCGACCTTGCAACTGAGCCAGAGCGAGGCCGGCCGATGAGCGTTCGTAAGCCGCTGATCGGTTTCGGCATCTTCGCGATCGTGTCCATCCTGGTGACCGCGGTCATCTGGAATACGCTCGCGCGCACCGTGAAAGGCGATACCAACACCTACACCGCGACCTTCAGCGATGTCCTGGGCCTGCGTGCGGGCGATGACGTCCGGATGGCCGGTGTGCGGGTCGGCAAGGTCGAGAAGATCGAGCTGGACAAGAAGAACCAGGCCATGGTGACCTTCATCGTGCAGCGTGATCAGACGCTGTTCGGGGACACCAAGGCGCTGGTCCGGTACCAGAACCTGATCGGGCAGCGGTATGTCGCGCTGAACCCGCCCGCCGCGGGCAAGCCGCACACCGGTGACCATGTGGTGCTGAAGAACAACGGCGCCATCCCGCTGGAGCGGACCGAGCCGTCGTTCGATATCTCGGCGCTGCTCAACGGTTTCCAGCCGCTGTTCCAGGTGCTGCAGCCCGAGCAGGTGAACAACCTGTCCAACACCTTCATCCAGGCGCTGCAGGGTGACAATGTGTCGCTGAGCGCCTTCATCACCCAGGCCGCGTCGGTGGCCTCGGACTTCGAACGCCGCGACGGCATCCTCTCCGACGTGATCACCAACCTGTCCGGCGTGATGTCGGGGCTGGCCAAGCGGGGCGACGAGCTGGAGACGCTGGTCACCCAGACCCGCGCCCTGATCGGCGGCCTGTACGCGCAGGGCCAGTCGCTGCAGGCGTCGACGGTCCAGATCGCCGATGCCACAACGGCTCTGGTGGGGATGTTCGGTTCCATCCAGCCCAAGCTGGTGCTGGCGCAGAACGCCACCCACGACGCGCTGGCGCTGCTGCTGTCCAATGGCGCCAAGCTCGACCAGGCGGCGGTGGACCTGCCCGGCATTCTCTCCGACGTCGGCAAGTTCACCCAGAACGGCGCCTACGCCAATGCCTACCTGTGCAGCTTGGACGTCTCGCTGTACGGCATCCTCTTCCCGCGCGGTCTGTTCTCGCAGGTCGGCGGCAACTCCCACTCGGCGGTGTGCCGGCCATGATCTCGAAACTCAGGAACCGCTTCAGTACCAATCGCAATTTCTGGCTCGGCGTGCTCGGCGTGGCGGTCATCGTCGCGCTGCTGCTGGGCTCCACCCTCTACAAGACGGTGGGTGTCGGCACACAGAGCATCAAGGCCGAGTTCGTGCAGACCGCCGGCGTCAAAGTCGGTGACAAGGTGGACGTCTCGGGCGTTCCGGTCGGCACCATCTCGGGCGCCGAGCTCGAGGGCGACCACGTGCTGCTGACCCTGAATGTCGACAAGGACGTGAAGCTCGGCCCCGATGCCAAGGCGTCGATCAAGATGGCGACCCTGCTGGGCGCGCGCTACGTCGACCTGATGCCCGGCGACGGTTCCGGGTTGAAGGACAACCGGATTTCCAAGTCCAACACCGTGGTTCCCTACAACCTGGCCGACGTGGTGCAGGAGGGCACGCCCAAGTTCGAGGAGCTCGACACCAAGAAGCTGGCGGATTCGCTGAATATGATCAACCAGCAGATGGGCGACACCCCGCAGATGACGGTGCAGGCGCTCGACGCCATCGGCGCGCTGGCCAAGACCATGAACAACCGCAAGGATCAGGTCGACCAGCTGCTCAAGGATCTGGACAAGGTCACCAGGATCCTCGGCGACAACCGCAACAGCGTGTTGCTGGTCATCACCCAGGGCCAGGCCATCGCCGACCGGGTGATGCAGCGTCAGAACCTGTTGAAGACGTTGCTGGACAACATCGCAACGCTCACCGGGCAGCTGCAGCGGATCGGCGCGGACAACGACAACAAGTTCGGCCCGACCCTGCAGCAGCTCAACACCATGGCCGACGGTCTGCAGAAGAACAAGGACAACCTGGATCGGCTGCTGTCGATCATGCCGCCGGCCATCCGGCAGTTCAACAATGCCTTCGGCAACGGCAACTACGGTGAGGTCGCGCTGCCATGGCTGTTCCCGGACAACTGGTTGTGCTTCGCGCAGGTGAACGAGGGGTGCCACCAATGACATCGACTGTTGCAGAACAAAAGAAGCGCCTGCTCGGCCGAATCGCCAAGGCGGCCATGATCGGCGCCGCGGCGTGGGCCGTGGGCTCCTGCTCCATCGTGCCGCTCGGGGTGAAGGACGCCGCGGGGCAGACCCAGCACTTCACCGCGGACTTCCTCAATATCGCGGGCATGTTCGAGGGCAACCCGATCACCGTGCTCGGGCTCGAGGTGGGCCGGGTCGACAAGATCATTCCCAAGGGTCAGTACGTCGAGGTCCACATGACCGTGGACAAGGGCGTCAAGATCCCGAAGAACGTTCAGGCGGCACTGGTTTCGCCGTCCATCGTGACCGACCGGCACATCGAGCTCACCCCGCGCTACACCGGCGGTGACACCCTGGCCGACGGCTCGCACCTGACCACCCAGCAGACCAAGACCCCGGTCGAGCTGGACACCATGATCAAGACCATCGACAGCTTCGCGGCCGCGCTCGAGCCCGAGCCGGGACAGGAAGGCATCGGCCCGCTCTCGGGTCGCGTGCTGTACCCGATGATGAACGGCAACGGCGAGAAGATGCGCGATGTGCTCAACGCGCTCTCGGGTGCGTTGAAGACCGGCGTCGACAACAAGGACGCCATCTCCACCATCATCATCAAGCTCAACGAGCTGACCACCATGCTGGCCGACAACGACGACTCGGTGCGCGGATTCAGCAACAAGATCACCCAGATGACCGGTCTGCTGGCCGATCAGGCGCCCGGTCTGCAGGGCACGCTCGATCAGCTGAATGCGTTCCTGGCCAACACCAGTGGCGCGTTCTCGCAGTACTCCGATCAGCTCAACGGCACGCTCACCGGGCTCACCAATGTCACCAACCAGCTGCGCGCCAACGCGGCCGGCGTGACCGAGGTGGTCGACGTGGCCCCGCTGCTCATGCAGAACCTGGACCGCTCGGTCAACCGGCAGGGCAACTTCATTCGCCTGCACGGCCTGATCGGTACCGCGCTCTCCGGGGAGATCGTGAGCCTGTTCTGCGAACGCATCCAGATGAAATCGGATGGCTGCCGCACCGGGAAAATGGAGGACTTCGGACCCGACTTCGGTCTGATGGCGGCGATGCTGGGGATGACCAAATGAGTAATCGCTTCTGGAAGGATCTGCGCGCGGGCCGCTCGGCCCGGCGGGCGGTCGTCGCCATCGCGGTCTCCGCGACCGCCGTCGTCGCCTCCGGCTGCGGCATCACGGTGGAGAGCCTGCCGCTGCCCAAACCCGGTCCGGGTGCCAACACCTACACCATTCACGCGACCTTCGACAATGCGCTGAACCTGCCCGACCAGGCCAAGGTCAAGGTCGGCGGCTCCGACGTCGGCGTGGTCACCAAGATCACGACCAAGGACTTCAAGGCCAATGTGGACCTGGCCATCCGCCAGGACATCGAGCTGCCGGCCGGCAGCACCGCGGAACTGCGCCAGGCCACTCCGCTCGGCGACGTCTTCGTGGCGGTGTCCATCCCCAAGGCCGAGCCCGGCATGCAGCTGCTGAAGAACGGTGACCGGCTCACCAACACCTCGGCCGGCGCGACCGTCGAAGAACTGCTGATGTCGGTTTCGTTGCTGTTCAACGGCGGTGGTATCGCCAGCCTGTCCAAGCTGACCTCGGAGCTGGACTCCATCGTCGGCGGACGCGGCGACCAGGTGGGTCACGTCATCACCCAGCTGACCAGCGTGATGACCAGCCTCAACACCAACAGCTCGCGCATCGACAATGTGCTGGCCGGATTCAGCGCGCTGGCCAACACCATCGAGGCCAACCACCAGCAGCTGGGCCAGGTGGCCGACAGCCTGCCGGGCATGATCGGCGCCATCGCCGAGAACAACCAGGCCCTCGGTGATCTGCTCACCAAGATCTCGACAACCAGTGCGGCACTGGGCGATTACGCCAACACCACCTCGGACTCGCTCAGCAGCCTGCTCGACAATGTGAACCAGCTGATGACCGCGCTGTCCCGGACCGATCAGACCCTCGGTCCCGCCCTGGACGCCCTGCACGACATCCGGCCCAAGGCCGACGCCTCGTTCAAGGGCGACACCCTGGCCGTGGCCGCCACCCTTTCCATGCTCGACATCGGCCTGCTCACCGATCCGGCCAACAGCAAGTTCCCGGACCTCAAGGACCTCAACGACTTCGGGGGCAGCCTGATCCAGGTGCTGCAGATCATCTACGGCCGGATCAACGGGGGACACCGATGAACTGGGTATCGCGACACAAGAACCTGGTGTCCAATTCCGCGCTGGTGCTGATCCTGCTGGTGGGCGCGTCCTACCTGCTGATCAGCGTGATGCGGGTGAATCCGCTGCGCGAAACCTATACGGTGACGGTCAATCTGGACCGATCCGGCGGGCTGCAGAGCGGCAATGACGTGACCCTGCGCGGCTACCGCGTCGGCAAGGTGCTCGACATCAAGCTTATCGACAACGGCGCGGCCATCGCGGCCACCGCCGAGATCGACAAGAAGTACTCGATCCCGGCCGACACCCAGGTGTCGGTGGGCGCGCTGTCGGGCGCGGGCGAGCAGTACATCGACTTCCGCCCGAACACCGATCAGGGCCCGTTCCTGCGCAGCGGTTCGGTGATCCAGTTCGACGCCAACAAGGTCAAGACCCCCACCCCCGTGTGGTCGGTGCTCGACAATGCCAGCGCGCTCATCGCCCAGGTGGATCCGGACAAGTTCAGCGTCATCCTGACCGAGCTGGACACCGCCCTGTCCGGCGGCCCGGACCAGCTGCGCTCGCTCGTCGACGGCCTCAGCCTGGCCACCAACGGCCTGGACAACCTGCTCCCCCAGACCACCAACCTGATCAAGAACCTCCAGATCATTTCCGGCACCACGTCGCTGGCGCAGCCGGATCTGGGTACGCTGACCCGTAATTCGAGTGCGTTGTTCAAGCAGTTCAACGACGCGAATGCCGAACTCCAGAAGATCCTGGAGCAGGCGCCCGGCCAGATGCAGGCCCTCGGCGCGGTGCTGGATAAGACCGCCGACCCGATGACCAGCCTGGCCACCAACTTCGCGGCCATCACCAAGGCCGCGCAGCTGCGCACCCCGGCGCTGCGGGCACTGTTCCCGTCGCTGGTGGTCGGCACCTCCGCCATGGGTGTGCCGGCACACGACGGTGAGTTCTACACCATCGTCGACATCTGGCCGCGGTCCTTCTGCGACTACGTCACCAAGAAGGTGAACCCCGCCGTAGCGACCGAGAACACCTTCCCCAAATGGGCGAGCTACTGCCAGAACCCACCCCAGGACCAGCAGATCCGCGGCTCGGGCAACGCACCGCGACCGGACGTGCCCAACAATGGCGCGCTCCCGCCCGCGGGTTCGGATCCGAACGAGCGGACTCTGCCGCCGGTCAAGTGAGTGCCGCCCGCCGCTCTCAGGAGCAGCGGGCATACTCGCTGACGAAACCTAGACGGTGCGTCCGCAGCGCACCGGGAAAGTGATCGAATACATGTCGGACGACGCTGCCCAGGACAAGAAAACCGAAGACGATTCCATCGCCGAGGCCGATGCCCAGAGCAGCGCCGAACAGGCCGCCGAGAAGCCGGAGTTGACGAAGGACGCCGAGGCGGCCCAGCCCGAGCCGGAAGCGAAGGCCGAGCCGGAAGCCAAGGCTGCCGAGCCGGAAGCGGATTCGGCCGCACCGGCCGCGAAGCCGGAACCGGCGGCCGCCGCGCCGCCGGCGAAGTCCGAGTCCGCGCTGGTCTCCAAGGTCGCGCTGCCGATGGTCGCGCTCATCGCGCTCGGCGTGCTGCTGGTCGCCTCGCTGGCGGGTCTGGGCGCGTTCTGGTGGCAATCGCACACCAAGAGCAACGAACTCGCCGACCGTGACTCCGCGGCCAAGGCCGCCTGCGATTTCGCGCGCGCGGTCTCGGTCTACGACCAGTCCTCATGGAACGATTTCGCCCCGCGCGTGCAGGCGCTCATCACCGGTGAGTTCAAGCAGATGTTCGACCCGATGGCCGGCGACGTGAAGGACATCCTGTCCAGCGCGCACGCCAAGTCCTCGCTGAACGTGCTGCGCTGCGGCTGGGAGTCCGGCGATGCCAACAAGGCCTCGGTCCTGGTGAGCCTGACCCAGACCTCCACCAACGACTTCCACGCCAAGCCGATCGTGCTCACCATCCCGACCTACGTCGAGCTGGAGAAGCACGACGGCAAGTGGCTGGTGTCGAAGTTCCAGCCGGTCTACGCCGGTGACGAGAACCCGCTGTTCCCGGGCGGAACCGGCGGCGGCGATCAGCAGGGCGCCCAGCCCTCCGGTCAGCCGGCTCCCTCGGGTCAGCCCGCCCCGTCCGGTCAGCCCGCGCCCGCCACCACCGCGGCGCCCAAGCCGGGTAACTGATCGGGATATCCCGGGCACGAAAAAGGGCCCGCCTCCGGTACTTCCGGAGGCGGGCCCTTTTTCATGTCTTCGCAGGTGAAAGGGCCTGTGCGGGGGCGCTCAGAACAACGTGAGTGCCTCGGCGGCAGCCGCTTTGGCGGCCGTCGCCCGGCGGCGCGGGGTCGCGGCCGCGGAATGCATGGTGGCGCCGACCTTCTCGGCCTGTTCCGGCTCGGCTCGTTCCAACCCGCTGGGTGCGGTCACCGGGAGCGGCTCGGTCTTGGGTTCCACGATCGGGATCGGCGCTGTGGGCGGATCGAAGGGCACCGGTTCGTTGCCGTCGGGCTCGGTGGCGACACCGGTGGCGGCCACCTTCCGCGCGGCCTGGCCGGCCAGCGCGTCCGCCTGCTCGTTGAAGTAGTTGCCGACGTGCCCGCGCACCCAGCGGAACCGGACCGGGCCGGGCCGGGTGGCGATGGCGCGGTCGATCTGCTGGATCAGCTCGAGATTCTTGACCGCGCCGCCGGTGGAGGTCTTCCAGCCATTGGTGCGCCAGCCATGGATCCACTCGGAGGCGCACTTGATGGCATAGAGCGAATCGCTCTCGATGAGCAGGGGTTCGGCGTCCGGATGGGCCCGGACGGCCTCGAGGAGGGCGTGTAGCTCCGCGATCTGATTGGTGCCCGAGGGCGCACCGCCGCTGGCCGCGCCACCCGCATGATTGACCCAGGCCCAGCCGATCGCGCCGCCCGGGTTGCGCAGGCATGATCCGTCGGTGCTCACGATGATCATGCGGCCTACCCTACGCGATCCGGCCGACAAGATCGGTGCCGTGGAATTCCTCTATCTCCCTACGTAATTGCGATTCGGTCCGGCGGACGGTGGCCTGCACCATCGCGGCCAGCATCTTCGAGAGCAACTTGCCGGTGAGCCCGCGCGGGGCCCAGTACTCGGTTTCCGAGGTCAGCACCGCGCGGCCGTACCCGAGGGGGTCGAAACGCAGGGTGATGACACAGAAGTTGGAGCACGCCGACGCCGGCTTCCCCTTCCGGCGTCGGCGGAGTGTGTATTCGATGACCGCGTTGCGGCGGTAGTCGGTGATCTCACACTCGATCGTGGGATGCCACAGGCCGACCCGGAGGGTCGCGGCGAAGACGGCTCCGGCACCGTGATCGGAATCCCCGATCGGTTCGAAGGCGACCACGCCGAATGCCCAGTCCGGCACGAACTGATGGTTGTCCGTGTATGTGAACGCGACTTCCACCGGTGCGCCGACATCACTCGCGTACTTGAAATGGCCCATAGGCTGCTCCCTGTCCCACGGCTGCCTTAAAAGTACTACAGCAATCCTATTTATTGAGCGAACTCGTCCAATCGGTCCGTGATGTACTCGGCGATGGGCAGGGCGGAGGTGGCCGCCGGGGAGGGGGCATTGAGCACGTGAACCGAGCGCGGCGTGTGCTCGAGCAGGAAATCGTGGGCCAGCGCGCCGTCGCGCAGTACCGCCTGGGCGCGAATGCCCGCCTCCCGCGGCAACAGATCGGCGACGGTTAGCTCGGGGCAGTAGCGACGGCATTCGGCCAGGTAGCCGCGCTTGAACAGGGAGTTGCGCATTTCCCGCAGCCCGGTCCGGACATTGGCGGCGGCCACCCGGTGAAAACCGCGGTAGCCCAGGATCTCCCGGGCGTCGCGGATATTCACGCTGCCCTTGC
Organism: Nocardia sp. NPDC059154; assembly: GCF_042755705.1. Taxonomy (NCBI): domain Bacteria; kingdom Bacillati; phylum Actinomycetota; class Actinomycetes; order Mycobacteriales; family Nocardiaceae; genus Nocardia; species Nocardia sp. NPDC059154. Next base: position 35,761 of record NZ_JBHZCS010000041.1, read on the forward strand.
GGTAGCCCTCGCGGGCCAGGCCCAGCACCGCATTGGGCCCGACGGTCAGCCCGCCGTCGATGGTCGGACTGAGATGGACGCCCAGGAACGGCAGTTCGGGATCGGGGATCGGATAGATCAGGGTGTTCACCAGATCGTTGCGCTCGGGCGGCAGCTGGTAGTACTCGCCGCGGAAGGGCACGATGCGCAGATCGATGTCCAGGCCCGCCAGCCGGGCCATCCGGTCCGCCTGCAGGCCCGCGCACACCACCAGCCGCCGGGCCTGCCAGGTGCCGGCCGGACCGGAAACGGTTACCGCCGAGTCGGTTTCGGTAATGGCGGTGACCTCCGCGCCGAGCACGATCTCACCACCGGCCGTGCGCACCTCCTGCGCCAGCGCCCGTGTCACCCGGCCGTAGTCGATGATGCCGGTGCTCGCCACGAACAGCGCCCCGACCCCGGTGATGCGCGGCTCCCGCAGCATCAGCTCGGCGGCGTCGAGCAACTCCACCTCGACGCCATTGGCGACGGACCGCTCGTAGAGCGCCAGCATCCGCGCGTGCTCGGCGGTATCGGTGGCCACCAGCAGTTTTCCGCACACCCGGAACGGAATGTCGTGCGCCGCGGCGAATTCCTTGGTGAGCTGCGCGCCGCGCACGCACAGCCGCGCCTTCAGGCTGCCGGGCTCGTAGTAGATGCCCGAGTGGATGACCCCGCTGTTGTGCCCGGTCTGGTGCAGGCCCAGCTGCCCGGCCTTCTCCAGCAGCAGCAGGCTCGCCCCCGGATGGCGTTCGAGCATGCGATGCGCGGTGGCCACCCCGACGATGCCGCCGCCGATCACGCAGTAGTCGTACACACCGGAAGTCTCACACAGCGACGGTGGCCGAGTCTTCCCCTGCCGTGCGGCCGTCCTTCTCGTGTGCGTGCGTGTCGGTGGTGTCGTGCACGGGAGTGCCGGTCGCGGCGGCCGGGACCGGATGGCGCGCGATCTGCAGGCCGTAGTTGCCGATCGCGGGGTCCGACAGGGTCAGCGTCACGTCGCCGCTACTGTCCACATCGGTGCGCAGCCGGGTGGTGGCGCCCGGATCGCCGTTGATGCCCAGCTGGTGCCCCAGCGGCGTGTTCAGCAGGATATCGGCGAACGTGGCGAAGACATTGGTGTCGACGGTGAGCGTCGCCGTGTGCTGGGCCGCGGCCACCTGCGCGCCCACGTAGGCGGTGCCGAGCCGGAACTGACCGCCCAGCGGGCGGGGCGCCTCGGCCGCGGTGGCGGCGCCGGTACCCGGGGTGCGGGCCGGAATCACCTGCACGAACGCGGGTTCCGTGCCCCGGTTGGTGAAAAGTGAAGTCAGGGTGACCTTCTCGGCAATCGGCTCAGCGGACTGGACGCCCGGCTGATCGGCTCCGCGCGGGCCGAGCTCGACGAGCGCCGGATGGTTGCCCGGCGCGGCCGTGGCGAGTCTGCCCGGCTGCTGGGCCATTTCATTGGCGATGTACGAACCGGCGGCGACGGTCAGCCCGATGCTGGCCATGCTGGCGGTGACAATGGCGCTGTAGCGGAACACCTGGGCCGTACGCCGGGTCGACCGGGCGGCCTGTGTCGCGAGTTCATGCGACATGACTGGTGCGTTCCTTTCCCTCTCCCCTGGCCCCCTGCGCCCGTCCGTCCCTTGTGTATGGACGGCGCGACGACCCGCACCATTGAAAGTCGTACGCGCGTCCAGGTTACGGTGGCGGCGGGTAACACACGGCCCGGGTGAGAGCAGGATCACATCGGGGAAAGGTTGGGCATCAACAGGTTTTCCCCGCCGAAAGACTGGGTAAAAACCTGGTAGCGGCGAGCGCCAACTCGACTGCCATCGAAGAGACCTCCGGCCAACGGCGTCCGGTCGGCACCAGGCACGGCGCACCCAGGCTGGCGCTCGCTCGCTCCTCCTCGGGGAGCAGTGGTGATCCCAAGGGTCGAACCCTTGGAAACCCGTTCCGCCGAGAACGAAGCCCCTGTGGGAATTGGGGATTTCTGGTCGGAGGCCGGGATAGGCGGCGGGTCAGTCGAACTGACCCGCCGTTCGGCCGCTTCCGGGGGGACCGGCGAAAGCCTGTGCCAGGCCCAGCCATTCGCGAGCATCGGCGCCCACCACGTCCAGCCCGAGATCGTCGAGATGCCGCCGCTGGGTGACCAGCTGGCAGAAGTCCAGGGCGGGACCGCTGATTCGCTGCGCGGCCTCGGCCGGGCCCCAGGTCCAGGCGCTGCCGTCGGGCGCGGTCAGTTCGATCCGGAACTCCTCGGCGGGCACGGTCCTGCCATGCGTCAGGTAGGCGAAGTTGCGGGTCCGCACGCCGATGTGCGCGATATGCCGCAGGCGTGCCGTGGGTTCGCGGGTGACGCCGAGCGTGTCGGCCACGTCGTGCCCGTGCGCCCAGGTCTCCATCAGGCGGGCGGTGACCATGGAGGCCGGGCTCATGGGCGGCCCGAACCAGGGCAGCTTGGTGCCCGCCGGAACCGTGCGCAGCGCCTCGACCAGGGCCGCGCGATCCTGCCGCCAGGTCGCGAGCAGTTGCGGCGCAGGGGTTTTCGCGCCCTCCTCGGCGGCCTCGTCGACGAAGGTGAGGGCCTTGGGCAGCGCCGCCTGCACCAGCTTGTCGAACTCGACCGGGTCGGTAGCGGACACCGTGGCGACCTGATCGGTCCAGTTCAGGTGGGCGATCTGGTGGGCGATGGTCCAGCCGGCGGCGGGGGTGTCGCGCTGCCAGCCGTCCGGATCCAGGTCCGCGATCAGCCGATCGAGATCGGCGCATTCGGCGGTGAAGTCGGCGAGCAATGCCTCGAGGTCGGCCACCGGGCCAGCATCGCAGCCCCGCCGAAAAAATGCAAGCATGCGTGCTTGATTTCTGGCGGCTCTCGTTCCTGCCTGAAAAAGTGCCGTCTACCAGCCGAAAAGGATCAGATGCACGGCCCCGACCACCAGGCCCAGCGCCGCGCCGTGCAGGTACAGCAGCCACGCGTCCTGCTCGACCGAGGCGTAGAACATCTCCATGAACTCACCGGGCGTGAGCTGCTGCAGCTTGCGGGCCGCGAACTCGTCGATCTTCTTGGCCTGGGCGGCCGCGAATTCCGGATCGTCGGCCAGGCTCGGGGCCAGGCCCACCGCGGCGGTGGTCGCGCCGACCGTCAGATTGTCGAACTGCCGCTTGCCGAAGACCGTCCGCACCACCGAGTGGGTGGGCCCGAGCTGGCGGTGGATCTCCTGCGAGATGAGCCGTTCCAGCAGCTGCCGGGTCTTGTCGCCGTTCGGGCCGTCGAGCAGTTCACGGGCCAGGTTGGGCAGCGTCAGCACCTGGTAGGCCAGGATATTGGCGAGATCGGCCGCGGCCTCCGGCTGCCGCTTGGCCAGCAGCGCCTGCTTCCACAGGTACCGGTAGCGCGGCTGCGGGTCGCCCGGCTCGAACACCATCTTGATGGCGATGACATTGACGGTCACACCGATGGCCGCGGCCGCGGCCAGGATGATCAGCCACGGCGGAATCCAGCCCAGCACCGGAATGCTCTGGTGCACATGCATGTACAGCGCCAGCAGCAGGCCGAAGGGCGCGCCCAGCAGGCCGACGCGCACCATGAACTTCAGCTCCGGCGCGGCGATGGTGGTGGTCAGGTCCTTGAGGATCTCCGGGTTGTCCCGCAGATACCGGATGACGAAGTCCTTGATGTCGATGAGCTGGTCGACATTGTCGCCGAGCTGTTCGAAGGCGCGCCGGGCCAGCGTCGGCAGTTCGCGTTCGATGCGCTGGTAGAGCACATTGCGCACCGACTTGGGCACCGCGCCCCACAGGTCCGGGTTCTCCTTGCTCATGATCTCGTCGACCATGTCCGGCACCTGCTTGCGGCCCACCTCGGCGATGTAGTCGGCAATGCCCTCGAGGTCGAGTTCGCGAATGAAGTCCTTGGGACTGCCGATTCGCATGATGGCCACGTCCACGCAGATGCTGGCCATCTTCTCGGCGCGCGCCGGGATGAAACCCTGGAAGCCGAGCCGCTTTCCGTCGCCGGAGAAGGTGGGCAGCACCTGCACGCGGCGCGGGAGGTAGGGGTAGAGGATCTCCAGGCCGGGCACCCGGAAGCCCTGGAAGTAGACCGGCCAGAACAACATCAGCACGCCGGTCCAGTTGGTGAGCCAGCCGGCGATGGCGCTGAAGATCGGGAAGCTGATCAGATCGACGACGAGTTTGGGCTGGCCGGTCAGCTGTTCCCAGTCGAGGAACAGACCCGAGGCCAGTGTCGTCATAGCAGCTTCCCCCTGTGGCCTAGCTGATGGTGAGAAAACGGACTCCCAACACTCTCATCGGTCCGAGGCGCTGTCAAAAGGTCCTGGCCTGGAAGAACGCGTCGTGTCGCGGGGCTGTTGGCAAGGTCATGCCGACGTGGTCTGCGGCGGGGTGCGGAAGTGGGAATACTGGTCAATCGACCAGCAGATACAGGCAGGAGATCAACATGTCGCTCGACCGTCGTGGGTTTTTGACCGGCACGGCCGCCACTACCGCCGGCGTCGCCGCGCTCGCGGCCACCGGTGCGCCCGCCCGCGCCGAGAATGCCCCGGCCACCGGCAAATTCCCGCTTCCCGACGCCGACCGCCTGCGCATTCTCGTCACCGGTGACGCGGGCACCGGTGCGCGGCCGCAGTGGCAGGTCGCCGACGCCATGCGGGAACTGCATGCGCGCGAGCCGTTCTCCTTTGCCCTCGGCCTCGGCGACAATGTCTACGAACAGGGCCCGTGGTCCGATGACGACGCCCAGTTCGCCGCCAAGTTCGAGGACCCCAACCACGACCTCGACTTCCCCTGGCTCATGGTGCAGGGCAATCACGACAACTCCTCGATCCTGCCCGGCGACGGCGGCTGGCTGCTGCGCGGCGATCACGAGGTGGCCTATCACACGCGCTCGGCCCGCTGGTTCATGCCGTCCCGCTATTACTCGGTGCGGATTCCGCAGGAGCAGCCGATCGTCGAATTCTTCGTGCTGGACCTCAATCCCATCGCCGCCTACCTGCCGCCGCTCTTCCAGCCCTACTGGGCGGCCGACGGCCAGTTCATGACCGAGCAGGCCGCCTGGCTGGACCGGGCCATCGACGAGTCGCCGGCGAAGTGGAAGATCGCCTGCACCCACCACCCGTACCTCAACAACGGGCCGCACGGAAACGCCGGGGAATACGAGGGATTGAGCATCGAGCCGATCGACGGCCGCTATGTGAAGGACTTCTTCGAGGCGCACGTGCTGGGCCGGTGCCAGTTCCTGCTGTCGGGCCACGACCACTCGCTGCAGGTGCTGGAACCCAATGCGGCCGCCAAGGGCACCCGGCAGATCATCTCCGGTGCGGCCGCGAAATCGGTGCACGGCGAACCGTCCACCGGCGGCAGGCACACCGCGAACGGTGCGCTGTACGAGAACTACACCGACCTCGGTTTCATGGTCCTGGACCTGACCCCCACGTCCGCCGACCTGGGGGTCTACACGGTCGATCTCTCGAACGGCCGGTCCGCCAACGTCTTCCAGCGCCGGCTCGCGTAATCCGCGAACCGTGCCGGGTGCGTGAGCGGCCTAGGGCTTCAGGACGATCCGAATCGGGTTGCCTTCCTTGGATTCCAGGGAGTGCACGGCCTTGGCGGCATCGGCCAGCGGGACCACGGCACTCACGGAGCGCGAGAAGTCGACCCGGTGCAGCCCTTGCAGTTTCACCAGCTGGGTGACGTGCTCGGGCGTGGACCCGTAGTGCCCGCGCAACTGCTGCTGGAAGAAACTGAAGGCGGTGCCGCCGGTGATGGTGATCGGCTTGTCGGTGAGGCCGACCAGCACCAGGCGGCCCTGCGGCGCCAGACAGACCACTACCTGCTCGCGCACCGGCGCCACGCCCGCGAAGTCGAAGGCGGCGTTCAGCCCGGTGCCGGTGGCCTCGAACACCTTGCGCCGCAGGTCGGGATCGGCCGGATCGAAGGCCAGGTCCGCGCCGAAGGACAGCGCCCGCTCCCGGGCGGCGGGCAGCGGATCCACCGCGATGATCGGTGCGGCGCCGACCAGGCGCAGCAGCTGCACCCCGTGCGCGCCCAGCCCGCCGACGCCCCAGACGCCCACGGCCTCACCGGGTTTCACCTCGGCGGTAGCGGTGATGGCCGCCCACGGCGTGGACACCGCGTCGGGAATGAAACAGGCCTGCTCGAACGGCAGGTCGTCCGGTATCGGCACCAGGGTGTCGACCCGTGCCAGGGTGTATTCGGCCCAGCCGCCGTCGTAGTCCACGCCGCGGGTGAAGGTGGCCCCGTTGCGAAGCTCCCCGGCCTGCAGCACTACGCGATCCCCCACCTTCGCGGTGGTCACTCCCGGCCCGAGCGTGTGCACGGTCCCGGCGACCTCGTGCCCGAGCGTCACCGCATCGTCGCGCAGGAACAGCGGCGTCAGCGTGCCGTCGATGAGGTGCACGTCGGAGAGGCACACTCCCGCTGCCTCCACCTTGACCAGCACATGGTCCGGTCCCGGCTCCGGAATCGGCACCTCCTCGAGCTCCAGTCGGCGGTTCGGCCCCAGGTGTAGTCGTGCGGCCAGCATGGTCATCGATGACTCCTCGCGGTATCCGATTCGGGCGGCCCCCTCCCCGGCGCCATGGTAGGCCGCACCCGCGCCTGCTCGGGCGGTTTGCCCGAACCGCCGAGTCGGTGTGGTGCTCAGTGCACGCTGTCGGCGGGCAGGTGGGCGGTGAGGAATTCGGTGATGATGGCGGTGACGTCGGGGGCGCGTTCGAGCATGGGGACGTGGCCGCAGCCGTCGAGGTATTCGGCGCGGTCGGGGCGCAGTCGCGCATTGACCGTTCGCCCGGCCGCGGCGGAGAGGACGCGGTTCTGGTTGCCCCAGATGACGCAGATCGGTGGCAAGCCGTCGCGATCGGGCCAATCGTCGAGTGTCGCAAAGGAAGACAGGTCGCGGACCAGGTAGATCAGTGCCCGCGCCGGGAAGCCGGAGGACAGGGGCGCCACGTACGGGCATTCGCGGTAGGCGCGCCGGGTGGTGAACCAGGATCGGGCGGTGCGGCGGGCGACCCAGCGCGGGGTGTGCCAGCCGCTCAGCTTCCGGGCGGAGTCGTCCGGCAGCGCTCGGGCCAGGCGTGCCGCCTGCCGCCAATCACCGTGCATGGCAGTGGATTCGGTGAGCGGGTTGATCGCCACCACCGCCCGGATCAGCTCGGGATGCCGCCGGGCCAGCGTCAGGCCGACCGCCGAACCGACGCAGTTGCCGACCAGTCCGACCTCGGTGAGCTCGTGGTGTTCGATGAACGCGCGGATCAGTTCGGTGTAGCGCTCGAGCGTGTAGCCGTCGGCGGGCCGGGAGGAGGCGCCGTAACCGGGCAGATCGACCGCGTAGACCCGGTATGCACGGGACAGCGCCGCGATCTGGGGCGTCCAGATCAGATGGGAGGACCCCGCGCTGTGCAACATCACCACCGGCGGACCGGATTCCCCCTGCCGCACATACGCCATCCGGGTGCCCTCGAATGTGAAGTCTTCCATGACACTCCAACACCTTCGTTGCCAGTGTTGGATTCATGGTCCCGCAAACCGGTTCAGTGCGAGCCGATTTCGGTGAGCCCGCGGTCGAGGAAGCGGATCATCCACTCGAAACTGTCCTCGGAGTCGTTGCTCCATTGGAAGCCGTCCGACGCCTGCAGGGTGGCGAAGCCGTGGAAGAGGCAGCGCAGCGTGCGCTGGGCGTGCACCATCTCCTGCTCGCCGACCCCGTAGCCGCGCAGCACCGCCGCCATGGATTCCAGCACCCGTGCACCCGACTGCAGCAGTGGATCATCCGGCCCGGTGAAGGTGGCGCCGACGGTCGCGGTGTACCGGCCCGGATGCTCGACCACGTAGTCGCGGAAGGCATTCGCGAAGGCGGCCAGGGCCGCACTGCCGGAAAGCCCGTGCATGGCGTCGCGGACCCGCTGGTCGACTTCGGCCATGGCGAGCGCGGCGATGCCGTGCTGCAGGTCGGCCAGGCTCTCGATGTGCTTGTACAGCGAGGGGGTTCGCACACCGAGTCGCTGCGCGAGGGCCCCGAGCGCCAGATTGCCGAAACCGACCTCGTCGGCGAGGGCGGCCCCCGCGGCGACGACGTCGGTCCGGCTCAAGCCCACCCTAGGCATGATGTTCCTTCAGGAACGGCAGGATCAGCTCGGCCACCCGGTCGGCGGCCTCGAACTGCGGGTAGTGGCCGGTGCCCTCGACCAGGCCCAGGCTGCCCAGTCCGGCCGGCATGGCGGCGACGATGCGCTGGCCCTCGGCCTCGGGGCTCGGGAAGTCCGGGTCGGCGGTGCCCATGATGATGAGCGCGGGCTGGGTCACGTTGGGCACCTGGGCTTCCGCGTCCGCGGGGGTCGACTGCCCGGTCTTCATGAATTCGGCGAACCGGCCGGGCTCGCGCAGCTTGGCCGCGACCTCGGCCAGGTACTCGTCGAGGTCGGCGGGCTTGGTCGGGATGGCCACCTTCAGGTACTTCAGCCACTGGCCGAGGCTCTTGAACATCATGGTGGCCATCAGCGGGATCATGCCGCTGCGGTGGCGGGAGTTGGTGAAAAGCGCTGCGATGTCGACCTTCTGGGTCAGCGTGAACGGGTTGATCTCGACAATGGCCCGCACCAGGTCCGGCCGCTGCGCCGCCGCGATGGTGGCCGACCCGCCCGAGAGCGAGTGGCCCACCACGATGGCCGGTCCGCCGCCCAGCTTCTCGATGACCGCCAGCAGATCATTGGCGACATCGGTGCGGCTGATGGCCTCCTTGCCGGTGACCGACGCCCAGCCCATGCTCGACTCGCCGTGGCCGCGCATATCGGTGTTGACGACCCGGTACCCCGCCGCCGCCAGCAGCGGCATCAGGTGCCGGTAGGCATTGCGATCGACCCCCATGCCGTGCGACAGCACGACCAGCGGACCCTCACCCATCTCGTCGTAAGCGATCCGGCCACCGTCGATGTCCACGTACTGCGTCATGGTCTTTCACTCTCTGGGAGTAGCTAACTGCGATAGCCATAAAGCTAATCGCTTTAGCTGGAGCCGTCAACCCCTATCCGGAAAATCGGTCCGACCGGCGTGGCGCATCGCGTTCTAGCGTTCGGCCGCGGTCCGCAGGTCGGCCAGCCAGGCCTCCAGTCCGGCGCCCAGGAACCGGGTCGAGGTCGGCACATCCGTCTCGACCTGGGTCCCGTTCCAGTTCTCCTCGGTGCGCACCAGCACGCCGCCGTCGACCGGGGTGAAGGTCCAGACGTGAATGCCGCCGTCGATGCTCATCCCGTCGCCGTCCGCCGGCCCGCTCCAGCGGATGCACCGGCCGGTCTGCATCTGCTGGACCGTGGAGGTGATGGTCAGCGTGGTCGCGGGGGTGGCGGCGGTGGCGGGAGCCGGTGTGGTCCAACGGAATTGCGAGCCCGGCTGCAGTGGTCCCGAATCCAAGCGCCGCATGCTGGTCACGGGCTGCTGCCAGGACGGCCACCCCTCGACGTCGGTCTGCAGATTCCAGATGGTGTCCAGCGGTGCCTTGATCAGCGCCTCGGTGCGGTAGTGGATCGGCGCGGCGGTATCGATGCTCTGCCCCGCGCAGGTCAGCGGTGAGGTATCCGCCGCAGGTCCATCGGCGAGCGCGGGCGCCACTGTGGCGCAACCGATTCCGGCGGTGAGGGCGATCCCGAGCAGATGCGGGCCGAGATCAAGGAGTGTGCCTGGCGGCAGATCGCTACGGCGGGAGCGTCGGCGCTCTCACTCAATGCGATCGCCAAGCAGGTCGGCATGAGCGGCCCCGCCCTCTACCGCTACTTCGCCGGCCGCGACGAATTGATCACCGCACTGGTCCGGGACGCCTACCGAAGCCTCGCCGACACCCTCGGAGCCGTGCGCGACTCCGGTGTGACCGGACTCGCACACGCCATCCGGGAGTGGGCCCTGACCGATCCCCAGCGATACTTCGTCATCTACGGCACCCCCGTCCCCGGCTACCACGCCCCCGCGGACACCACCGAGATCTCCGACGAGATCATGACCTTGCTGGTCGAAGCCTTCTCCGCACTGCCCCAAGCCAATTCGACGACACCGCTCGCCGCCGATCTCCCTCTGGCCGCCCGCCGCGCCCTGTCCTTCTGGACCCGCCTGCACGGCGTCCTCTCCCTCGAACTCGCCGGCCACTTCAACGGCATGGATTTCGACCCCGCCGACCTGTTCGCCGCCGAGCTCGACTCCCTGATAGCGCTCTGACCGGCTCATATGCCGCCGTTCCCGATTCCGATCCGCAACTCGAGGCATGTTCGCCCCCGGCGAACATCGGTCCGGAACAATCGGTATACCCCCCGGGTTGAGTAGGTAACGCTCAACCTTGGAAGGGGTCGAAGACGTGACTACACCAACGAACCTGCCGGTCCTGTTCCTGACCGATCCGATCGTGCTCCCCGGCATGGTCGTGCCGATCGAGCTGGACGAGTCGTCGCAGGCCGCCATCGATGCCGCCCGCGCGGGCAAGGTCAACCAGGTGCTGGTCGCGCCGCGCCTCGATGAGGGGTACGCCACCTACGGCGTCGTGGCCACCATCGAACAGGTCGGCCGGATGCGCGGCGGCGCTCCCGCGGCGGTGCTGAAGGCGGAGAGCCGGGCCAAGATCGGCCACGGCGTGACCGGGCCGGGTGCGGCGCTCTGGGTCGAGGCCGAACCGGTCGAGATTCCGGCTGCCGACGGACGCACCAAAGAGCTTGCGGCCGAATACAAGAAGCTGGTCGTGTCGGTCCTGCAGCGCCGTGAGGCCTGGCAGGTCATCGACGCGGTCAATCAGATGAACGATCCGTCCACCCTGGCCGACGCGGCCGGCTGGGCGTCGTACCTGAGCAATGAGCAGAAGCGCGAGATCCTGGACACCCCGGATACCACCGCGCGGCTGCGCAAGCTGATCGAGTGGACCACTCAGCACATCGCCGAGACCGAGATCACCGAGAAGATCAGCGAGGATGTCCGCGAGGGCGTGGAGAAGCAGCAGCGGGAATTCCTGCTGCGCCAGCAGCTCAACGCCATTCGCAAGGAGCTGGGCGAGGACGAGCCGGACGGCGCGGAGGACTACCGCACCCGCGTCGAGAACGCCGACCTGCCCGCGGACGTGAAGGAAGCCGCCCTCCGCGAGGTGGGGCGTCTGGAGCGTTCCAGCGATCAGAGCCCGGAGACAGGCTGGATCCGCACCTGGCTGGACACCGTCCTGGAACTGCCGTGGAGCGTGAAAACCACTGACTCCACCGATGTTTCGGCCGCTCGCGCGGTGCTGGACGCCGACCACCACGGCCTGGACGAGGTCAAGGACCGCATGGTCGAGTACCTGGCCGTCCGTTCCCGGCGGGCCGCGCGCGGCCTGGAGGTCGTCGGCGGTCGCGGTTCCGGCGCGGTGCTGGTGCTGGTCGGTCCGCCCGGCGTCGGCAAGACCTCGCTGGGTGAATCGGTGGCACGGGCCCTGGGCCGCAAGTTCGTTCGCGTCGCCCTGGGCGGCGTGCGCGACGAGGCCGAGATCCGCGGTCACCGGCGCACCTACGTGGGCGCGCTGCCCGGCCGTATCGTACGCGCCATGAAGGAGGCGGGATCGATGAATCCCGTTGTCCTGCTGGACGAGATCGACAAGGTCGGCTCGGACTTCCGCGGCGATCCCGCGGCGGCCCTGCTGGAGGTCCTGGACCCGGCGCAGAACCACACCTTCCGCGACCACTACCTGGACCTGGATCTGGACCTGTCGGACGTGCTGTTCATCGCGACCGCGAACGTCATGGAGACGATTCCCGGCCCGCTGCTGGACCGCATGGAACTGATCACCGTGGACGGCTACACAGAGGCCGACAAGGTGGCCATCGCCCGCGACTTCCTGATCCCCCGGCAGCTGGAGCGCAATGCCCTGACCGCCGAGGAGGTCTCGATCACGGACGAGGCGCTGCGTGAGGTCGCCGCGAACTACACCCGGGAAGCCGGGGTGCGGCAGATGGAGCGGCTGATCGCCAAGGCGCTGCGCAAGGCGGCGACCAAGCTGTCGGAGTCGGCGGACATCGCCGCGACCGAAAGCCTGGTCAGCAAGGGCGAATTCGTGCCGGAGGGCCTGGGCTACGACCGCGAGCTGGGCTACGACGCCGAATCCGGTCCGGCCGCAGTCGGTTCCGGCAAGCTGGTGATCGGACTGGGTGACCTGAAGGACTACCTGGGCCGTCCGCGCTTCACCCCCGACGGGGTCGAGCGCACCGCGGTCCCCGGTGTCGCGACGGGTCTGGCCGTGACCGGCGCGGGCGGCGACGTCCTCTACATCGAGGCCAATGCCGCCGAGGGCGACCGCTCGCTGACCCTGACCGGTCAGCTGGGCGACGTCATGAAGGAATCCGCGCAGATCGCCCTGACCTACGTCCGCTCCCACCTGGAGGAGATCGGCATCGAGCCGAGGGTGCTGGATCGCAATATCCACATCCACTTCCCGGCGGGCGCGGTCCCGAAGGACGGTCCGTCGGCGGGCGTCACCATGGTCACCGCCCTGGTGTCGCTGGCCCTGGGCCGCCAGGTCCGCGCGGATGTCGGCATGACCGGCGAGGTCACGCTGAACGGACGGGTGCTGCCGATCGGCGGCGTGAAGCAGAAGCTGCTCGCCGCCCAGCGCGCCGGCCTGAAGACCGTGTTCATCCCGGCCCGCAACGAGCCGGATCTGGACGAGGTCCCCGCCGAGGTGCTGGCCGCGCTGGATGTCCGCCCCGTCGCCGACGTGGCCGAGATCCTGGCCTACGCCATCGAGCCGGTCGCCGAACCGGCTTACGACGGCCGCGCGCTGAGCGCCACCGCCTGAGGTATCGAGAACGGGAGCCGTGCGTGTTCTGTAAACACGCACGGCTCCCGGCCATTTCGGCAGTCCCCGAACCAGACCGGGTCGTACCCTCGTTAGGGATCCACCGGGGATCCGACGGAGGGCGAACGACATGCAACCGAACCAGCCCAGTCAGCCGAATCAACCGAACCAGCTCGATCAGGTCGCGGGTGAGCGGCTTTCGCACGCGAACCGGATCTTCACCTCGGATCTGTCGGTCAACGAGTTCGCGCTGCTGCACGGGGCGGGCTTCGAACCCATCGACCTGGTGATGGGCGTGTCCGTCTATCACGTCGGGTTCCAGTTCACCGGGATCCGGCAGCAGCAGGAGCTGCCGGTGCTGACCGAGGCCACCTATCGGGCGCGGTGGAATGCCATGTCGCGCATGCAGGCCGAGGCGGACTCGCTCCAGGCCGACGGGGTGGTGGGGGTCCGGCTGGAGTGGCGGCAGCACGGGGAGTCGATGGAGCATCTGGAGTTCATCGCGGTGGGGACCGCGGTGCGGTTCGCGAAATCGCCGGGCAGCTATCGGCGGCCGAACGGGCAGGCCTTCACCAGTCACCTCTCGGGGCAGGACATGGTGACGCTGATGCGCACCGGCTACGCCCCGATCGCCTTCGTCATGGGCAACTGCGTGTTCCACGTGGCGGTGCAGGGCTTCCGGCAGATGCTCAGCCAGATGGGCCGCAATATGGAGATGCCGCAGTGGACCCAGGGCAACTATCAGGCCCGGGAGCTGGCCATGTCCCGCATGCAGGCCGAGGCCGAACGGGACGGCGCGAACGGCGTCACCGGCGTCAGCGTCGATATCTCCAACTACGCGTGGGGATATCACACGGTCGAGTTCTATGCATCCGGCACGGCCATCCGCCGCATCGGCGACGGCGACCCGATCATTCCGCAGTTCACCCTCGGCATGAACTCGTGAGCGATTTCGATACCGGGGCCGCCACCCGCGCCATCGATGCCGCGCTCGGCGGCCCGGGCGGCCTCGGACTGGTCTTCACCGTCTTCGCGGGCGTCCCCGGGGTGACCCGGACACCGCCCCGCAAATCTCTCTTCCGCTCCGAGCCGGAGCGGGTCCAGATCGGTTCGTGGCGTTACGAGGTCACCTCCGACGAGCGGATTCGCGCGGCCCACGTGGTGGGCGGCATCGTGCTGGCCGAGGAGCTGCTGCCGGCCGCCACCATCGCCCCGCACCTGGCCCGGGCGCTCGCCGAGATCGCCGCCTCGTACGGTCCGACCGCGCTGCCCCACCTCTCGGCGGCGCTGGACGTTCTCGCGGGTCCGGGCTGAGCCGAATGTCGAACAAGCGCCGAACCGACCATCGAGAGCGGGCCGGTTGGCAACCAACCGGCGAATATCCCTTGTTTCACATGAAACGAAACCCGCACGGTCAGTTGGTTTCTCGTAGGGTGCGTAGGTGATCACCATTGCCACCTGGAATGTCCTGCACCGCGTTCACGCCGACAACTGGGACAGCGAGGTGGCCGCGCGCTGGCCGCAGGAGGCGAAGCGGATCGCGGTCGTGACCGCCGCCGTCGCGGCCCGGCCCGAAGCGGTCATCGCGCTCCAGGAGGTCAGCGGCGATCAGCTGGCGAGCCTGTGGGAGGCGCTGCCCGACCGGACTTTTCACGTCCTCGACTACCCGCGCATTCCGAGCCCGCGCCGGGTGCCGAACACCCTGGCGGATCGCTCCGAGCATCTCGTGCTGATCGTGCGCGGGCCGAGCCGGTTCGTCACCGCGGAGCCGCACGCGGTCGATCCGGGAAAAGGCCTGCTGGCGGCCGAGATCGACGGCATTCTGATCATCGCCACCCATGTGAGCGGGGACCGGCGCCGGGCCGGCCAGCTCGAGCGCCTGGCCGCCGTCGCCGGCGACGGCCCGGCAGTTCTGCTCGGTGACTTCAATATCGGCCGGGACGATCTCGCCGCCGCGCTCGGCGCCGGCTTCACCATCCCCGGATTCCCGCCGGATTCCGTTCCCACCCGGCCCCGGACGGCCGGTTCGAAATCCCAGTTCATCGATCATGTGGTCGCGCGCGGTGTGCCGGTGCGCGGTGTCGCGGTCGAGGATGTGGCCGGGGCGTCCGACCACAACCTCGTGCGCGCGATCGTCGGCTAGAACTCGCCCACGACCCCGAGAATCGTTCGGCCGGAGTGGGTTCCGTCCAGGATGGAGCGCAGCACCGACTCCGCCTCGGTGATGGGTGCGAAATTCTCCAGCAGCGACAGATGCCGGGGCTTCAGGTCCTTGGCCAGCCGCGCCCACAGTTCACGGCGCTGGGCGATCGGGAAGTGCGCGGAGTCGATACCGATCAGGGACACGCCGCGCAGGATGAAGGGCATGACCGTGGTGGGCAGGTCGGAGCCGCCGGTCAGGCCCGAGACCGCCACCGCCCCACCGTATTTGACGGTGCTCAGAATGTGGGCCAGCGAGGCACCGCCCACGCTGTCGACGGCGCCCGCCCACTGCGCCTTGCCGAGCGCGCGCAGTTTCTCCCCCTCGCCGGGCTGCCGGCCGATGACCGAGGCGGCGCCGAGCGCCGAGAGCAGTTCGCCCGCACCGAGTTTGCCGGTGGAGGCCACCACCTCGAATCCGAGCCCGGCCAGGATGTCCACCGCCACACTGCCGACGCCGCCGGTCGCGCCGGTGACCAGCACCGGGCCGGAGTCGGGGGTGAGACCGCGGTCGAGCAGCGCCTGCACACTCATGGCCGCGGTGTAGCCCGCGGTGCCGATGGCCGCCGCCTCGCGCGGGGTCAGTCCGTCCAGCTTCACCACCCACCCGGCCGGAATTCGTGCGTACTCGGCGAAACCGCCGTGGTGGGCCACGCCGATGTCGTAGCCGTGCGCGACGACCAGGTCGCCGGGCGCGAATTCCGGATCGGTGGAGGCCACCACCTCACCGGTGAGGTCGATGCCGGGGATGAGCGGATACTGCCGCACCACGCCGCCGCGCGGGGTGATGGCCAGCCCGTCCTTGTAGTTGGCGCTCGAGAAGTGCACCTTGATCGTCACGTCGCCCGGCATGAGGAAGTCGTCGGCGACCTCCTCCCGGATGAGGGCGATCCCACTGTCCGTTTCGTGTGCCACCATCGCCTGGAACTCCATGTCCAGAGCATAGGTCGCCACCTGCGCGGACGCGTGACCTTCCGGACCGATCGCACCCATTACCCGGCAGGTAATCGCTTTCGTTCCCGCGCTTTGCGATTGTCGAATCAGCGATCGAATTGCGAAGGAGCGCAGCAGATATGCCGACTTTCCAGACCACCACCGACGGCACCACCCTCTACTACCAGGACTTCGGCTCCGGCACCCCGATCCTGTTCGTGTCGGGCTGGACGCTGAACAGCGACCAGTGGGAATACCAGATGCACTACTTCCTGGCGCAGGGTTACCGCTGCGTCATGATGGACCGCCGCGGCCACGGCCGCTCGGACACCCCGGCCACCGGCTACGACGTCGATACCCGCGCCGACGATGTCGCCGCCCTGATCGAGCACCTCGACCTGCGGGATCTCACCATCGTGGCGCACTCGGCGGGTGGCGGCGAGACGGTGCGCTACCTGAGCCGGCACGGTTCCGATCGGGTGGCGCGAATCGCGCTGCTGGCCCCGGCGATTCCGTTCATGATGCACACCGACGACAATCCGATCGGCATCCCGATCGAGGCGCTGGAGGGCCTGCTGGAACAGCTGCGTACCGACCGGCCCAAGTGGTTCGTCGAGCGGTCCCAGGGCTATTTCGCCACGCACCTGCGTCCGGGCGTCACGCAGGCGGTCATCGACGAGGAGATCAGGCGCTGCCTGTCGGCCTCGCCGTACGCGATCCAGGTCATGCAGCGCGAAGCGTTCACCACCGATCACCGCCCCGATGTGGCCGCGCTGACGGTCCCGACGCTGCTGCTGCACGGCATTCCGGACCAGTCCATCCTGATCGATGTCGCGAGCCGCCAGGTCGTGAAGCTGGCCCCGCACGCGGTGCTGAAGGAGTACCCGGATGCCGGGCACGGTCTCTACATCACCCACGCGGCCGAGGTGAATGCCGAGATCCTCGACTTCATCAAGGGCTGACGGCGAACTCGAGTACCGAGAGCCCAGGCATGACTCGCCCCCGACCTCGGCCGGGGGCGAAACCCGTTGTCCTCAGGCGAACTTCGGTGCGCGCTTGCCGGTGAACGCGGCGATGCCCTCCTGCCCGTCGGCGGAATCGGCGCAGCGGGTGATGAAGGCCGCCTCGGTGTCCAGCTGCTCCTCGAGGGTGTGCCGCGAGGACACCAGCAGCAGCTTCTTCACATTGGCGTTGGATCCCTTGGGGCCGGTGGCGAATTCCTGCGCCAGAGCCTCGACGGCGCCGGTCAGCTCGGCATCGGGCACCACCCGGTGCAGCAGACCCCACTCCAGCGCCTCCGCGGCGGACAGGGTGCGGTTGGTGAGCATCAGCTCCTGGGTCTTGCGCAGGCCGATGATCCGCGGCAGGTAGTAGGACGCGCCGCCGTCGGGGCTCAGGCCGACCTTGGTGTACGCCATGGTGAAGGCGGCGGATTCGGCGGCGACCACCAGATCGCCGGCCACCGCGAGGCTCATGCCCGCGCCCGCCGCGGTGCCGTTCACGCCCACGATGAGCAGCGCGTCCATCCGCGCCAGCGCCGACACCGCCCGGTGCAGGGTCCCGGCCAGCTGCTCGATGAATGCCCCGGTGTCCGCGCTGGCGGCCATGGCCCGCACGTCGCCGCCCGCGGAGAAGAACCGTCCGGCCGCGGTCAGCACCACGACCTTCACCGTGGGATCCTCCGAGCAGTAGGTGGCCGCGCGCTCCAGCTCGTCCGCGAGCGCCTGATCGATGCCATTGGCGGCATTGGGCCGGTTCAGCGTGATGCGGGCGATCGGGCCGTCGTGCTCGAACAGGATGTTCTCGTAGTCGCGCCCGCCCGTCGCCCCGCCGCCACCCCTGTGGGAATCGCTGCGCGATGCTGAGTTCATTCGAGTGCCTTCCGTCGGGTGGAACCTGATCACAGCATGGCGTATTCGACCCGGACCCCGAGCAGCCGGATGGGCCGATCCAGCTCGAAGGTGTGCAGCACTTCCAGCGCCGTCCGCACGATCTCGTCGACATCGGTGGTCGGTGTGGATAGTTTCCGCTGCTTGCTCCGGGTGAAGAAGGTCTTGGTACGCACCGTGACACTGACCCGCCCGACGGCCCGCCTGGCCGCGAGGGTCTCCTCGGCCACCTGGGTGGCCAGCCGCACCACCGCGGCATCGATCTCGGCGCGTTCGGTGAGATCCTGCGGGAAGGTCTCGGATCGGCTGTGGCCCACCGGTTCTCGCGGCTCGGCGATGTCCGTGTCGCCCGCGCCGTGCCCGAGCACCCACAGATACGGCCCGGTATTGGGGCCGAACTCCGCCGCGAGCACCTTCCGGTCGGCGGCGGCCAGGTCGGCCACGGTCTCGATCCCCAAGCCGCTCAGGCGTTTCGCGATGCGCGCGCCGATGCCCCAGAGCGCGGAGGTGGGCCGGTGCGCCATCAGCTCGACCCAGTTGTCCCTGGTCAGCCGGAAGATTCCGGTTCCGGTGTCCGCCGCCGGCGGCTCGTCGGCCGACCGAACCGACTTGCCGACCGCCTTGGCGAAGCCGGTGGCCAGCTTGGCCCGGGTCTTGTTGTCCCCGATGCCGACCGCGCAGGTCAGCTCCAATTCCGCGATGGCGGACCGGATCTCACGCGCCAGTTCCCCGGGATCCTCGGTGTCCACCGCCAGGAACGCCTCGTCGAAACCGAGCACCTCGACCCGGCCGGGGAAGGTGCGCAGCAGCGCCATGATCTCCTCGGACGCCTCGGCGTAGCCGGCGAGGTCCTGGGGCAGGAAGACGCCGTCGGGGCAGACCCGCGCGGCCGTGCGCAGCGGCATGCCCGCCCGCACCCCGAAGGCCCGGGCGGGATAGGACGCGCAGGACACCACCTTGCGGGGTTCGGCCGGATCGCCATTGCCGCCTACGATGATCGGCTGCCCGCGCAGCTCCGGATGCCGCCGGAACTCGACCGCGGCCTGGAATTGGTCGAGGTCGACGTGCAGCAGCCAGCGCGTCACTCCTCCGTCATACCGCATGGTCTCCCGAAATGCCGGGAACTGCGGAAACGGTCAGCGGGAGCGGCGCAACCACCTGAGCGGCGAGCGGTAGGCGTAACGCGCCCTCACCGCACCGGTATCCACCTCACCCGTGACCCGGATCAGCGGCGCGCCCGGAAATCGCGGCAGCTTGACCCGGTTGGCCACTGAGCCGGCGCCCGGCTGCACGCCGTCCGTGTCGACCCGCCAGCCGCGCGGCACGATCAGCACGATCGTCCCGGCATCGGCCTCGACCCGGATGTCGATTTCCCGCCGTGAGCACCGGGCCCGGGTGAAGTCGAGCACCAGCTTGCCCGAAACACAGTCGGCCACCAGCTGTTTGGGGACGATCCAGTCGTCGTCGGTGCGTTTGGTGCCGCTCGTCACCTGTAGTTCCATGGCAGGGGTGTCGGCGGTGGGCTGATATCGGCGGGCGCCGAACCTGCGCTCGATATCGTCGACACGGGTCGCGGGCGTGTGCCGCTGCTCCTTGGTACGGGTCACCGAAACTCCTCCCCCGGCATGTGAAACGATCTTGTGGGTTATGCCATGGGAGCTCGAATTATGCCGCATAGCAGGGCATTTCGGGAGGTCGGAGCGGCCGCTGCGGCCACAACACGGTGTCGGTTCGGGCACGGCCAGATCACGATCGTGCCCGAACGCGGTCCCGCCCCGCGTGCGGTCGCGGTGACGGCTAGCGGCGGCCGAGGAAGACCGTGGTGGCGCCGAGAATGTAAATGTCCTCGCGCGCACCGATGAACGTGTCGGCGGCCGGATCCAGCAGCGCCGCCAGGGTGGCCCGATCATCATCGCCGATGCGTTCGCCGACCCGCTCGCTCAAGCCGCCCAGCCAGGCGACGACGCTCTCGCGCACGGCCGGCGCGGGCGGCGCGGGGTGATCGATCAGCACGCTGAAGGAGGTCGCGTCGGCCAGCCCGGCCCGGCTCAGCGCCACATTCCAGCCGTAGGGCATGGGCGTCGCGGCGGTGATGTCGGCCCGCATCTGGGCGAAGCCCGCGTCGCGCAGGGCCAGCAGCCGGTCCTGGAGTCCGGGCGCGCCGACGCCGAGTTCCCAAGGCAGGCAGCGCATCGACAGCCCGCCCTCGGCCAGCGCCAGCCAGCCCCCCGGCCGCAGCAGCCCGGCCAGGCGCGCGGTGCCCGCCTGCTGATCGGGCAGGTGGTGCACCATGCGTGAGGCCCACACCAGATCCGCGGCCGGGATCCCGGCGCCGAAGTCCGCGGCCGCGGCGTCGGCGTGCACGGTCCGCACCCGCACCCGATCGTCCCCGTCCAGCGCGACCTTCACCGCCTGCTGGGCCGCCTCGAGCAGCTCCGGCACCGCGTCCACGATCACCAGACTCCCGCCGCCGCGGGCCAGCAGTTCCCGCGCGAACGCGACACTCTGGCCGCCCGCTCCCGCGCCGATGTCCAGCACGGTCGCTTCCGCGCCGGCCGGAATCAGGGCGACCAGCCGCCGCGCGATCTCGGCATTGGCGTCGGCCGACATGGCGTCATCGCGCCGGAGATCGTCGACCATGGCCGCCCAGTCGATCCCGTCGTGGGTGTGGCCGTGCCCATGTCCGTGACCGTGCCCATGTCCGTGACCGTGGGAATGCGGATGTCCGTGCGTGCCTGCCTGTTCGTGCGAGTGAGCGCTCATACTCCGACGCTATCGGCGCGCACCCGGACAGCTCGAATCCTTTTGCCGATCCGGCAAGGTGTCCGGTCCGATCGGACTGCCGAGCGCCGGGTCCGATCAGACTGTCGCCGCGGCACCGGAATCGGCGAACTGGGTGCGGTAGAGCTCGGTGTAGCGGCCGTCCGCGGCGAGCAGTTCGGTGTGCGTACCGCGCTCCACGATGCGGCCGTGCTCGAGCACCAGGATCTGGTCGGCATTGCGGATGGTGGACAGCCGGTGCGCGATGACCAGGGCGGTGCGGCCGTCGAGGGCCTCGGCCAGCGCCTCCTGCACCGCGGCCTCGGAGGTGGAGTCCAGCGAGGCGGTGGCCTCGTCCAGGATCACCACGCGGGGCTGTTTGAGCAGCAGCCGGGCAATGGTCAGGCGCTGGCGTTCCCCGCCGGAGAGCCGATAGCCACGCTCACCGACCACGGTGTCCAGGCCGTCGGGCAGCGACTCGATCAGCTCGCGTAACCGGGCGCGCTGCAGCGCATCCCACAGCTCGTCCTCGGTGGCCGCGGGGCGGGCGAGCAGCAGATTGGCGCGAATGGTGTCGTGGAACAGGTGCCCGTCCTGGGTGACCAGGCCGACGGTGTCCTGAATCGACTGCCCGGTCAGCTCGCGCACATCCATGCCGCCCAGCAGCACCGCACCGGAGTCCACGTCGTAGAGCCGCGAGACCAATTGCGCGATGGTGGATTTCCCGGCCCCGGAGGAGCCGACCAGCGCCACCATCTGTCCGGGCTCGGCTCGCAGCGAGACATCGTGCAGCACCTCCTCACCGCCGCGGGTGTCGAGCGTGGCCACATCCTCCAGCGAGGCCAGCGAGACCTTGTCGGCCGACGGGTAGCCGAAGGTGACGCCGTCCAGCTCCACCGCCACCGGGCCCGCGGGCACCGGCACCGCCAGCGGCGAATCCTCGATCAGCGGTTTCAGATCCAGCACCTCGAAGACCCGCTCGAAGCTCACCAGCGCCGACATCACATCCACCCGGGCGCTGGCCAGCGCGGTGAGCGGCGAGTACAGCCGGGTCAGCAGCAGCGAAAGGGCCACCACCGCACCGGGTTCCAGCTCACCCTTCAGCGCCAGATAGCCGCCCAGCCCGTAGACCAGGGCCAGCGCCAGCGCCGAGACCAGGGTGAGCGCGGTGACGAACACCGTCTGCAGCATGGCCGTGCGCACCCCGATATCGCGCACCCGCCCGGCCCGCAGCCCGAACTCCGCGGACTCCTGCCGCGGCCGGCCGAACAGTTTGACCAGCGTCGCGCCCGGCGCGGAGAACCGCTCGGTCATCTGGGTGCTCATAGAGGCGTTCAGCCCGGCCGCCTCGCGCTGGATGCCGGCCAGCCGCTCGCCCATGCGCCGGGCGGGGACGACGAAGACCGGCAGCAGCACCAGGGCGAGCAGGGTGATCTGCCACGACAGCCGCAGCATCACGGCCAGCGTGAGCGCGAGGGTGACCAGGTTGGTGACGACCCCGGACAGGGTGGTGCTGAACGCGCGTTGCGCCCCGATAACGTCATTGTTGAGCCGGCTCACCAGTGCGCCGGTCCGGGTGCGCGTGAAGAACGCGATCGGCATCTTCTGTACGTGATCGAACACCGCGGTGCGCAGATCGAAGATGAGCCCCTCTCCGATGCGCGCCGACAACCACCTGATCACCAACCCCAAGCCGGCATCCAGCACCGCAACCGCCGCGATGATCGCGGCCAGCGTGATCACCGTGCGCGGCGCGCCGTGCCCGACGATGGCGTCGACCACTCGCCCGGCCAGGACCGGGGTGGCCACCGCCAGCAGCGCCGACGCGATGCTGAATACCAGGAACGCCACCAGCTGCCGATGGTGTGGCCGGGCGAAGGCGAGGATCCGCCGGGCAGTGGCCAACCGCAGCGGTCGCTGCTCTGTGGGCGCGTTCATCTGCCGATACAGCTGATTCCACGCCACGGATTCGATACTCATCCCCGCTCCTCACCGGTCCGGGGTTCATCGAACCCCGCACCACCGACACTAATACCTCAACAAAGGTTGAGATCAAGTCCATCCGCCCAGCCCAGGGGTTCACGCTGAGCGAAATCCACCGCCCGCCACCGGGCCGGATCGGCGAAGCCTCGCGATGGCGCGCATAGGGTTGAAGCGTGAGCGAGGCGTGGGAGCGAGCGTTGCGCGCGGTGATCACCGGTGAGGTCGACACCGGCCCGCGGCGGCGGGCCGAGTACTCCTCGGACGCCTCGAACTACCGGATCCTCCCGCGTGGCGTGGTCTTCCCGCGCGATGCGGCCGATGTGCGGGCGGCCCTGGATGTGGCGCGCGCCGAGGGGCTGACCGTGACCGCGCGCGGGGCGGGCACCTCGGTGGCGGGCAATGCCATCGGACCGGGTCTGGTGCTGGACTTCAGCCGCCATATGAACGCCATCCTCGACCTCGATCCCGAGCGTCGCACCGCACGGGTGCAGCCCGGGGTGGTGCTGGCCGCGCTGCAGCGGCGTGCGGGCGCGCACGGGCTGCGTTTCGGCCCGGACCCGTCCACCCAGAACCGGTGCACGCTGGGCGGGATGATCGGCAACAATGCCTGCGGTCCGCGCGCGGTGGCCTGGGGCCGCACCTCGGATACGGTGCGCGAGTTGCGGATTCTCGACGGGATGGGCATCGAGCGCACCCTGGGCGCGGACCTGTCCGTGCTCGCGGGCCTGCCCGAATTCACCCGCACCCAGCTGGCGCTCATCCGCACCGAGCTGGGCCGGTTCGAGCGGCAGGCGTCCGGATACGCGCTGGAACATCTACTGCCCGAACGCGGTTCGTCGGTGGCCAGGGCCTTCGTCGGCACCGAGGGCACCTGCGGGCTGCTGCTGGACGCCACCGTCGGGCTGGTTCCGGTGCCCGCGGCGACCGTGCTGGTGGCGCTCGGCTACCCGGACATGCCGGCGGCCGCGGACGATATCGCCGCGATCATGGCGGTCCGGCCCATTGCCGTGGAGGGCATGGACGCACGCCTGGTCGACGTGGTGCGTGCCCATCGCGGCGGGGTGCCCGATCTGCCGCGCGGCGGCGGCTGGCTGTTGATCGAAATCGACGGTGAGACGAAGGAACAGGCGCGGGACAAGGCGGAGCTGCTGCGCGGGAGCGCGCACGCGCTGGATTCCCGCGTGGTCACCGACCCGGCCGAGGCGCAGGCGCTGTGGGGCATCCGTGCCGACGGCGCCGGCCTGGCCGGCCGCACGCCGGACGGCCGTCCGGCCTGGCCGGGCTGGGAGGACGCCGCCGTGCCGCCCGACCGCCTCGGCGACTACCTGCGCGAGTTCGAGGCGCTCCTCCGGGACCACGGCCTGGACGGCCTGCTCTACGGCCATTTCGGTGACGGCTGCATCCATGTGCGCCTGGATCTGCCGATAGCCGATGCGCCGCAACGCTTCCGGAGCTTCCTCGAGGACGCGGCCCAGCACGTGGTGCGGTTCGGCGGCTCGCTCTCGGGTGAGCACGGCGACGGCCGGGCGCGCTCGGATCTGTTGCGGTTCATGTACTCCCGGGAGGCCCTCGACGCCTTCGCGGGCTTCAAGGCGCTGTTCGACCCCGACGCCGTGCTGAATCCCGGTGTGCTCGTGCATCCCCGCCCGATCGATGCCGACCTGCGCCTGGCCGGGCTGCGCCCGCTGCCCACGACCGGTGGTTTCACTTTTCCCGCCGACGGCGATCTGGCCACGGCCGTGCATCGCTGCGTCGGAGTCGGCAAGTGCCGGGCCGACACCCACGCCGCGGGCGGGTTCATGTGCCCGTCGTATCTGGCCACCGCCGACGAGAAGGACAGCACCCGCGGCCGGGCCCGGGTGCTGCAGGAGGTGGTCCGGGGCGCGCTGGATTGGCGGTCGGACGCCGTCGCCGAGTCGCTGGATCTCTGCCTGTCCTGCAAGGCATGCCATTCCGACTGCCCCGCCGGCGTCGACGTGGCGACTTACAAGTCGGAGACCCTGTACCGCCGCTATCGGCGCAGGCCGCGCCCGATCGACCACTACACCCTGGGCCGCCTGCCGCGCTGGCTCGGACCGGCGACGCGGCTCCCGCGGCTGGTGAACGCGCTCGGCGCGGCGGGACCGCTGCGCCGGCTCGGCCTGCGGTTGTCCGGAATGGATCCGCGTCGCGAGGTGCCCACGGTGGCGCACAGGAGTTTTCGGCGTTCCTGGCGGCAGCCGGTGCGCACCGGCGACTCCGCACCCGGGGTGATGCTGTGGATCGACACCTTCACCGACGCCTTCGATCCCGAGATCGCCGGTGCCGCCGTGGAATTGATCGAGTCACTGGGTCATCGCGTGCGCATCCCCGACTCCCGGGTCTGCTGCGGTCTCACCTGGATCAGCACCGGCCAGCTGGACGGCGCGCGGAAGCGGCTGCGCGCCACCGTCGATGCCCTGGCCGCGCATGTCGGCGCGGGTGGGGTGGTGGTCGGGCTGGAACCGTCGTGCACGGCCGCGCTGCGCGACGATCTCCCACGCCTGCTGCCCGAGGATCCGCGGGCGGCCGCCGTGGCGGGCGCGGTGCGCACCCTGTCGGAATTCCTGGAGGGCGAGCCCGGCTGGCGGCCGCCGGACCGCAGTGGCCACACCGTGCTGGTGCAGCCGCACTGCCATCAGCATGCCGTGCTGGGGTTCGCGGCCGATCGCCGAATACTGCGCGGCACCGGTGCGAAAGTGATCGAGATCACCGGATGCTGTGGGCTTGCTGGAAATTTCGGAATGCAGCGAGGCCACTACGACGTATCGGTCGCGGTCGCCGAGAACGGCCTGCTCCCGGCACTGCGTGCGGCGCCCGTGAATTCGATCTTGATAGCCGACGGCTTCTCCTGCCGGACCCAGGCCGCACAGCTGGCCGGCCGCCCGTCCCGTCACCTGGCCCAGTTCCTTTTGGACCAGCCGTAATCGGCACGGAACGGCCGTAATCGGCACAGCTGAAGGGGCACCCGCAGTTGGCGGGTACCCCTTCCCTCATCGTCAGCTGCCGAACGGCAGCGTGCCGGGCGCAATCTGGTAACCGCTACTACCGGCGAAAATGTTTCCCCAGACGCCGAGCAGGAAATTGATCAGATTGGTGATCACGCCGAGTACCTCCAGTGCCGGATGCCATTTGTTTGCTGAGCAACCAAGACAATCGGAATGAACATCGCCGCCGTCGATCTTCGCGTTAACAATAGAATGGCGCGGTGACTTCAGCGCCGCCCGGAATCGATCGGATGACGGTCGAGCGCGCCCGCACCCTCCGCTCGGATCGGCCGCTGGATCTGGCCGCCACCATCTCCCCGCTGCGCCGCGGCTTCGGCGATCCCTGTCATCGCGAGACCCCCGACGGCTCGCACTGGCACGCCTCCCGGCTGCCCTCGGGGGAGGTCACCTACCGGCTGCGGCAACTCGATCGGCAGACGGTCGACGCCCGCGCGTGGGGTCCGGGCGCGGAGGAGTTCCTGGCGGGGCTGCCCGGCATGCTCTGTCTGGACGAGGACCTCAGCGACTTCGCCCCCGAGCACCCCAAGATCGCCGAGGCGCACCGCCGCAATCCGGGTCTGCGCATGCTGCGCACCGGCCTGGTGTGGGAGGCGCTGGTCCCGGCGGTGCTGGAGCAGAAGGTGCACACCAGGACCGCCCACGACTCCTGGCGGAAACTGGTGTGGCGCTACGGAACTCCCGCCCCCGGTCCGGCCCCGAAGGGCCTGCGGGTCATGCCCGACGCCGAGACCTGGCGGCACATCCCGTCCTGGGTCTACCACCGCGCCAATGTCGGCCCGCAGCGTTCGAAAACCATTGTGCTGGCTGCGCGTATCGCGCCGAAGCTGGAGCAGGCGGCCGGGCTGAGCCACGCCGACGCCGCGCAGCGGCTGCGCACCGTGCCCGGGATCGGGGTGTGGACGGCTGCCGAGATCGCCCAGCGTGCCTTCGGTGATCCGGATGCCCTCTCGGTGGGCGATTTTCATCTCGCGGCCACCGTCGGCTGGACGCTGCTCGATCGGCCGATCGACGACGACGAGATGGTCGAATACCTGGAACCCCTGCGCCCGCACCGATATCGCGCCGTGCGGCTGCTCGGCCTGGCCGGGTTCGCGCGCAAACCGAAGTTCGGCCCGCGCACGCCCTACACCGATCACAGCCGCATCTGAGCGCCGATCACCGCTGGGCGGCCGCCGCGTCGGCCTCCCGCTGCGCCCGGGCCAGCGCGCCCGGGACGCGGATGCGGCCCAGGTACATCTCGTCGAAGATCGGCGTCATCGCCTCCAGGGCGGCCGGGAATCCCGCGCCCCCGCCCGCCGCGATCTCCTTGTCGCGCAACACATCGAAGAACGGTGATACGTCGACCCCGTGCCGGGCCCAGTAGTCCCGGTATACCTGTTGTTCGGATATCACGGCCGGAATCGTCGCCCCGTCGATGCCGAGGTAGCGGTTGCCCGCCGCACTGCCCAGCCAGGCCAGCACCCGCCGCACCGCCGCGGGGTGCGGGGTGGCGGCATTGCCCGCGAGGCCGATGGCATTGTTGGCGCTCACCCGCCCGGCCGGGCCCTCGGGAATCATGGCCAATCCCCAGTGGAATCCGGCATTCTGGGCAATCGTGGCCAGATTGAAGGTGCCCGACTGGAACAGCGCCATCCGGCCCTGGAGGAAGGCGTTCTTGGCGAAGTCGCCGCTGGCGTCGGTGTCCGCGGCCGAGGGGGAGAGCCGGTCGGCGACCAGCCCCACCGTGTAGCCGAAGGCGTCCCGTCCCTGCGGGGAATCGAAGGCGAACCGGCCGTCGCGCTGGAGCTGCCCACCGGCCGAACCCAGATACGGCAGGGTGATGGATTGAAAGTCGTTGGCGGCGTTGTACGGCCACTCCGATGCCGGGGCCAACCGCCGCAGCAGCGGCCGGAAGGTATCCCGCGCCGGGTCGGGGCTCCAGCGCGCCGCCGTGACCTCGTCCGGGTCGACCCCGGCCTGTGCCAGCAGGTCCCGGTTGACGTAAACGGCCGTCCCGCCGTCCACGAATTGCGGTACCGCCCACAGCGTTCCGGCGCGTGTGTACTGGGTGACGGCCTGCGGGTCCCAGGCTCGGGCCGCCTGCGGTCCCAGTGCCGCACCGATATCCATCAGGTGCCCGCTGTCGGCGTAGTCCTCGTAGAGGTTGGTCCAGAACAGGTCGTCGGCGATCCCGCCCGCCACATCCAGCCGTAGCTTCTGCGCGTAGGAAGCCCACGGCACCAGCGTGATTCGCACCTCGACATCGGGATTGGCGCGCTGGAACTCGTCCAGCGAGGCCCGATACGCGGAGACGAAACTCTGATCCCAGATCCGCAGCCGCACCACCGTGCGCCCGCCGCTCGACACATCGCGACCCAGCCACAGGGCCGCGGCCACCAGCAGCACGGCGACCACGATCAGCCCGAGTACGGCCCGGGTCGAATCTTTGATCCGGATCCCTGTCATTTGATTCCCGTCACCGCGATGGAGGCCAGGACCTGCCGCTGGAACACCACGAACAACAGCACCAGTGGAGCGATCGCCAGCGTGGTGGCGGCCATGATCAGCGTCCACTGTGCGTTGTACTGGGTCTGCATACTTGCCGTGGCCACGGTCAGCACCTGCCATTTCGGGCCCGACGCGGCGACCAGCGGCCACATGAAGCTGTTCCACTGCGAGACCACGGTGATGACGGCGAGCGTGGCCAGGATCGGCTTGCTCATCGGGACCACGACGCTCACCAGGATGTCGAGGGTCGAGGCCCCGTCCATCCGTGCCGCGTCGATGAGCTCCCCCGGAATGGCCCGGAAGTACTGGCGCAGCAGGAAGATCGCGTACGGCGAGCCGAACAGGAACGGCAGCACCAGCGCCCAGAAACTGTTGAGCCAGCCCAGCTTCGCGAACATCAGGTACAGCGGCACCAGGGTGACCGCGCTGGGCACCATCATGGTCCCGAGATACACCCAGAACAGCACGTCACGACCGGGAAAACTGGTGCGCGCGAAGGCATATGCCGCCATGGTCGAGGTGACCAGCTGCCCGCAGGTGATGCAGACCGTCATCAGGGCGGTGACCGCGACCGCCCGCCCCAGCCCCTGGTCCAGCACCGTGCGGAAGTTGTCCAGCGTCGCGGGATGCGGTGTGGCCAGGGCGGATTCGCTCGCGAACTGCCTCGGCGTCTTGACCGCGGTCAGGGCGCTGAGCACCAGCGGAGCCACCGTCAGCAGCGCCCCGAGGATCAGCACCGCGTACGCCGCGGCGGCCCGGGCCGCTGTCCGTCGTTCAGTACTCATAACTGGTCCGATTCCGGAAGTATCGGTGCTGCACCACCGTGATCACGAACATGACCGCGAACACCACCACCGCCATGACCGCGGCCCGCCCCGGATGCGCGGCCTCGAAGGCTTCCGAATACATCCGCATGGCAACCACATCGGTGTGGTGGTCGGGCCCGCCCCGGGTGAGCGCGTACACCGCATCGAAGGTCTGGAAGACGCTCAGCACCCCGGTGACCAGTACGAAGAACATGGTCGGGCGCAGCAGCGGCAGGATCAGCCAGCGAATGCGCCGCCAGCCGGTGGCCCCGTCCAGCGCGCCCGCGTCCAGGATCTCCCCGGGTATGGCCCTGATCCCGGCCACGAAAAACAAGGCCACATAACCGACATTCATCCACACGATCACCGCGGCCACCGCCGGTAGCGCCAGCGTCGTCGAGCTCAGCCACTCCACCCGCCGTCCCAGCAGCGCGTTCAACGCCCCGCCCGTGGGTGCGAAGATCCACTGCCACACCACCCCCACCGCGACCGGCGCACACATCCACGGCAGCGCGTACACCACCCGCAGCACGGTCCCGCCCCGCCCGCGCCGCGCCAGCACGGCCGCCACCGCGAACCCCAGCGCCGTCTGCACCGGCACCACCAGCGCCGTCAACGCCAGCGTCACCAGCAGCGAATGCCCGAACTGCCGGTCCGCCAGCACCGACCGCCAGTTGCTCGCCCCGGTGAATTCGATGGGCCCCAGCAGATTCCAGCTGTGCACACTCAGCCACAACACGACCGCGATCGGCACCAGCAGGAAACACCCGACCCCGATCAGGCTCGGCAGCAGCAGCGCATAACCCACCGCCGCCTGTCTGCGCCGGGCCGAACCGCGGCGAACCGTCCGATCCATGATCAGCGACGCTACCGGCCCGCTCCCGGCGACCGCGCCCTCCCACGCCCGATCTGCCCGATATTGCCCTGTGCGCGATGCGATTTCGAGACGGCGTCCCACCCGGTGCCGGGCGGCGGCGCATGATAGTTTGTGCCGCGCTCGTTCATAGCTATGACGGCGAGGCTGGCCACGACAGTGCAGGGGACGGCGTCGATGAGAATCAAGCCACGGGAACAGATCCTCGGAGTCTGGCGGTCGCTGCTGACCGCCTGTTATCAGGATGGCGAGTGGTTGTGGGGCGGCCGCAACGGCTCCAACTCCATCAGCGACGCCGAACAGCTGCTGTGCCTGCTGTACCCGGCGACCGAGATCGACGGCTTCGGGCTGGAGCATCCCGACGAGATCGCCGACGACATCCGCGAGGTGCTCTCCCCTCTCGGCGACAATGGCCTGCGCATCGGCGAGCGCGTGGTCTGGCTGCTCGAGCAGTACATCGACCGCCACACCGACCGCGACCCCGACTCCACCGCCGCCCTGCCGAATTTCGCCGCGGGCAGCTACCTGGCCTCCTCCGACGGCGCCGAGCCGACCCCGGCGCAGCGCACGCTCGAGGTCGTCGACTCCTATTCCATGTCACTGACCCTGTGCCTGGCCGCGCTGAAATTCCTGCGCGGATTCAGCGGCCCGGTCGCCGAACTGGCCGTGGGCCGGCGGATCAAGCTCGCCGTGGATCTGGGCCCGCGCATCGAGGCGCTCGACGCGCTCATCAATGTCCGGCTCACCGCCGCCATGGTGGGCCTGATCCGCAGCTTCGTCGTGAATACGGTCTCGCCCAAATCCGCCGCCGGGCAGGCCATGCTGTCGATGCTCAACCAGACCGGCGGTTCCCCCGACGCGGTGGTGCACGCCGTGCAGCAGCGCCTGGACCGGGTGCGGATCCGGCTGCGCAACGACGCCACCCTCAGCCAGGTGGAGGGGGTCGACCTGGACAGCGGCGACATGCTGTTCGAATGTGGCTGGAGCTGGGCCATTGTGCGCAAGGCCGCGTCCATCGACTTCGTGGACATGCCCATCGCGGATCAGCCCGGTCACGCCGTCGCCCGGCCCTATCTGCACTTCACCGTGGTGGCGCTGGACGGCATCAACGACCTCACCTCGGTGCGCACCCGTGAACTCGACCTGCTCAACGGCGAGCAGCGCCGCCTAGCCGAGGCCCTGCAGCTGCGCTGGGATCTGGCCCAGCGCTACTGGGCGGCGGTGGCGCGCTTCGGCACCGGACGCTGGCCGCTCGAGGACATTCCGTGGCGTACCTCCGACGGCGAGGAATCGGACTACTTCAGTCTCATCGTCTCCGCGGTGCTCATGCAGGATCTGCTCAACCGCGAGGCCAATGACGACGATCTGGACCGCGCCGCAACGATTTTCGACGAGCTGGCCCGCCGCGGCCGCATCGTGCGCCGCTTCACCGCCGACGATCCGGCCCGCACCATGCACACGCCGGGCGTGAGTCTGCGCCTGCTGGGCAGTGAGGCGCTGGACGGCCCGCTGCTGCTGTGGACGGTATCCGATTACGCCACCGTCCTTTTGAAACGCACCCTGCAGGCCGCGCGGCTCTCCGGCACCATCGAGACCCGCGACCAGCTGATGACGCTGGCCCAGGCCACCATGGACCACCTCGACCTGCGCGCCTTCCGCGAAGGACCGGCCACCGGCCTGTGGGACGATCCCAGCCGCATCTTCGGCGGCCCCGAAAACCACCTGCCCTCCTGGTATCTCACCGAGCGCGTGGTCGAGTGCATGGTGACCGCCGCCCGCCTGTACCGGGAACCGCCGTTGCGGGCGCCGACCTCGGTGACCCGGGCCATGGAGCTGCTGACCGAGGCCGAACACCTGCTCAACCGGGAGATGCTGGAGCTGAGCGAGACCGACGTGTCGGCCGGCCGCACCGCCCTGGCCCTGGCCGAGCAGCGCCTGGAACGTGCCCGCACGCTCATCGACGAGCGCCCCGGCACCGCAGTCAGTCTCGCCTCGCAGGCCCTCTTGGAACTGGACGAGCTCGCCTACGCCCGGTTCGACGCTACCAGGAGCGTGTGACCGTGCTCGTGTTCTCCTCTTCGGACAAGGGCGGCACCGGCCGCTCGGTCACCAGCTGCAATATGGCCTACTGGCTGAGCATGAAGGGGTACAAGGTCGCCTATCTGGACTTCGATTTCGGATCCCCCACCGCGGGCGGCACTTTCGAGATCAGCCGGATCGACAACGGGGTCCGGGACGGGACCGGCCTGCACGCCTATCTGCTCGACGAGAACGGGACGCCCGCGCGGCTCAGCGTGCGCTCCGAGACCGACCGGATGGAACTGAGCCGGTCCCGGCATCCCTCCGGCCGCCTGGTGCTGTTCCCCGGCGATCTCGGCGGCTCCGAATTCACCACGCTCGACGAGCGCATGATCGATCGCTGCGCCGCGCTGTTCGCCACCTGCGAGCAGGAATTCAATGTCACCTTCGTCGATCTGAGCGCGGGCCGATCCATCGCCCTGGCCCTCGCGCTCAGCGCGACCCGGCACCCGCAGCTGTCCCGCGCGGTGTGCCGCTGGCTCATCTTCCACCGCTGGACCCGCCAGCACATCGCGGCCGCCCGCGGCCTGGTGCACGACGAGCACGGCGTGCTGGCCGTCGGCGAGGCCTGGGGACACGACCGGGCCGAGCTGCTTAATTCGCTGCGCTTCGTCCGCACCGCGGTGCCCGAACTCAACCTGACCGCCGGCCTCCGCCCAGCCCAGGCCGCCTGGCTGCAGGAACAACACAACACCCTGACCCGCGCGGCCAACCGGCACGGCATGGGCGAGAGCGGGATACTGGGCAAGATCCCGGTGGAACCGATGCTGCAGTGCCGGGAACAGGTGATCCTGGATGTGGATGTGGCCGCTCACGTCGCCAATGCCGAGACCGTGGACGCATTCCGCCTGCTCACCGAGAAACTCATGAACGACGCCGTCTGGGAACAGGTGGAGGTGCGCCGATGAGCTCCGCGACCGACTACAGCGAGGCGGGCGAACGCAATCGCGTGGCCGGCCAGCCGCTCTCGCATCTGTCCATCGAGGTCGGGCACTTCTATATGGACGAGCTGGTCGACGGCGTCGACCGGATCCACGCCCAGCTGCGCAAGGTGGCGCCCATCGTCCAGACCCAGATCGCCGCTGCCGAAGCGGAATTCGGGGCGGGCGCCCGGGTCAGCACCTGCTTCCTGGTCGACGACTACTTCTGGACCCGCACCGCCAACCGGCCGCGCGATGCCCGGCGCACCGCCGACCCGCGCCACGTGCTGGAGAAGCTGCTGGCCGCCGCGGAGGAATGCGGTGTGCGCATCGACTATCTGGCGCGCGAGGCGGGCTGCGCCGAGGTGCCGTCGTTCCAGGACGGTGAACCGGTCGGCGAGCCGGTGCGGCTGGCGGAGATGATGGCCGCCCGCATCGTCGCCGAACCCGAGCGCGACAGCACCGGCCGCCGCCCGCCCACCGTCGAGTCCGGCTGGCTCTGCAATGGCCGCCGATCCTCGGAATTCGATGCGGGACAGGCCATGCGCATCTCGCGGTATCGGCCGCCGGAGGAATTCGGCGCGCGCAATCACTCCATCTTCCTGGATGTGCAGCTGTGGAGCCGCCGCCTGGAGGAAGAGGGCGATCAGCAGGTGGAGCGCATGCTCTGGTCCTGCCCCTTCCTGGCCGCCATCTGGCAGTTGCTGCGGCTGGGCCTGATTCGCAACGAGGGCGCCATGGTGGCGGCCCCGGTGCCCTGGGAGGAGCCGTGGCCCAGCGACTGGTCCCGGCTGCCCGCGGTGGTGAAACTGAATCCGAAGGCCAAACCCTTCGCGGCCTATCGGGCGCTGTCGGTGCTGCCCTACAGCTATCTGGGCATCGAGCACGCTGTGCGGGTCATCCTCGACCACCTGCAACTCGATGACGATGTGCAGGCGAAGCTCGCCGAACGCGGTGCGGGCGAACGGATTCCGGTGCAGGTGCCGCGCCGGGCCACCCACCGGTTGAACCACATCTTCCTGGGTGACGTCTGAGGTGGCCGCCCGGTGAACGAGCCGCTGGTGCTGCTGGGGGAGGTACGCACGGCACTGCTGCCCAATGCGGGGGGACTGGCGGCGCGGGAGGCGACGGCGCTGCTGTCACTGCTGCCCGGGCAGCGGGTATTGATGCGGGAACGACCGCTGGCCCTGGCGATTTCGCCGGGTTCCGCCGTCGGGGTGGACTGCAAGCTGGCCACGGTGTCCGGATCGGACAGCCGCGCCATCGGGACGGTGGCGGCGCACGCGATCCTGGTGGGCGGCCGGGTGATGCAGAGTTCGGCCTGTTCCACGGTGGTGCGGACGGCCGACAAGAACCGGCGGCCCTGGTCGCACTACCTCGATCAGGTCGGGACGCTGGAGGTGTGGCACCGCATCGCCGACGACGCCGCGGCCGCGGTCGATCTCACCGAGGGGTTCCTGGAGGGCTCCGGCGCCACCACCCTGGACCTGGGCTCGGTCAGCGACCGGCTGCTCACCCGCGTGCGCACCGATCCCCGCCTGGATCAGGAGCCGCCGGTGCGCTCCAGCGCCACCCGGCTGCGCTGGGCCGCGCGGGTCGCGCCGCCGGTGGGCGGCGCCGTGCGCGGGCGCACCCTGTTCGCGTTCCGGCTCGAGGACGAGCACACCCGGTCGGTGCGGATCATGGTGCCGACCGCCCGGGATCTGGGTGCGGTGCAACGCTTCTGCGAGGACCTGGCCGTTCACGACTGGCTGCTGTCCACCCTGGGCGCGGCACTGTCCGAGGCGGATCGTCCCATGCCCGAACGCGATCCGTCCGCCGAGCTGGCGCCGCTGCTCGAACAGCTGGTGCACCTGTGGATGCCGGGCGCCCACACGCCGCCCCGGCTGCGCGAACTGTGGACGCGGCTGGAGTCCGATCCGGGCTTCACCCGGCAGTGGACCGCACAGGTCGGACATCTGCGCGACCGGCTGGCGGTGGCGACCCTGGCGGCGCTGCGCAGCGCCAAGATCAGCACCGTCCAGTGGTGACCAGCGGATCCGACCGGCGGCGCGACCGGATCAGAGCCGGAACCAGCGGCGCACCAGCAGCGCGAAGAACACCGACATGGTGACCGCGCCCAGATAGCTCTCGAGCACGAACACCGCGCGCCCGCCGACCCGCAGGTTGTCGGTATCCCCGACGCCCAGCGGATTCAGGTAGTTCATGAACACCTGGAACACGGTGATGGCCGGCGGCTGATCCGACCGCAACGTGACCGCCACCACGAAGACCAGCAGCTGGAACGCCACGAACCACAGCATGCGGAAGGGCCGGTATCCATAGCCGCAGATGAGATCCGGGACCAGGCCGCCGGCGCGCCGCCAGGCCGCCGGCTGCGCCAGCCGCCGCGCCCGGGCCAGGGCCAGGCCGCAGCGATCCTCGGCATCGGTGTCCTCGTCGATGCGGTAGAGACTCCCGGCCCGGCGGTAGGCCAGGGCGGCGTGCGCGGGCAGTCCGGCCTGCACCAGTGGGCGGCCCAGCCGCTCGTAGGCCTCGGCCAGCAGCCGATTCTGGGTGCGGCTCAGGCGCAGTGGCCCGCGGAACTCCACCTCCGCGGCGATCAGGGCCGCGAGCAGCTGGTTGACCGCCATCGGCTGCGGCGCCGTGGTGGCGGTGTGTTCGAGGACCGGCGCGTAGAGGTGGCCGAAGACGAGACTGTCACCGGCCCTGCGGATTCCGGGCGGATCGTAGGTCGCCACCACCGCCTCGGTGTGCCGGGTGAACAGGTCCAGCAGCGGCTGTTCGGTGGCGCGGCGGCGCAGGCCGTGCGGCTGCTCCAGGAATTCGGTGACGTTGTCGGCATAGGTGTCGGCGTGGCGCTCGATGCGCATGCTCATATCCGTCACGAACGGCGACGACGGTGCGCTTTTCTCGAGCATGATCAATGATAAATCCTGTGCACCAGCACATCTCGCGGCTCGTCTGCGCCGAAGTAGGTGGCCTCATGATCGGCCCACACGAAGCCGACCTCCTTGTAGAGGTGGTAGGCGACCCGATTGCCCGGTTTCACCGTGACGAAGACCTGTTCGGCGCGGGCCTGACGGCATTGGGCCAGAGCGGCTTCCAGCAGTGCCCGGCCGTGGCCGCGACCCCGGCATTCGGATGCCACCGCGAAGCCGAGAAACCAGGCCGTGCGCTCTCCATCGAGGGCGGTGAGCACGTAGCCGCAGAGCTCCCCCGCATCCTCAGCAACCGTCCAGTTTGCTCCGTGTAGCTCGAAGAGTTGCCGGAGTACGAAATACGGATACGCGAGATGCTCGAATTCGACCACCTCGAGTGCGCGGATCGCGTCCAGATCCGACAGTGACGCGATCCGGCACGCCGGATCGTCCGGCTGTTCGAAGGCCGACAACGGTGTTCCCCTCCACCCCGGGCACAAGTGCGATGGATTCCAGGGTAAGCGTCACACCGAATCTTGGGTGCGGTTCGGCCGCCCGCCGTCTGTGGAGCCGGCGGCCGAACCGCGCTGCAGCACGCGGTGGGGACTGCGCCACCGCTGCCCGGAGGTTAGGCGCGGGGCGCTCGAAAGCGCTGTGCGGCAGCGTTCATCGCGGCCTGGGGCCTTCCCCGGTACTCCCCGGGCCGCGAAATCCTGGTGTAGAACTGTGCCTTCTGGTGGCGGAGCTGTGCTGTCCGGGCGTCGAGCAGCAGCCACAGCATCCGGTGGACGAACCGGTCGTAGCCGGTCGGTACGGGATCGGGGCCGGCCTGGGCCGGTGCGGGGCCGGTCATGGCAGTGCCCGCTCGTCGAGCACGCACCGTCCCTCCTCGACCAGCGTTGCCCGTGCTCGTCGGCGTACCTTGCAGGTCTGCACCGTGCAATCGAGGTGCAATTGCATTGCGGCGTGCGCTTGTTCGATGGTCATCACACCCGGATCACGGCGGCAGCGCGACAGACCGGCAATGTGCATATTGAGGGACGACAGTTGCATGTCCAGACCACTCCTCGTTCCCGCTGGTTCCTGAAGTGCCCGGAGGTTCAGGAAAGGAAAGGGGCCTAGCTACACCGCTCCGGGCACATCTCCAGCACACCACGAGCAGACGCCAGGCGGGCGAATTTCGAGCAGGAGAACGCAAAATTGCGCGAATTCCCAGCAGTGAATCCACTTGGGGGAGGACGATTCTCCAAAGTGGACGAAGCCCTCGCCCGCCGTCGAGCCCCGATCCATGCCCGCGACCGCGAATGGAGCGTGTTGTGTCCGAAGGTCCCGCGTCATCCACCCTGCCCCGCCGTCAGCTCGGTCGCTATCTACGGGACTGGCGCATCCAGGCAGGATTGACCATCGCCGAAGCCGCCAAGCTGATGGAGTGGGGCGGCAGCACCTTGCAGCGGCTCGAGAAGGGCAACGCGGACCGCATCCGCACCATCGACATCCAGGAGCTGTGCCGCATCTACGGGATCCCCGCCGAAATCGCGGAGGGGCTCAAGGGTTTGGCGCAGCAGGCGGCGGTCAAGAGCTGGTGGCACTCCTACGGCGACCTGATTCCCGAGAACTTCGACGTCTACGTCGGCCTGGAGGCATCCGCGCAGCAGTTGTCCTGCTACCAATCGGAATTGGTGCCGGGCCTGCTGCAGACGGCCGAGTACGCAAGGGCCCTGAACCGGCTGGGATACCCGGAAGAGACTGTGGTGGAGGTGGATCGGCGCGTTCAGCTGCGTATGCAGCGACAGGCCATGATCACCCGCCGCATGCATCCGGCGACCATCGCCATGGTGTTGCACGAATCGGTATTGCGCCGCCTGGTGGGAGGTGCAAGGGTGATGGCGGCGCAAGTGCGACACTTGGCGGAACTGAGCACCCGGTCCAATGTCGCGCTGCGTATCCTGCCCTTCGCCGCCGGTGTCCCCCTGGGACTTTCGACCGGACCATTCGTGATTCTGGAATTCGGATGCGACAGCAAGGGGCAACCGGTGGAGCCCCCGGTGGTCTACGTGGAGGGGTTCACCGGCGATCTGTATCTCGAGAGACAGGGCGACGTTCAGCGTTATCGCCGGGCACAAACGGGCCTGGAACGCTGCGCGCTGGACGTTCAGGACAGCAGAAACCTGCTCCGGCAGGTGGCGAAGGAGTATTCGGCATGAGTGTGGATCTTTCCGGGGCCCGCTGGTTCAAGAGCAGCCGCAGCGGGGCCGGTAAGGAGTGCGTCGAAGTGGCGTTCCTGCCCGCGGGCCGAGTGGGCGTGCGGGACAGCAAGAATCCGCAGGGGCCGGCGCTGGTGTTCGGCGCGGCGGAATGGGGATCCTTCACCGCGGGCCTCGAAAACGGGGTCTTCGACCGGTGATTCGCTGAACGAGGGTTCACGGGCCCCGACCCGTGAACCCCCGGTATCAGAGGATTGCGACCACACCCATGGCGACGGCGGCGACCAGCACGCCGATCGCTACGGCGGGCATCAGTGCGCCGGTGAGTACGTATACGCCCATCGCCGATACCGCGAAGAGCATCCCTACGATCAGCCGTTCGACCCAGTCATCGGGACCCATTTTCCGGTACCGGGGACGTGCATTCTTGAGTCCTCGGTCCACGAATAGTTGGATACCCATGCTTAGCCGTCGCAAACATACTTCCGTTGCCAAACGGCAGCCGTTTCGTGATCAACAACCAGCTCGGCCGTCAGCGCCGGAAGAGCTTGTTTCCCAGCCAGACGATCGGGTCGTACTGCCTGTCCACCACGCGTTCCTTGAGCGGGATCAGCGCGTTATCGGTGATCTTGATGTGTTCCGGGCACACTTCCGTGCAGCACTTGGTGATGTTGCAGAAGCCCAGGCCCGCATCCTCTTGCGCCAGTTCCCGGCGGTCGGCCACATCCAAGGGATGCATTTCGAGTTCGGCAATACGCATCAGGTATCGCGGACCGGAGAATGCGTGCTTGTTGTCCTCGTGATCACGGACCACGTGACAGGTGTTCTGGCACAGGAAGCATTCGATGCACTTGCGGAATTCCTGCGACCGTTCCACATCGGTCTGCTGCATCCGGTACTCGCCCGGCTTCAGATCCACCGGCGGCGTGAAAGACGGTACTTCGCGGGCCTTCTGGTAGTTGAACGACACATCCGTGACCAGGTCGCGAATAACCGGGAAGGTGCGCATGGGCGTCACCGTCACCACTTCTTCCTGGGTGAACGTCGACATGCGGGTCATGCACAGCAGCCGCGGCCGCCCGTTCACCTCGGCCGAGCACGAACCGCACTTGCCCGCCTTGCAGTTCCAGCGCACCGCCAGATCCGGTGCCTGGGTGGCCTGCAGCCGGTGGATGATGTCGAGCACCACCTCGCCCTCGTTCACCTCGACGGTGAAGTCCTGCAGGCCGCCGCCCTCGGTGTCACCGCGCCACACCTTGAACTTCGCCTCGTAACCCATGGCTATTCCGCCTTTCCGGCGTCGTCCCGCAACTCTGCGAGATCGGCGGGGGTGTAGTACTTTTCGAGCTCCGCCAGGTCGAACAACCGGAGCAGATCCGTGCGCATGGGCACCTGGGCCTCGGGCGTGACGGTCACCGACGGCACCGAGAACCCGACCTCGTCCGGGTCGATGGTGCAGACCAGCAGCTTGTTGCGCCACACCGGATCCATGCCCGGGTGGTCGTCGCGGGTGTGGCCGCCGCGGCTCTCGGTGCGCAGCAGTGCGGCCTGGGCGACGCATTCGCTGATGAGCAGCATGTTGCGCATGTCCAGGGCCAGATGCCAGCCCGGATTGAACTGCCGGTGCCCCTCCACGGTGACGTGGTCGTAGCGGTCGCGCAGCTCGGAGAGATGCTCGACGGCCTGCTTCAGTTCGTGTTCCTTGCGGATGATGCCGACCAGATCGTTCATCGTCTGCTGCAGGTCCATGTGCAGTGTGTACGGGTTCTCGCCCGGGCCGCCCTCGGCGGGCGGATCGAACGGCGTCACAGCCGATTTCGCGGCCGCGGCGATATCGGTGTCGGCGATCTTGGGCCGTGCGGCCAGCTGCTCGACATAGGTGGCCGCGCCCAATCCGGCGCGCCGGCCGAAGACCAGCAGGTCCGACAGCGAGTTGCCGCCCAGCCGGTTGGAGCCGTGCAGGCCGCCGGCGCATTCGCCGGCCGCGAACAGGCCGGGCACCGTGGCCGCCTGGGTGTCCGGATCGACCTCGATGCCGCCCATCACGTAGTGGCAGGTCGGCCCGACCTCCATCGGCTCCTTCGTAATGTCCACGTCCGCCAGCTCTTTGAACTGGTGGTGCATGGACGGCAGCCGCTTGACGATCTGGTCGGCGGGCAGGCGGGAGGAGATATCCAGATAGACGCCGCCGTGCGGGGTGCCGCGCCCGGCCTTCACCTCTTCGTTGATGGCCCGCGCGACCTCGTCACGCGGCAGCAGATCCGGTGTGCGCCGGGCGGAATCGTTGTCCTTCAGCCACTGGTCCGCCTCCTCGATGGTTTCGGCGTACTGGCCCTTGAACACCGGCGGGATGTAATCGAACATGAACCGCTTGCCCTCGGAGTTCTGGAGCACCCCGCCGTCACCGCGCACGCCCTCGGTGACCAGGATGCCCTTCACCGACGGCGGCCAGACCATGCCGGTCGGATGGAACTGCAGGAACTCCATATTGATCAGCGACGCCCCGGCCCGCAGCGCGAGCGCGTGCCCGTCGCCGGTGTACTCCCAGGAGTTCGAGGTCACCTTGTACGACTTGCCGACGCCACCGGTGGCGATCACCACCGCGGGCGTCTCGAACAGAATGAAGCGCCCGGACTCCCGCCAGTACCCGAAGGCCCCGGCGATCCGGTCGCCGTCCTTGAGCAGCTCGGTGATGGTGCATTCGGCGAAGATCTTGATGCGCGCCTCGTAGTCACCGGTCTGCGCGTAATCCTCCTGCTGCAGCGAGACGATCTTCTGCTGCATGGTGCGGATGATCTCGAGCCCGGTGCGGTCGCCGACGTGCGCCAGCCGCGGATAGGTGTGGCCGCCGAAGTTGCGCTGGCTGATCCGGCCGTCCTTGGTCCGATCGAACAGCGCCCCATAGGTTTCCAGCTCCCACACCCGGTCGGGAGCTTCCTGGGCGTGCAGTTCGGCCATGCGCCAGTTGTTGAGGAACTTGCCCCCGCGCATGGTGTCCTTGAAATGGGTCTGCCAGTTGTCCTTCTCATTGGCATTGCCCATGGCGGCCGCGCAGCCGCCCTCGGCCATGACGGTGTGCGCCTTGCCGAACAGGGACTTGCAGACCACCGCCACGGACAGCCCGTGCTCACGGGCCTCGATGACCGCACGCAGGCCGGCACCGCCGGCACCGATCACGACGACGTCGTACTTGTGCCGCTCGACTTCAGGCATGGAACCGAATACTCCTGGGAGACAGAGGAATAGAGGACTGTCAGCCGATGAGGCGAGGATCGGAGATGGTTCCGCTCGCCACCAGCATGACGTAGAAATCGGTGAGGACCAGCGTGCCCAGCGTGGTCCAGGCCAGCTGCATGTGCCGGGTGTTCAGCTTCGACACCACGGTCCAGAAGCGGTAGCGCACGGGGTGCTGCGAGAAGTGCTTGAGCCGGCCGCCCGCGATGTGGCGGCAGGAGTGGCACGACAGCGTGTACGCCCACAGCAGCAGCGCGTTGCCGGTGATGATCAGCGTCCCCAGGCCGATGCCGAAGCCGCCGCCCTTGGCGTGGAAGGAGATCACCGCGTCATAGGTGTTGATCACCGAGATGATGATCGCGACGTAGAAGAAGTAGCGGTGCGCGTTCTGGATGATCAGCGGAAGCCGCGTCTCCCCCGAGTATTTCGCGTGCGGCTCGGCCACCGCGCAGGCCGGCGGCGACATCCACACCGACCGGTAGTAGGCCTTGCGGTAGTAGTAGCAGGTGAGCCGGAACAGCAGCAGGAACGGCAGCACCAGGAAGCCCAGCGGAATCCACATTGGCAGGTGGCCGACCGGCGTGCCGAAATGACTGGAGCCCTCGACGCACGAGGCGCTCAGGCAGGGCGAATAGAACGGTGTCAGATAGTGGAAGTCGGGCACCCAATACGCGCTGCGCACAAAGGATCTGATGGTCGCGTAGATGACGAAGGCCGCGAGCCCCAGCACCGTCGCGGCCGGCGGCACCCACCACCGGTCGGTGCGGAGCGTGCGTGCCGAAATGGCAGCCCGTCCCCTACTGAAAACCCCGGTAGTGCTCGATTCAGAAGCCTTGACTGGTGCGGCGCTCACTGCTGGATGCCTCGCTGCTCTACCCCGTGGAACGTCATCGTTACCTCCGGCATCGAATGTGATGGTGAGCACCTTACGACAGTGTCGCTATCACTCGAGCTCGCAACAGCTATTTCGTGATCCCGTGATTTGCGCCACATTTCCTGTGGCCGTCAGTGATTCGTTTGCTTGGTGAACAAACGGCAATCTCGCGAACTCGCCGGGCTGTCAGAGTGTTTCGGATTCCGGCCCGCGCGCAGGTCGGGCGGCTCGTCCGCAGCGGTTACCGGCCGTCATATGACAGCAACAACGGTGTGGTGGCCTGTCGGTCTGCTGAGGGTTCGAAGGGAGTCGGTAATGAGACGCGCCGCCATCGTCATGCCGATGCGCACGCCCGTGGGTCTGCCCGGCGGAGCACTCGCCGCGGTGCCGCCGAACCGGCTGGCCGGCACTGTCATCGCGGCGGTGCTCGGGCGCTCGGGCATCGATCCCGCGCGGGTCGAA
The DNA here is from genome assembly GCF_042755705.1 of Nocardia sp. NPDC059154. Classification (NCBI taxonomy): domain Bacteria; kingdom Bacillati; phylum Actinomycetota; class Actinomycetes; order Mycobacteriales; family Nocardiaceae; genus Nocardia; species Nocardia sp. NPDC059154. The sequence goes on from NZ_JBHZCS010000041.1 coordinate 78,256, forward strand.
CAGCTGGTCACCGCCGTCCCCGATGCCGAGGCCATCCGCTCGGCCCTGCCGCAGTGCGGACTGTCGCCGGAGCTGGGTGACTTCGCCCTGGGCGAGGGTCCCGGCAGCGGACTGCGCGCCCTGATCACCGCCGCCATGATGGTGCGCACCGGCGCGGCCGACGTGGTGCTGGCGGTGGGCGCCGAATGCTCCAGCGCCGCAGGGGGATTCGACGCGCAATCCGCCAGCGTCCCGCCGCTGCCCGGCATCCGCCCGGGGCCCGCGGCCGATGACGGACCCACCACCGACCAGCAGATCGCGATCTGGTCCGCCGAACCTGAACGCGGACAAGCGGATTCGGACCGCGCCGAACAGCTGGCCCGCGCCCACGAGCTGGGCCGGGCCGCGGCCGACGACTTCGCCGCGGTCAGTCACCGCCGTGCCGCCCGCGCCCATCGCCAGGGTGTGTTCGGTGCGGAGACCGCGCCCGTGGTGGTGTGCGCGCGCCCGGACGATCCCAATTCCGAGGTGGTGCGCCTGGTCGACCGCGACGAGGGGTTGCGCGATGATGTCTCACACCGCGCCTTCGCGGCGCTGTCCCCCTTCCGGCCCGATGGCGTGACCACGGCCGGAAACAGCAGCAGCCGCGGCCTGGCCGCCGCGGCCTGCCTGGTGGTGGCAGAGGACCGGCTGGTGGATCTCGGCCTGGAGCCGATGGGCTACCTGCTCGACTGGGTCAGCACCACCGCTCCCCTCGGCGTCCCGGTGCCGGCCGCCACCTCCGCGGTCGCGAAAGCGCTGTGGCGCGCCGGTTTCGAACTGTCGGACCTGGAGCTGCTGGAGGTGGAGGAGACCTCCGCCGTCGAGGTGCTGGCGCTGGCCCGCACCCTGGGCCTCGAGGACGACACCGCGGAGCGCCTGAATGTGCACGGCGGCGCGATCGCCCTCGGTGATCCGGGCGGCGCGGCGGGTCTGCGCATGGTCACCACCATGCTGCACGAACTGGCCCGCCGCGACGGCGGTCTCGGCCTGGCCGTGACCCCGGTCGGCCCCGGCAGCGCCCTGGCCGCGATCTTCGAATCCCCCGATCTGGAACCGGTTTCGCAGGCCCCGCGCGGCGCCCGCTTCCGCGGCGTCGGCGGCCGGCGCTCCGGCCGGGGCCGGCACCGCCACTGAGGACTGGTCCACCGCCACCGAGGACTAGTCGCGCGGGCGGAGCCGGACGACCGCCGTGCCCCGGGCGAAGGCGGCCGCCAGCTCCGCGCGGTTGACGCTGCCGTCCGAATTCAGGCTGATGCCAGCGTATTTCCCGTGGGTCGGGTTCTGCTCGAGGATGATCCGATACGGCTCGGCCGCCGCGTCCACGTCGGTGACGACCTCCCAGTCGGCGTCGATCTCCCGGCGCCGCAGGCCGATTCGCACCGGCTCGCCGGCGCGCAGGTTGTGCCGCCACTTGGCCGCGGTGCCGATCAGCAGCGTGCCGTCGTGTTCGGCGTAGGCGACGGGGTGCTCGTACACCCGCCCGCTCTTGCGGCCGACCACGGTGACGATGAGCAGTTTCCCGCTGACCACCCGGTGCAGCGGTGAGCGCAGGACCCGGCGCATGACGGCGTTGAGCCGCTCCTGTTTGCGGGTGGCGGCCGGGTTCGGGGTTGTCGTTGCTGGCTGGGACATCGGTGCGTCCTCCGGTTCCCCATTTACTGAGTGACTACTCAGAAAATACGACCAGATGCGGCATACTGCAAGGGTCGTGCCGGAAAGCGACAGTCGAAACGTGACAGGAGGCGATGTGGGGACCCGTTCCCGAGGGCGGCCCAGTACCGGTGTGCGCGAGGCCGTGATCGCCAACGCGCAACAGGTGCTCGCGGAATCCGGCCTCGCCCGGCTGTCCACCAAGGAGATCGCGGCCCGCGCCGGCGTCGCCGAATCCAGCATCTTCTACCACTTCGGCGATCGAATGGGCCTGCTACAGGCCGTGATCCAGCATCAGCTGCGCCCGCTCAAGGACCTGCTCGCCGACGCGCCCGCCGCGGATCTGCGCACGGCGCTGCGGTCGCTGCTCGCCACCCTGGAGGAATTCTTCGTCGCCGCCCTGCCGGTGATGGCGGCGGTGCAATCGGATGCCGAACTGGGCGCGGTCTACCGGGAGCGCAGCCGCGATCTCGACCTGGGCCCGCATCGCGCGGTGGACGCCGTGGTCGCCTACCTGTCGGCCCGGGGCATCGAGGCCACGGATCTGCGCACCCTGGCTTTGCTGCTGGTCGGCGCGGCTCATCAGCGCGCGCTGCAGCGGCAGCTGAGCCCACCCGATGCGCTCGTCGAATTGCCCAGCCCCGACGCCATTGTCGAGGTGGCCCTCCCGCTGTTCGAAACGAAGGATTAGTTACTTGGTGCGGGGGCGGGAGTGGAAGCCCAGGCCCTCGTCCTGCGCGCCCATCCAGGCCGCCTCATCGTGCTTGGCGTCGGGGACGTAGATCGTCTCCTGCTTGGCCTGCGGTGCTTCCGGCGGCGGCGCCTGTTCGAACTCGTCGGTGTCGATGACGAGCCTTTCCAGATCGTTCTCCAGCCGGCGGACGGTGCCCGCGTCTCCGTAGTGCGAACGCAGTGCGGTGACGCACTGGCGGAGCTGGCCGACCGCGTAGCGGAGTTCCGCAATCTCGCTGCGTGTCATCGAAACCCTCCTCGAGCCGTGTGACAGACCACACATCGTGATCTACAACACAGTACGTGATGGTGCGGGATTCGTCTCGTCGGCAATGAATATTCGCAGCTAGAGGGCCTGTCACCGGGTGTGGAATTGGGGCGGCGGACGTTTCAGATCTTCCGATCCGCCCGCCGCAGATGATCTTCCGGCTACCCCGCGATGGCGTACTCCGGCCCGCAGTCGGGACCGCAGTCCGGGTCCGCGCCGCGCGCCGCCGCGGTCGCCCGGGCCACCAGCGTCACCACCGCGGCGGCCACCTCCTCGGCCCGCTCCAGGATCACGCTGTGCCCGGCGCCGTCCAGCCGCACCAGCTCGGCGTCGGCGACCTGGGAGGCCAGCACCACGGAGTGCGCGAACGGAATCATGATGTCCGCGGACCCGGCCAGCACCAGCACCGGAATCGAGCCCAGGCGGTGCAGGGTCGCGGTCTCGTCGAAGCGGATCAGCGACTCCAGGAAGCTGGCCATGGTCAGCAGCGAGGTGTCGTTGAGCATGGTCGTCGCCACCGCCAGCATGCGCGGGCTCACCTTGCGGGTGCCCAGGGTGGCGTCCCGCATGATGGGCTCGAAGATGCGGCGGCTCAGGTGTTTCGAGGCCTGCATGGCCCGGGGCGCGCGCCGCACGGCCACCCCCAACGAGTTCACCGCCGGTGCGCTCAGCAGCCGACCCAGCCCCACCCGGGTCACCCCGTTGGCGGCGCTGGAGAGCAGGCCGACACCGACCACCCGGGTCCCGATCGTCTCCGGATACAGCCGGGCGTAGGCCAGCACGGTCATGGCGCCCATCGAATGACCCACCAGGACAACGGGTCCGGTCGGCACCACGACCCGCAGCACCGCGTCCAGATCCCGGGCCAGCTGCTCGATGGTGTACGTGGAAGGGTCGGCATTGCCGGAATCCCCGTGTCCGCGATGGTCGTAGAACACCATGTGGGTGTCGTCGCCCCAGGTCTGCAGCAGGTGCCCGCGCATGAACGCCCACGATTCGGCGCGCAGGCAGTGCCCGTGGACGAACACGACGGTGACGGGGGCGTCGGTGGTGCCGAACTCACGCACCGCGAGTGGCACGCCGTCATCGGCGGACACGGTGATGTGGTGGCCGTCGAAATCGGCCGCGCGGGGGTCGATCGTGGACATGACGTCCTCCTGAAGAGTGCGCCTTCTTGCCCGGTTGTCGGTAGAAATAACCCCTGCGTTAACCCCCCACACCAGGCGTTATAGACAAGTTGTCCAACTGTCTCCGCTGATCTATGCACGACTGTCGGGGGATCTATCGGAGTCTCGTCACATTGCTGGACCCGTGTAGAAATCCCTGTACGTCCGGCCGGCGTCCGCAATTTCTACTTACATCTAGTGAATTACCTAGACAAAAGTAGATTCATATCGCATCGAGAGTGACCGTCGCCCCATGCCGCATCGTCACCCTCCGGCTGTCATGACAATCTGCCGCTCTCTAGCAATTGGACTAGAGAGCGGCAGATTTCTGTGCGGAGCTTGACTACGTGGCCGCCCCCGTCTTCGTGGACGGGAGGAACGGGCGCAACAGGTTCTGTTCCACCGACGGCCCGAACTGCCATTCGGCGATCCAGGGGCCGGTGCCCTCGCTCGGATCCAGTGCGCCGCCCTCGAGCCAGCGGTAGCGCCCGTCGAGGATGCCGCGGGTGAGGTCGGTGTCGGCGTCATCGGTGTTGGACCAGAGATCGTCGAAGAGCTTCTCGATCCGCCGGCGGGCCTGGCGGCAGAAGACCTCGGCGAGTTCCTCGGCGGCCACGCCGTCGGGATTGCCGTCCACCCGCAGGGACTGGGCGCGCACGCAGGCCGCGGCCATGGCGAACAGTTCCGCGCCGATGTCGACGATGCGGCCCAGGAAGCCCTGCTTGTACTCGAGCTTGGCCTGCCAGCGCGCCATGCCGTACATCAGGGCGCGGGCCTGCTTGCGCGACATCCGCTCGACGAAGCGCATGTGCCGGGCCAGCGGGCCGAATTCGCCGTAGCCGACCGGTGCGGTGCCGGCGCCGACGGTCAGCTGCGGGAACCATTTGGCATAGAACCCGCTCGCCCCGACCGCCGCCTTGGCCTTGTCCTTGAGCTCGGCATTGCGATCCACCAGCGCCCCGGCCGCGGCCATGTGGGCATCGGCCATCTCACGGGCGATGAGCAGCCGCATGATCTCGCTGGAACCCTCGAAGATGCGGTTGATGCGCAGATCGCGCACCAATTGCTCGGCGCCGACGGCTCTTTCGCCGCGGGCCCGCAGCGAGGCCGCGGTCTCGTAGCCGCGGCCGCCGCGGATCTGCACCAGTTCGTCGGCGATCCGGCACGCCATCTCCGAGGCCCACAGCTTGGCCAGCGCGGCCTCGATGCGAATGTCGTTGCGGTTCTCGTCGCACATGGTGCCCGACAGATCGAGCACCGATTCCAGCGCGAAAGTCGTTGCGGCGATGTAGGAGAGCTTCGCGCCGACCGCGCCGTGCTCGCCGACCGGACGGCCCCACTGCACGCGGGTGGCCGACCATTCCCGCGCGATCTTGAGCGACCACTTGGCCGCGGCCGTGCACATGGCCGGGATGGCGAGGCGACCGGCATTGAGGGTGGTGAGCGCGATCTTGAGCCCGTCGCCCTCGCGGCCCACCAGATTCCGCTTGGGTACGCGCACCTTGTCCATCCGGGTGACACCGTTCTCGATGCCGCGCAGGCCCATGAACGCATTGCGCCGCTCCACCGTGATGCCGGGGCTGTCGGCCTCCACGATGAACGCGGAGATGCCGCCGCGATGGCCCTCGCTCTTGGGCACCCGCGCCATGACCACGAGCAGTTCGGCGACAACGCCATTGGTGGTCCACAGCTTCACGCCGCTGATCTCGTAGGCCTCCCCGTCCGCGGTCGGGGTCGCGGTGGAGGCCATGCGTGCCGGGTCGGAGCCCACATCGGGTTCGGTGAGCAGGAACGCGCTCACCGCGCCCTTGGCGCAGCGTGGCAGGAACTCTCGCTTCTGTTCCGGGGTGCCGGCCAGCTTGAGCGGCTCGGGCACGCCGATGGACTGGTGCGCGGAGAGCAGCACCCCGAGGCTGGCGTGCGCGGAGCCGACCATCATGAGGGACTTGTTGTAGCCCACCTGCGACAGCCCGACCCCGCCGTACTCCTCGGGAATCTTGAGGCCGAAGCAGCCGAGTTCGGCCAGACCGCGCACGTATTCGTCGGGGATGCGGCCCTCGGCCTCGATGCGCTGGCCGTCGATGGTCTCGCAGAATGCCCGCAGCCGGGTCAGGTATGCCTCGGTCTTGGCGGCGTCCGCGGCGTCGGGGCGCGGGAATGGATGGATGAGGTCGAGCCGGAACCGGCCGAGGAACATCTCCTTGGCGAAGGACGGCTTGGCCCAGGTGGTTTCGCGGGATTCCTCGACCAGTGCCCGGGCTTGTTCTTCAGTGGCGTCGAACTTGGCGGCAGTCGCCATGATGTCCTCCTCGACCGTGATGAGAATCACATTCGAGTGTAGGAGCCTTTGTTACCCGCCGGTAGGGGCTGGCAAAGATCGAAAAGCCTTGTCACGAGATGATCTTGATCAGTTGGCTAATCTTTGGTTATTGAACGCCACGCAGGTATCGGCCGAAATGCGGCACCGTGAAACCGATGGTTCCGCGCTCGGCCGAGTAGATCAGACCCTTCTTGATCAAACCGTCGCGCGCCGGGGACAACGAGGCGGGTTTGCGTCCCAGCTCGTGCGCCACCGCCGAGGTGGCCACCGGCCCGTCGTCGCCGGACAGGTCGGCCATGGCGCGCATGTATTCGCGCTCGGCCGGTGTCGCTCGCTCGTAGCGGGAGCCAAAGAAACCGACCGCCAGCTCTTCTTCGGCCGCGGGTGCCGCCACCGCCACATCCTCGGCCGAGATCGGGCTCTGCGCCGCCGCGTCCCAGACGGCCTTGCCGTACGCCTGCACGAAATACGGGTACCCGTCGGCCTTCCGGTACAGCGCGTCCAGCGCCTCCTCGGAGTACTTCACGTTCTCCCGCTCGGCCGGCGCGATGAGCGCCTGGTCGGCCGACTCCCGATCCAGCCGATCGATGCGGTGGTAGGAGAACAGGCGCTCGGAGTAGCTCTTGGACGCGGTCAGCACCGCGGGCAGATGCGGCAGACCCGCCCCGACCACGATCAAAGGCGCGGCGTCCTGGCTCAATTCGTGGCAGGCCCCGCAGATGGCCGAGATGTCGGCCGCCCTGAGATCCTGCATCTCGTCGATGAACACCGCGATGCCGATGTCCAGATCGCGCACCAGCGCCGCAGCCTCCATGAGCAGCTCCACCAGATCGATCTCGATATCGCCGGAGTCGGCCCGCCCGGTCACCGCGGGTACATCGATGCCCGGGTTCCAGCGTTCCCGCATGCTCTTGCCGTCGGTGGAGCGCAGCGCGAAAGCCTTGAGAATCCCCAGGAAATCGTCCACCTGCTCCGGATTGCGGTGGGTCACAGCGATCGAACGCACCGCCATGTGCAGCGCCGAGGCCAGCGGCCGCCGCAGTTCCTGATCGGGGCGGGCCTCCAGCTTCCCGGTGCCCCAGCCGCGCGAGCGGGCGGCCGAGCGAAGCTGGTTGAGCAGCACCGTCTTTCCGACGCCACGCAAACCGGTGAGCATGACGCTGCGTTCCGGCCGTCCACGCGCCACCCGCTCCAGCACGATGTCGAAGGCGTCGAGCTGCCGGTCCCGGCCCGCGAGCTCGGGCGGTCGCTGCCCCGCGCCGGGTGCGTAGGGATTCCTGACAGGGTCCATGCGGCCCAACCGTAGCGCGGTCGTCGCGGATTATCCGGGCATCTATCGGGGACGCTAGAGACAGCTATCGACCGGCATACCGGCTCGCCCGATTCGCGATCAGCGGAAGTCGATACAGCGAGTCCGCGGTGTCCCCGGGGGTCTCTACCCTTATGCCTGATTCGTTGGGATCCAGCGCAGGAGGGTTCATGTCGGAAGAAGCCGTACCCACGCCCACCGTCGCGGAGGTGGTCGAATCCTGGAACGTGCCCGCCGAGGCGATCGTGGCCGCGCGCATCCGCAACAACATCCTGGTGGCCATCGAGCGCGGGTACGACGATCCGCAGCTGGTGGCCGATCTCGCGGTGGGTCCGCTGGTCATGGCGCTGGGGCAGCTGGAAGTCGATCTCGCGGACGCTCGCCGGCGGATTGCCGAGCTGGAGCGGGCGATCGAGGCGAAGGATTGATAACGGGCGTATCGACCACGTATATCGTCTCGTGATCTGCCGCCCTATACACCGAATTACTTGTTCAGCGGGGCGTTTTCGTAAAGATGCGACGCGCTTATCGTGTCGGGTGGACAACGCGGCGGCCTAGTCGTAATCTTCTCGTGACTTAGCGGAGTCTGTTGCTTCATCGGAGAGGCATCCCGCGACGTTACAGCAGCAAGATCGGAGATGCGGCTCAGTGGGTAAGCACAGCTTGCAGCAGGAATCTCGGCTTCCGAATTCCGTGAAGGGCGCCATCGTCATGGGTGCGATGGCCGCGACGACTACCGGCGTGTTCCCGGCGATCACCGCCACCGCCGCCACCGTCGAGATCCCGGGCATCGGAAACTTCGACGTGCCGGACGATTTCGCGCCCCAGGTGCAGCAGTTCAACCAGACGGTCAAGGACGCCGAGACGGCGCTGCAGACCCCGGGCGGACTGGGCGGCGGCGCTCAGGTCGGCGTCCCGGCTGCTCCCGCTCCGCAGTTCCAGCTGCCCAGCATCTTCCAGAAGTCCAGCTCCGTCGGCGACATCGCGCTGCACGCCGCCGAGACCAAGGTCGGCGCCCAGTACTCCTGGGGCGCGACCGGTCCCTACAGCTTCGACTGCTCCGGCCTCGTGCAGTGGGCCTACAAGCAGGCCGGAGTCGAGCTGCCCCGCACCAGCTTCGAGCAGTCCAACGTCGGCGCCCCGGTCGCCTTCGAGGACCTGCAGCCCGGCGACATCGTCATCACCAACGGTGGCGGCCACGTCGGCATCTACGCCGGCGACGGCAAGCTGCTGAACGCCGTGCAGACCGGCACCCCGGTCTCCTACACCAACCTGCACGCGAATCAGGTCGTCACCGCGCGCCGCATCGTCAACGCCTGACGCACATATCGTCGTCAACGCCTGACGCACATATCGTCGTCAACGCCTGACGCAGTATCGTCGATGTGTGACCACTGCTCCACTGAGCACCACGGCTCAGGCCCGAGTTGATTCTTGGACCTGGGCCGTCCGCATTTTCAAGACCCGCTCCGCGGCCGCCGCGGCCTGCCGGTCCGGGCATGTGCGGGTCAATGGCGTACCGGTCAAGCCCGCGCACCATCTGAAGCCCGGTGACGAGATCCGCGTCCGCGTCCATGGTTCCGAACGCATCGTCATCGTCGAGCAGCTCATCACCAAGCGCGTCGGCGCGGCCGTGGCCGTGCAGTGCATGATCGACAAGAGCCCGCCCCCGCCCGACCCGCAGCTGACCGCCCTCCTGCCGCGCCGTGATCGCGGCGCGGGCCGCCCGACCAAGCGCGAGCGCCGCGAGACGGACCGGTTGCTAGGCCGCGACCTCCCCCGCCTCCCCGGGACTTCAGCGGACGGCTAGGAGCCGTCGACAGCCTTGCACCCGTGCCGAAGGTTGGGTGCCAACCCGATTTCGGACGTGCCCGACGAGTTACCCTCCACTCACGAAATCAGTTGTCTCGCTGGGATATTGCGGCATCGCCCGGCGTGCCCGTGCCCGTGGACGCCGCCCGCGCTCCCCACGCGGCGGCGGCGATGGTGACCAGCGCGCCGAGCATGAGCGCGGCCGGTTCGCCGGGCTTCAGCACGTGCAGCTGGGTGCCGACCGTGACCGCCGCGACCGGCACGCCGATCTGCGCGGAAGCGATGGCCCCGAGCGGAATCGGCTGACCCAGGAACCGCATGAGCACGTGGGCCAGTACCGCGCCCGCGCCCAGTGCCAGGCCCAGCAGGATCAGGTGCGGGTGGTCGCCGAATTCGCGCAGGTTCAGCCGGGCGCCGAGCCAGACGAAGAACAGCGGCGCGAGGAAGCCGTCGCTGATGGCGAAGAGCTGCCTGGCGACTCGGCGCGGTTCCCCGATGGCCGCCACTACCAGGCCGAGTGCGAAGCCCGCCAGCATGATCGAGACGTGACTGCGGGTGGCGAGCGCGCCGAGGGCGAACAGCAGGGCGAGGCTGACCCGCAGTTCGAGCGCGAACTGCCGATCCTCGGAGATCTTGTGCAGCCGATGCCGGATGCCGGAGTCCTCGAGCCAGCGCAGGAAGAAGTACGCGACCACCGCCGCCCCGGCCACCAGGAGCGCCCCGAGCGCGGCCCGGCTCGCATTGTGCGGATCGATCACCAGCGGCAGCGCCACCACCGCGGCCGCGTCGGCGAGGGCGACCTGAGCGGTCATCTCCAGCACGGGTTTTCCGCTCAGCCCCTGGGAATCGATGATGGGCAGCACGATGGCCGCCGAGGAGGAGGCGAGCAGTACGGCGTAGAGCAGTCCGTGCCCGGTGCCGAACCACGCCGCGATGCCCTGCCCGGCGATCACCGAGAGCACGCCCACCAGCACCGCGCGCAGCACGCCCCGCCCCAGCGCCGAGCGAATGGCCGCGTTCCGCACCGGCACGTGGGTGCCGGCCACGAACATGACCACCGCGAAGCCGACGTCGGCGATGAAGGCGAAGGTCGGGTCCTCCGGATGCAGCAGGCCGAAGCCGGTGGTGCCGAAGACGATTCCGGCCAGCAGTTCACCCAGGATGACCGGCAGGTGCCAGGACTGCCGCCAGGCCAGCCAGGGTCCGGCCAGGCCGAGCAGGGTGATGAGGGTGAGGGTCTGGAAGGTCACGGCGTCGTCGTCTCGGCATTCACGCGGTCAGGGCAGGGAGGCGATCTTCACCGGGATCGCGATGTTCTCGTCGGTGTAGTAGATGGCGCAGACCCGGTGATAGCCGTCCACGATCTGCATGGGCACGGCCTTGCGGAAGTCCCCGCGCACCACCAGGATCGGCGAGAGCGCCAGGCCGGCCGTGATCTTGGCGAGGTCGCGGCGGACAAAGGGGTTGTAGGTCGGCAGGATCTCCAGCTGCGAGGCGCGCAGCAGGTCCTTGGCCTTCTTGTGCACCACGGGGGCGTCGCGCAGCTTCTGGACGACCTTGTCGACGATGTCCGGCTCCGCCAGCATGTCGAGGTAGTCCGCGGCGGCCGGGTAATCGTGCTCGTCCGGCTCCTTCTTCCACTTGACCGTGATCTCGGGGTCCGCCATGGAGTCATCATTCCCGTGCGACCGACCGGTCGCATATGGACACGCGGATTCGGTCCCAATTGCCCGTTTTGCCCGGCTGTCAGGCTGCGGGGCCGACCACCCACTCCACGCAGATGACCCGCCGATCCACCTGTGCCGCCGCCAGTTCGCGCACCGCACCCGGCTCGGCCGCACTGGGTACGCAGGTGAGGAGCACGGTGAAATCGGTGGGATCCGCCGCCGTCAACTCCAGCAGATTCGCCGCCGCCACCAGTCGCGTCTCCCCCGATGCGTGCACCACGCCCCGGACGGCCGGCCCGCACTCGCGAATGTCCTGCAGCGCCGTCGCCAGATCGGTGCGATCGGCGCAGTCGCACCGCATCACCACGATCCGCTCCTCCATCCCGGTCAACCCCGCCGGCAGCGGCCGCGGCGTGCGGGTCAGCACCACCACGTCCCGCGCCCCCGCCTCCAGCAGCCAGCGCACCGCGACCTCGCCCTGCGGGCCCAGCCCGCCCGCGACCACATATGTCCCGTCCGGCCGGATCTCGACGGGCGGAAAGGCCGGTGCCGGCGGCTGCCCGGCCGGGTACGCCGCGCCGAAGCCGCCGTCACGCCACCGGCGCCGCGCACCGGAATCCGGTCTGCGCCATTGCCGTTGCGGTGGAGCGGCCGTCAGTGAGCCGAGGGCCGTCCAGTCCACGGCGCACCCGTCCAGATAGCGCCGCGCGATGGTGTGCAGAAAACTCTCCGCCTCGTCGTCGCGGAACAGCACGGCCTGCGCGCGGTCCCGGAACGGGGCGCGCTCCCGCAATCCCGGGGTCAGCACCGGCTCCGGACCGATCTCGAGGATCATCGAAATCCCGTCGGCGGCAGCGGATTCCAACGCCATGGCCAAGTGGACCGGGCGCCAAGCGTTGGCGGCCCAGTAGGCGGCGTCCGTGCGCAGGTCCTCCGCCGTGGCGGGCGGTGCCGCGGTGCGGGTGGTCTCGTTCTCGGTGGCCCGGGTGTCCGGCATCCGCGGCACCGGGCCGGGCCGGGTGGTCGAGTAGAACGGCAGCTGCGGCAGGTTCGCCTCGAGACCGGTGAGTTCACCGTGCAATTCGGCGGCGCGGTCGCGGATCGCGGGCAGGTGCGCGGCGGCGGGTATTGCGTCGGCCGGGAGGCGCTGGGCGAAGATGGTGCGGCGATGGGCCCGCCGCACCAGGGCGTCGATATAGCGGGGCTCGCCCGCCACGGTGATGGCGGTCGGACCGTCCACCGCGGCGACGGCGACATCGGCGCGCATGGGCTCGACCAGCCGGGTCACCTCGGCGAGGGTCGCCTCGAGCACGGCCGCGGCTCCACCCCCACCGGCCCGCTCGAGCAGCCGCGCCCGCGCCACCACCACCCGAGCCCCGTCGTCCAGCGACAGTGCGCCGCTGGCGACCGCGGCGGCGACCTCACCGGCGCCGTGCCCGGCCACCGCATCCGCGTGCAACCCCACCGACTCGAGCAATTCGGCCAGTGCGACCTGAAAGGCGAACAATGCCGAATGCTCGAATACGAGGTCGCCCGCGCCGGATTCGCCCGAAGTGTCGCCATCGCAGCCGAATTCGCGAGCGCGATCGGGCCCGTGGTCGCCGCCTCGACCCGCAGGGGGCGTTCGGTGGAAGCCATTGCGCGGCGTCCAGACTCGTGGGCCGCCGGCCGCCGCCACGGCGTCCACGGCCGTGGTCAATGCCGCCGCGAAGACCGGGTACCGGGCCGCGAGCGCGCGTCCCATGCGCGGGTGGCCGCCGGTTCCGGGGAAGAGGAAGAGCGTGCCGCCGTCGTGATCGGTCCGGACCGGGTCGAAGATGCCGGTGGCCGCGCGTGGGAGGGGTGCGGCCGTGACCGTTCCCGTGGCGCGGGCGATCGCGGGCGTGGTGGCGATGCGGCGGGCCAGGGTGCGCAGGTGGGCCGCGGCCTCGGCGGTGTCGCGGGCGAGGACCCCGGCGCGGGTGGGTTCGGGTATGAGCCGGGCAGTGGCGGAGGCGAATTCGCGCAGCGAGCGATAGGACCCGATCGCGACGGCCCAGCGCAGCGCGAGGGCGTGGATGGCGCCCGGGTCGCGTCCGGTGAGGGGCAGGAGAACCGGGGGTTCGTCGCCGCGGTCGTGTGTAGGGGTCCCGCCCGGGCGTGCGGGGTCGTCCAGGGCGATGTGCGCGTCGGGGCTGTCCGCCTCGGGGAAGCCGATGGCGGGCCCGCCGATATCGGCGTAGCGGCGGGTTCGGGTTCGTAGCGCGTCGGTCGTGCGCTGCAGCACCAGGACGGTGCAGATGCCATTGCCGCCGCCCGCTCCCGTGGCCACACCGGTGCCGCCGTTCCTGGGCACCGGTATCCGAAGGTCCGAAATGTCCGGTAGCAGAGCGAGATCCACACCTCCCGCGATGACGAAGGGCACGGCTTCGTCGGCCAGCAGGCGCACGCCCATGTCCACGGCGACCAGTGGCGAGGCGCGTCGGCTGTCCACGGTGAGGCTGGGACCGCGCAGGTCCAGGGCGCGCGACAGGTGGTGGGCGCTATTGGTGCCGCCGACCGCGCCGAAGACCACCGCCGCATTGGACGCCGGTGCCAGACAGCCCAATCCGGAGTCGTCCAGTGCTTCCACGGCGACCTCGAGGTTGGTGCGCTGGCGCGGGGTGAGCCCGGCGGCCGCGAGGCGATCCATGCCGAACCACTCGTGATCGAACTCCAGACCCGTCGACCGGCAGCCGACGCCGACGATCGACACCCGGGGGAACGGGGTGGGATCGGTCGATGCTCTCGTACTGTGCCGCACAGGAATGCCCTCCCGTGTCCGCGCGCTGTCGGCCGTCGAGGTACCACCGGCGATTCTGCCAAGTTTTCGCCGCGGCCAGAAGAGCTTTCGCGCAGGCGAATTCGTCACCCGGCGCTGTGCAGGTCAGCGCCTACCCGACCGCCCCGAAGACATCGGGGTCATCGTTCCGCATGATTACGAGGCCGTGGCCGTCCGCCCCTGGAAGGGATGGTCGAAATCCTCGGCGGTGGCATGGGAACTGAAGAACCGCAGTGCTAGGTTCACCGCGTCCTGTTCGGTGTTCACACCAGAGATGGCCATGGTCCGGCGCAGCGCGTCGTCGTCGAGATAGATTCGAGTGATGGCCATTTCAGGCACCTCCGCCGCATCCGTCGTGTTCTCAAAGCATGACGGATCCAGCAGGCGCCGATAGCCGGAATGGCCAGAGCCCTTGGCAGGAAATGCCAAGGGCTCTGTCGTAATTGTCTGGGACGTACGGACTTTCGCCCGAATTATCCGATCATGCCCGCGAGCCGCTGCTGGATCAGCGCCTCCGCCTCGGTGACCATCCGGGAGACCAGCTCACCGCAGGTCGGAATGTCGTCGATGAGGCCCTGCACCTGACCGGCCGACCAAATGCCGGCGTCCAGGTCGCCGTCCTCGAACACCCGGCGGCCGCGCGCGCCCGCCACCAGATCCTTGACGTCCTCGAACTTGCCGCCGGCCTTCTCGATCTCGACGACCTTGCGGCTGATCTCGTTGTCCGCCACGCGGGCGGTGTTGTGCATGGTGCGGAAGATGAGCTGGGTGGCCCGCTCCGAGTTGGCGACGATCTGCTCCTTGACCGTCTGGTGGATCGCCGATTCCTGGGTGCACATGAAGCGGGTGCCCATGTTCACGCCGTCCGCGCCCAGCGCCAGCGCCGCGACCAGGCCGCGGGCGTCGGCGATACCGCCGGAGGCGATGACCGGGATGTCGAGGGCCCGGGTGGCGGCCGGAATCAGGATCAGGCCCGGCACGTCGTCCTCGCCCGGGTGCCCGGCGCATTCGAAGCCGTCGATGGACACGCCGTCCACGCCGATCTTCTGCGCCTTGAGCGCGTGCCGCACGCTGGTGCACTTGTGCAGCACCTTGATGCCGGCTTCCTTGTAGTACGGCAGGAACGGCTCCGGATTGGACCCGGCGGTCTCCACGATCTTCACGCCGGACTCGATGATCGCCTGCGCGTACTCCTGGTACGGCGGCGGGTTGATCGACGGCAGGATGGTGACGTTCACGCCGAAGGGCTTGTCGGTGAGCTCACGCGCGCGGTCGATCTCGCGGCGCAGATCGTCGGGGGTGGGCTGGGTGAGCGCGGTGATGATGCCGAGACCACCCGCCTCGGAGACGGCGGCGGCCAGTTCGGCGCGGCCGACCCACATCATGCCGCCCTGGACGATGGGGTGCTCGACCCCGAAGGTCTCGGTGAATCTGGTCTTCAGTGCCATGGGCGCTGTCCTCTCCCTGCCTCTCGCAAACTGCCCCGATACTCGCATAGTTGCATATGGAGCGACAACCCTGATGTGAGTCGGAGTTTGCACCTGACCAGGGCTGTGACCAGTGACCCCGGGAATGGCCGCTCCTGCGTTCGAGTGTCTAACAGGCTCTAATACGTGCTCTGAGCTGCTGAATGAAGCCGTGAGAACTTCTCGGTGAAACCTTCTCTGTAACCCTTGTCACGTCAGAAAGTTAAGGGATATTCTCACAGACGATCAGCGTGAAAGGACACCGCATGACCTTCCAGCCGCTAGACGAGCCGATTCGGTCGCGTCGCAACCACTGGGTGAACCAGGTAGCGACCCACGCGGCCATGCGGCCCGGTCAGGTCGCCTTCAAGTGCAAGGGCGTGGATACCACCTGGAAGCAGCTGCACGAGCGGTCGGAGCGGTTCGCCGACGCGCTGTCCCGTCGAGGGGTCGGGTTCGGCGATCGTGTGCTCATCCTGGCGCTGAACTACACCGAGTACATCGAGGCCGTCATGGGCATCAATGCGCTCGGGGCCATCGCGGTGCCGGTGAACTTCCGGCTCACCCCGCCCGAGGTCGCCTACATCGTGGCCGACTCCGGGGCCAAGGCCATCGTCACCGACTCGGTGCTGCAGCCGCTGGCCGTGGGCGTCGCCGGGCAGGCCCCGGACCTGTCCACGGTGGTGGTCATCAACGGGCAGACCGGCGCGGGCGTCATCGGCTACGACGACTTCCTGGCCGAGCCGGGCGAACCGCATGCGCCACTGGACATTCCGGAAGAGACCCCCTGCCTGATCATGTACACCTCGGGCACCACCGGCAGCCCCAAGGGCGCGGTGCTCACCCACGCGAACATGAACGCGCAGGCGCTGACCTGTATCCGGGCCATGGAGATCACCCCGGACTCCATCGGCTTCTGCAGCTCACCGCTGTTCCACATCGCCGGATTGGGCTCGCTCACCCCGTATTTCATGCTCGGCGGCAAGACCGTGCTGCACCCGCTGGGCGCGTTCGATGCCACCGAATTCCTCGACGCCGTCGAGGCCGAGCAGGCCACCGCCGCCTTCTGCGTGCCGGTCCAGTGGCAGCTGATCTGCGAGGAGCCGACGGTCAAGCAGCGCAAACTCGCGCTGCAGGCGCTGTGCTGGGGTGCGGCCCCCGCGTCGGACACGGTGCTGCGCGCCATGGCCGACTGCTTCCCGAACGCCTTCAATGTGGCGGTGTTCGGCCAGACCGAGATGTCACCCATCACCTGTGTGCTCGAGGGCAGGGACGCGCTGCGCAAGATCGGCTCGGTCGGCCTGCCCATCCCCACCATCCAGGCCCGCGTGGTCGACGACGAGATGAACGATGTCGCACCCGGTACGGTCGGCGAGATCGTCTATCGCGGACCGACTCTCATGCAGGGCTACTGGAACAAGCCCGAGGCCACCGCGGAGGCCTTCCACGGCGGCTGGTTCCACTCCGGGGACCTGGTCCGCCAGGACGAGGAGGGCTTCATCTACGTGGTGGACCGCAAGAAGGACATGATCATCTCCGGCGGCGAGAACATCTACTGCGCCGAGATCGAGAACGTGCTCTTCGCGCACCCCAAGATCCACGAGGCCGCCGTGGTGGGCCGCGCGCACGAGAAGTGGGGCGAGGTGCCGGTCGCGGTGGTCGCGCTCATCGACGGCGTCGACGACCTGACCCTCGCAGAGCTGGAACCCTTCCTGAACGAGTCCCTGGCCCGCTACAAGCACCCCAAGCACCTGGTGGTCGTGCCCGAGCTGCCCCGCAATGCCAGCGGCAAGGTCGTGAAGGTCGAACTGCGCAAGGCGTATTCGGCCTAGATCATGTCCTTGGCGGTGAGCCAGCGCATGATCGGCCAGCCGCAGAACACCGGCAGCCAGCAGGTCAGCACCCGGTAGAGCAGGACGGCGGGGACCGCGATCCCCGCCGAGACACCGAAGGCGGCCAGACCACCGATGAGGGCGGCCTCCACCGCGCCCACCCCGCCGGGGGTCGGGGCGGCCGAGGCCAGGGTGCCGCCGATCATGGTGACGATGGTGACGGTCACGAAAGTCGTACTGCCGCCGAAGGCTTCGATGCTGGCCCACAGCGCCAGCGCCATGCCCAGGGTGGTGGTGGCACAGCCGCCCACGATCATGGCCAGCCGGCCGGGCCGCCGGGCCAGATCCTTCAGCTGGCCCACCACCTCCGCCAGCTGCGGGCGCACCTCGTTGAGCAGCCACTTGCGGACCTTGGGGACGAACATGGTCACGCCCAGCAGGCCCAGCAGGGCGCCCGCCACCAGGTACAGTACGGTGGCACTGGGCACGAAATGCGACAGGTTGGTGGAGGTTCCGGCCAGCGCGCCGAAGATCAGTAGCAGCACCACGTGGGTCACCACCTGCACCGTCTGCTGCAGGGCGACCACCGCGGTGGCCCGCACCGCGCCCAGGCCGCCCTTCTGCAGGAACCGCACGCTCAACGCCAGCCCGCCCACGCCGGCCGGGGTGGTGGTCGCGGCGAAGGTGTTGGCGATCTGCATGAGCAGCAGGTTGCCGAACCTGACGGCCTCGGAGGCGCACGCCCACAACGCCATTGCCGCACCCACATAGGTCAGGGCGGACACGGTCAGCCCCAGCAGCGCCCAGCCCCAGTTCAGATTGCGCAGCTCCGAGGCGAAGGTGGGCACCGCGCTGATGTACGGGTAGGCCACGTACACCAGGCCGATGAGCAGCACCAGCTGGATGATCTGGTTGCGCGAGAAGCGGGTGATCTGCGCGGCCTCGATCTTGTCCTGCCCGGTCTGCGCGGCCACCTCCGCGCGGATGTCCTTCATCAGCTCGCCCGCGTCCGGCACCGCCTTGCGGAGGTGGGTGGGCACCGCGGTCTTGGTGAGCCGGGCCGAGGCGTCCAGCACCGCCTGCTTGTCCAGTACTTCGAGCGCGGTGCGTACGGCCGGGCCGACACCGAACAGATGCGCGGAGGACAGCAGCAGCTGGGCCACGTCGGAGTCGAAACGCACCTGGTACGCGCCGAATTCGGATTGCACGAACCCGCCGAACAGCACGGTGCCGTCGTCGAGGATCCGGATCTCCTCGGCGTGCAGTTCGCCGTGCGAGATCTGGGCCTGGTGCATGCTGTGCAGCGCCTGCCACACCCGGGTCAGCACCGGCTCCCCGTCGGCGGCGGCCAGCGGCCGGCCCTGGGGCACGGTGTGCGCGTACACCATCCAGCCGCGGTCCAGCGCCGCCACGGTGAGCGGCTTGTTGCTGGCCAGGCCCAGATCGGCGATGGCGAATCCCATCAGGGCGCGATGCTCGACCGCGCGGCGCATGGAGGCGAACGGCGCCGGGTACTCGCCGCTGCGAATCGTGAGCCAGCGCTTGAGCTGCTGCAGCATGCCGCGGCTGCGCTGGTTCGCGCCGTACATCTCGATAATCAATTCATTGTCCGGTGAACGGGATTCACCGGACTCCGCCGCGGTCCCGGCCGCGGCGGGCACGCCGTTGGGTGAGGCCCCCAGTTCCGGCTGCGGCACCGTGCTCGCCGAAAGCACCAGTGGCCCACGGGCGGCCGGGCGCAGCACCTTGAAGGCGGTCACCCGGAAGCCGCGCTGGGCCAGCACCCGCACCGCGGCGCCGAGCGGCACCTCGAGTGCGGGCGTGCCGACCACCAGCACGATGACCGCGCCCACCAGCCAGCCCACCACCAGGCCCAGCGCGGCCCGGGCGGGCACCACCAGCGACACGAACAGGTGGATCGGCACGAAGGCCAGCAGCAGCGTCCACCACCAGCGTCGCGCCCGCGCGGGCAGCCACGGGCTGGCCACCGTGAGCGTCGCCGCCAGCATGGCGATCCAGCGCGGATCGTCGAGGAACTGCGACAGGAAGGTGTTGACCTGTCCCGGTTCCGACAGATGCCAGCGCGGTGCGGAGAAGCCGGTGCCGGTGATGGAGAACAGGCCCAGCGCGATCAGGCCCGCGGAGACGAAGCCCGCCAGCAGTTTCCACTGCCCGCGCAGCACCAGCCGCACCAGGATAGCGAAGGGCAGCGCGAGAATGGCGATGCCGTAGACGATGTAGACCAGGTTCGACTGTTCCGGGGTCAGGAACCCCACGATGCCGGAGACCGAGCGCTCCAGCGCCTCCCACTGCGGCCTGGTGATCAGCGATCCGGCGATGACGATGGCCACCGACAGCGCGGACAGCACGACGCGCAGAATGTCACTGGTCCGGCGGATCCGCGGCTGCAGCAGGCTGCCGGAGACGGGAATCTCCCGCCCGTCGACTCGCATGTCCTATTCGCGCTTTCGGATCGTGGGAACGGCTGTGGTCCCATGGTCGGCTCGGTGTGAGTATGCGGCAGGCGACGGCATCACCGACCACCCAACACGCTGGTAACCGTAACAGTGTCTGATTCGCCCCTCCGCTCCGCTCCGGGGCGGGTTCGCGGCTCCCGGGGTCTCGATTCTTCCCTCCTCCGCTCCTCCGCTCCTCCGCTTCGCTCCTCCGCTCCGTCGGTCCAGAATCGAGACGGCCGCGAACCTGCCTGTTATTCCTGCTATTCCTGCTTAATGCGAGTCTTTGATAGATCGCGAACAGGCGTGCGAGGATCGGGCCGTGGTGCTCGATCTCCGTGTCTGTTTCGTCGGTGAGTCCTTCGTCGCGGGAGTCGGTGATCAGAGGTGCCTGGGCTGGGCGGGCCGGCTCGCGGCCCGGGCCACGGCGGCCGGACAGCCGCTGACCTCCTACAACCTCGGCATCCGACGGGAGAACAGCACCGAGCTGCGAGCCCGCTGGGAGGCCGAGTGCACGCCCCGGCTACCCGCGGGTGCGGACGGCCGGGTGGTGATCTCCACCGGTGTCAACGACACCCAGCTCGAGGACGGCCGTCCCCGGGTCGATCCCGGTGAGTCGGAGCGCAATCTGGCCGACATCCTGCGCCGGGCGCGGGAAAAGGGCTGGCGGACAATGGTGGTCGCGCCGCCGCCGAATGTCGACGACGAGCACAATGCCCGGCTGCTGGCGCTGGACGCCCGCTTCGCCGACCTGTGCGACGAGGCCGAGGTGCCCTACCTGCGGGTGCATCAGCCGTTGCGCGAGAACCAGATCTGGATGCGCGATGTCGCGGCCGGCGACGGCTTCCATCCGGGCGCGACCGGCTACGACGAGTTCGCCGCCCTGCTCGCCCCGCACTGGCTGCTCTGGCTGGCCGATCCGGGCTCGGAACTGCCGCTGGTGCGCTGAGTTTCGGTTGCGGGTCCCAGCCAGTCCTCGACCATGCCCTGGAGCCGCGGCTCCCGGGTCGAGGTCACCAGGCCCGAGCCGACCAGTACGCCCAGCGCGATGGCGAGCACGGTGAGCACCGCGGTGACCAGGATGTGCAGGCCGTTGGGGTCGTTCTCGGTGACCAGCGCGGAGATCCCGCTCAGGCTCATGCCGCCGGGCACCAGCATCCAGAAGGCGGGCAGGAACACCACCTGTGTCGGCGGGGCATCCTTGAAGCGCTGCACCAGGTATGCCACCGGCACCGCCACCATGCCGCCGAGGAACGAGCCGAGCAGCCCGCCGCCGAGCTGGGTGCCCAGCTGCTGCCCGCAGAACGCCGCGTACAGCACGATCAGCAGCCAGCCCAGGGATTTCGGCGGGGCGCTGGCCCGCCAGCTGTGGCCCAGTCCGATCAGCAGCACCCCGAGTATCGGTGTCCACCAGCCCAATCCGTGTCCGGCGTGCGGTGACACGGTGGGCAGCGTGCCCAGCAGTTGCAGCCCGACCAGTACCCCGAAGGCCAGCAGCACCAGCTTGTTGAAGCCGTAGATGGTGCGGCTGGCGCCCGCGATCATGGATCCGGTGGCCAGCTCGATGGACCCGTTGGTGAGCATGGCGCCCGGCAGCAGGCTCGACACCGAGGGGATCAGCAGCTGGGAGGGATTGCCGCCGCCGAGCGCATTGGGGAAACCGAACGACAGCAGGGTGACCACCGCCCCGGCGAGCACCGGCAGGCTGGTGTACAGCAGCCGGAACCGGTCGGCCGCCATGATCAGCAGCTGCACCGCCAGCCCGAGCACGATGTAGCCGAGCAGGGCGGTGGAGGTGGGGTTGAGCATCAGGCCGAGCCCGACGGTGAGCACCACATTGCCGGTCAGCAAGCGCCACACCGGTGTCGGCTGCGGCGAGGCGAGGATGTGCTCGAGTGCCGCGGTGGCCTCGGCCGGCGGCGGCAGTTCGCTGGTGATCCGGTCGATGAGTTCGTAGAGCGCGGCGATCTGATCCAGGCGCAGGGTGTCGGAGTCGGCCTCCAGCAGGTCCATCGCCGATCCGCGCGAATCCTGTACGCGCACGAACACTCCCGTGGGTAACACGAAGAAGTGCACCTCGGTGGCCTCGTAGCGGCGCGCCAGTTCGTCGAGGATGTCCTTTACCCGGCCGGTGGTCTCGCCCGAGCGGATGAGGGCTACGCCCATGTGCCGCAACAGATCCAGCAGGTCGGCGGAGATGGGTGGTTCCTCCGGCGGCGGGCCCTGCTCC
>NZ_JBHZCS010000042.1:0-8084 GCF_042755705.1 Nocardia sp. NPDC059154
AAGCCTTGCCGGATCAGTCGTTCGACGATCTCGAGGCTATGCACGTGCGCTAGCGCGAAGTAGGGCTGAATGCCGTTCTCGCGCAGGCGTCTGAGATTCTCGATGTAGAACTCCGGCGTGGCGTCGGCGACCATTTGCGAGTACTGCCACATGATGTGCGGATCAGCCATGTGGGTGCCCTCGATATCGTCGACGGTCAGCATCGAGGTGATGTCGTATTGCGTGGAGCCGATGGCCACGGTGACCTGGTCGGGCTTGGGGTCCAGCTCGGTCAGCATGTGCCTGGTGTCATAGCTTTGCCATTTGGCGACGGCATCGCCCTCCGGGGCAAACGAGATGGAGCCGCCGACTTGCAACACCATGTCGGGCACGGCCTCACGCAGCCGGCCGATCTGGGCGCTGTACTCGGCGAAGTTCTTGGAAATCTTGCCGGTTTTCGGGTCACGGACGTGGATGTGCAGCAGGCGGGCGCCGGCCTCGAAGCAGTCGACGGCTTTCTGGACCTGCTCGTCCCAGGTCACCGGGATGTCGTCGGGATAGTCCGACGGCATCCACAACGGCCCGTAGGGGGCCGCGGTGATGATCAGCGGTGCCTGGTTCTCGGGGAGCAGTGATCGATCGGTGAAGTACATGTTCTCGCCTCCGAAACTCTCGGTCGAGATACGTCAAATTCGCGGGTGATGATCGCTGTACTGCTATGTCCCATCCTATGGCCGCCGACTTCACTCACGCGGCTCGATTCGAGACAGCTCATCGGCGAGGATCGCGGCACCGAGGTTGCATGCCTGCACTCCCTGAGCGACACAGAGTTTCAGTACTTCCATGATCTCCTGAGTCGTCGCGCCGGCGCCCAGCGCAGCCTTGATATGGCGTCGGATCCCAGGTGAGTACAGATGGGTGAACGACGCATCCAGGGCGATGCTGAGAAGCTCGGTCTCTTTGGCGGACATGACCCCGCTGCGATAGATGCCGACACCGGTCGCCATGAATTCCTCGGTCCATACCGGGTCGAGGTCGAAGAAGGGGTTCCACGCCTCATTCCACTGTCCGGCAGCGCGCATCGCATCACACGACGGAGTCGGCAGGCCGCCGGTTCGGGACACGGGTTCGCTCCCGCCGGCTGGTACCTCGTCGAGCAGGATCGGCGCAGCGACGCTGCACGAATGGAGCGAAACCACGGTCGCGCACTTGATCACGAACAGCATTTCGGAGCGCGTCGCGCCGGCCGCAAGCGCGGCACGCATATGCCGCCGCGTCGCCTGCACATCAAGATTGGTACACGCCACGGCCAAGCCGACACTGACCAATTCGACGAACTTCCGGCTCAGGACCCCACTACGCCAAGGATTGGTCGCCATCTTGTTGCACGCGTCAGCCCATGCCGGGTCCCACGTCCGCAACAGTGACAAGGCTGCGGCATCCCAAGGACCAGCATCGGCCGCGGCAGCGTCCACCGGATCAGGCATCGACATGTCATCAGCGGACATAGGTGCATCCTTGGTCTAATTGGCGCGGCTCGTTGGCAGGAGTCGCTGCCCGGAAGGAACTGCGCGCCTCAGCGGCGCTGGCTCGCACGGACGCTGTTGATCAGTCCTTCATTCGCCGGTAAGCGAGTAGGGATCTG
The DNA here is from genome assembly GCF_042755705.1 of Nocardia sp. NPDC059154. NCBI lineage: Bacteria > Bacillati > Actinomycetota > Actinomycetes > Mycobacteriales > Nocardiaceae > Nocardia > Nocardia sp. NPDC059154. The sequence goes on from NZ_JBHZCS010000042.1 coordinate 1,625, forward strand.
CGCAGACCGCTGAACGCATAGACGGCCGCCCACACCGAAATCAAAATCAAAACAACGAACATCGGTAGCCAGCTGCTCTGATGATGATCGACGCTCCACCAGACCGCCGTAAACAGAATCGTGCAGATGAACAGCAGGATGTCGCGCAAGCTGCCGCGATAGGAGGCGGCCGCTCTGCGCAGCAGCCGGTATCGGTTGACGGTCGCGACCAGGTCGTCGATGCGACTATCGATGCTCCGTTGGAGTTCGGCTCGCCGCTCCACCGCCTCCGGAGGTAGGCGTTCGAGCAGTTCCATATCCTGCTTGATCGTCTTGCGGACATCCGGGCCCTTCAGATATCCCGCCGCTGCACCGAGAGCCAATCCACCAGCGATGGGCGCGATCCCCACGGCAAGGTCAACCAAAGCGGGCATGCTTCCGTCTCCTTAGCCACCCCATCGATATTGCGGCAAAAGTACCGTCCGGATCATATGCCCGGTCGTATACCGCGGCGCCGATCGCAACGCCGACCTCGATGTATCTGGTCATGCCTGACTGACCACGTGTTTGCTCGGCATTGCGACGAGTACAGCAAAAGTGCCGGCATCGGGGTGAGGGGTTGTCGTGCTGACAGCGCTCGTACGAATCGCGGCATGCTGCGTCCGTGTCGAAGTCGATTTGGCGGCGGATGCCGCAGAGGTTGGCTGCGATAAGGAATAATCGGATGCTTCTGATGACGGCGCTCGCCGAAGTTCCCCACCTGTGCTCGCTGAAATTCCCCGCCCGTGAGCGGTTCCGATTATAGGGGCCGCCGGTTCCCGGGGCCTGAGGCTGTGCCAGCGGCCTAACCTTCGATGGAGAGGGATTACTATGCGCGCCATCCAGATTGAGCAGTTCGGCGACCCCGCGCAGGTGCTCCGCGTCGTCGACATCGAGGAGCCTCCGCCACCTGGCGCTCATGAGGTTCTGTTGAGCGTTGAGGTCTCGCCGTTGAACAAGCACGATCTACTGGTTGTCACCGGCATGCTGGCGCGACCACCCCTGCCCCACATACCAGGCGCAGAGGGCGTCGCGCGCGTTCTTGCCACTGGCGCCGAGGTCGATGGACTTCAAGTCGGCGATCTGGTCGTGCTACCCCTGTATGCCGGTGCGTGGCGTGAGCGGCTCGTCGTGCCCGCCGACGGCCTGTTCGCACTCCCCGCCGGCGGCAACATCGAGCAGTATTCGATGCTGGGCAGCAATCCCCCGGCGGCAGGGCTGATGCTCAGTGAATGCACCCCCCTGCAGCCCGGTGACTGGGTAGTTCAGAACGCCGCGAACTCCGGTGTGGGACGGTCATTGATTGCGTTGGCCAAACTTCGTGGACTGAAGACGATCAACCTGGCCCGTGACGACGCGACGTTCGCAGAGCTCACAGCAGCCGGGGCCGACGTGGTCCACGTCGACGACCCCGATGCGGTCGGCGATGTTCGAGCAGTGATCGGCGACGCGCGAGTGGCGCTGGGGGTGGAAGCCGTCGGTGGCCCAGTGGTGGGGCGGCTGCTCGAATTGCTTTCCGACGGTGGATGGTTGGTCAGCTATGCCTGGGCCAGGGACGAGCCCATGTGGGTCGATACCTCGGCACTGGTCGGCAAGCACCTCACCGTCCGCGGATTCTTTGTCGGCGACTTCGACTACCGCCACAAGGTGGTGCCTGTCATTCGTGAGGCGGCACCGCTGGTGGCCGACGGCACCCTCGTTGTCCCCGTGGGGGGCGTGTACCCCCTGGAGCACATCCAGGACGCGGTGCAGCATCTCCTCGGTGGCGGCAAGATCCTGCTGAAGGTGGCCGGGCGATGAACGCGCGGCCAGATGGGCGCGAACCGTCTTGCGGTCACGTCCGGTATGCCGGGCGATCTGAGAGATCGTCCAACCTCGCGCTCGTAGGGCACTGATTTCCACATCTTCCTCACGTGTCAACCTGGAAAAGTGGGCCTCCTCCGAATGAAAGTGCTGGTCAGTTGCGGTAACCACCAGCATCGGAGGGGGCCCGCCCTTCACGGCGGAGCCACACGGGACAAATGGGGAATTTCGGTGAGCGTCAGTGGGGAAGTTCAGTGAGCACCATCGCTGATGGGCAATTCTGTTGATCGCCTTGAGGAGAGTCACCGACGCTACGGCAATCCCGCTGTCTCAACGGGCTCACTGACGACGCTCACCACCCGTGGCGGTCCGAATTCATCGGGCCGCCATCGAATGCGGAGGCGCGGCGGTGCCTGCCGCGCGGATGATGAAGGCAATCGCGGGAATCCGGGTTGAGCGATGCCGAGGTGGTGCGAACGGTATTGCGGAGTGGGGACCTTCCCGGCCACACGGGGCAGCGATCACCAGATGTTCCAGGTTCCCCTGAGCGGCTTGACCTCCCGGTCTGCGCGCTCCAGATTCGGGACCAGGTCGGTGAAGTATCGGCGGGCGTCGCAGTTGTCGTCGCAGTGCTGATGCTGCTTCAGACCGTGTTGTGCCGCTTGCAGATTCATGACCGGATAGTCCGGTTCGTCGTGCGAGATGATGGTCATGGCCTGCTCCCTGTCGTCCGGTCGTCCGCACGGATCACGGCGATGGCCTGACGCTTCTTGCCGCACACGGACATCGGGCAGGGCTCGTGGACTCGGAGGACATCGCGCGCGTAACCGATCGACATCGCGCTGATCGCCTCGTGGTTTTCGATGGGTATGCCGTACATGGCTGACGCTCCGGTTGTCGGCGTTGATGTTTGGTGGCCCCCGGCCGCCGGTACGGCCTGACCGTGCGACCCGCTCTCGAAGGGCACGCGATCGGAACTTGTTGACCGGGCGGCCTGTTCAGGTTCCCGGCGGCCGGGGGTAAGCACCAGTAGATACCCGCTGGTTCATCGGCGGAACGTTCCAAGCCGGGGGTAACCTGAGTTTCTCGCTATCTTCCAAACCCCAGCACGAAAACCATTCCAAAACAGCGCACAAACAATAGTGAGGCTAAAGGAATGACCGGTTCGACTGTCCCCCGAAGGATGTTGGGTCGCGAACTTCGAAGGCTGCGCGAAGCATCCGGAGTCAGCGCCGCGAAGGCTTGTTCTGTTATTCAGTGCTCCCCGCAGACGATGTGGCGGCTCGAAGGCGGGCAGGGCGGGGTCAAACTGAAACAGATCTACATAGAAGCGTTGTGCCGCCTGTACGAAGCCCCCGACGATGACACGGCCGCCCTGCTCGGCCTGATCGAGGAAGCCCAACGTCCTGGGTGGTGGCACTCCTACGGCGACTCGGTGCCGGAACACTTCGACCTCTATCTGGGGTTGGAGCAATCTGCGCGGCGTCTCACGACCTGGCAGATGACGTTTCTCCCAGGGCTGATCCAAACCCCCGCCTATCGCCGCGCTGTCGAGTGGACAGCCTTCCCAGGGATGCCCACCGCAGCTGTTGAACAACGGATAGAACTGATCGTCAAACGACAAGAGCGCCTGAATGATCCAATGTTCTCGCTTGCTGTACTACTGTCGGAGTCGGTGTTGCGGCACGAGATCGGCGGGCCGGCTGTGATGGCTGAGCAGTTGCAACATCTGATCACGCTGGGCCAGAGGCGTAACATCTCGATCGGCGTTGTGCCGCAATCAGTTGGCGCGCACCTGGGGCTCCAGACGGGGCACTTCGTCCTGATGGAGTTCCCGCCCCGGTCGTCACCGGGCATGAAATCCAAATGGATAGAACCGCCCGTTGTCTACGTCGAGGGGTTCACCGGTGCGCTCTACCTCGATCAGGCGGACAAAGTGGACCGTTACCGTAGCGCTCTTGTGGAAATCAAGCGTCGTGCGTTGGATGAGCAGTGCACACGGGACTTGTTGGCCCACAAAGCGAAGGAGTATGCAGCATGAGCACCACCCGACAGGGTGCCCAGTGGTACAAGAGCAGTCGTTCAGCATCTCAGGACGCTTGCGTGGAAGTCGCGCACTTCGGCTCCGAGACCGGCGTCCGAGATTCGAAGAACCCCGGTGGGCCCGAGTTGATGTTCCCCGCCGACCAGTGGGCTATCTTCAACGCGGCCGTCCGGGCCGGAAAGTTCGACCGGTCCTGACGGACCGTGTCAGCCCGTGGGGAGTCTGGGCGTGCTGCCCGGGCTCCCCTGCGTCATGCATAACAAGCTCTACCACCAGCCTCGACACGTATACGACATGATCCGTTGAACACTCATCAAAGGAGATGTGCGATGCAGGTTAGGTCAGCAGTGGTCACCGGCGGCGCAATGGTCGCCGGGTTGTTCGCAAGCTTCGTTCCGGGTGTGGCCCACGCCGATTTCATCGATCCGGCGCCCTACGTGGACGCCAATGGGGTGGCATGGTTCAACATGGCGGGAAACAACTGTTCGATTACGCCGAATGGTGTTGTGGGGTGCGATCTTCCGACTCCGGCGTCGATCATGTCGATGACGGTCGCGGGTATGACGATCCCGGTGCCCTACGTGCCGGCCGTTGCCATCGACACCGCCTACTTTCCCTCGCACCCGCAGTGGAGCTCCAATGGCAGCCACACCCAGCAGGGTGGCAATCCCGCGATCGTGCCGGGGGTCGATCAGTACACGACATCGGTCTACTACGCCGGGGCCACGTGCACGGTTTCGGTCCGCAATGACGTGGTGTGCTCGGGGATGAGTCACGAATTCCGCGTCGCGGGGCTGCAGGCGTCCGGAAACTGAACCAGGACAGTCGGATCGGTCGCCCGCCTCGCCGGTAGGAAGTGTCTCGAAGTGTGTGATGAGGTGGCATCGCGGTGCGGTGCCACCTCATCAGCATGTTCGGTGAAAGCTGTTGCCCACGTTGGCATATACCCGAGCTGGAGAAGAGCTTTGCGCACCAGGTACTTCATTGTCACCCAGTGGGATTCGGAGGAGTCTTTCGCCGCGTGGCGTGAGTCCGGCGCGCGAGGCGCACGCGGGCGAGGCCCGCAAGCCGGTCTCCATGGGCGCGTCGCTGCTGGAGTTCGAGGTCGTCATGGATGTATGACCAGAGCGTTCGTCACACAGTGAGTGATCGTGTGGAGCAGCCGTTCCGCCGGACCGCGACGGAACCGGCTGCGCCACAGCGTCGCCGGCACCAGGGAACCTATGGCGAGTAGTGCCAGTAGTTCCCAGCCCGGACCGTGGATGCCGCCCGGCGGTGCGGTCGCGTTCTCGTCGGGTATCGGCACCAGGACGCTGACCGCCACCGCCTGCAGGATGTAGAGGCTCAGCGCGCAGGAGCCTGCGGCGATCAAGGGCCGCAAGGCGATACCCGCACGCGGGACCAGTGCCATCAGGACACCGATCACCAGGAAGGCGGCCCCGGCCGCGCCGAACACCTCGAATGGGGTGCCGCTGTGCGGGGTGGCGACGGTCAGCCACCACCAGCTCGTTGTCGCCACCGCGCCGAAACCCGTCATATCGATGATCTGGCCCGGATCGAAGTCGGTGACCCCGGCCTGTCTCATACTCGCGGTGAGCAGGTCGACCAGGTGCGCGCGTCCGCCCAGCGGGTGCTGCGCCAGCCATGAACCGCCGTATCCGAGCAGGGCCAGCAGCGCACCGAGGCCGATCACCGGCAGCGGCCGGAGTGCGCGAATCCCCCAGCGGCCCATGGCCATACCGGCGAAGAGGAACGGCATCCAGGTGAGCGCCGGGTACCCGCCGGTGAGCACCAGCATCTGGCCCGCCTGCCGCAGACCCGACCACGAGGTGAACATCTCGAAGATGGGGTTGCCGCCGGAAGCGTTCTGGTGCATGTGCCTTCGGACGACGAAGGACAGGATCGGCCCGGCGATCGCCCACACCGCCGCGAGTATCGCGAGCGCCCGGGCCTCCAGCCGCAGGGCGGGCAGGGCCAGCAGGAAGAACAGGCCGTAGTAGGTCAGGATGATCATGATTTCGATGCCGGAATGCAGTCGCGCCAGCGCCAGACCGAGCAGCGCGACCAACACGGCTCGGGAGCCGATGCGAATCAGGCTGCGGCGGGCCGCGATCCCGGTGGCAGGGTGCGCCCCGCCGGACATGAGCGCCAGCGACACACCCGCCAATACCGCGAACAGCGCGGCGGACCGGCCCTCGAAGACCGTCAGCCAGGACGCGCCCGGCTGGCCCCGCGGCGGCCCGACATGCACCGCGAACATGCCCAGCACCGCGATGCCCCGCGCCGCGTCGAGAGCGAGGACCCGCGGCAGCGAATTCGAAGCATCCGATTCTTGCGGCACGGTAACCGACGCCGGCGATCCCATAACCTTGCCCACCTCCAGGATTTCGACTGGCAATGACAGCGAGGCTAATTCGGCACACACGAGAAAACCGAGCCCAATGCCCGATTCGCGGAAGAAATAGCCGAAAGAGTTAGTTCCCGGCTAACCAGAAGGGTTAGCCGGGAACTCGCGAGCTACGCCTCGAGGGTGGCATCCAGCTCGACGGTGTCGATCAACCAATCGCTCCGGTAGTGGTGAGGGCGGGCCACAGG
>NZ_JBHZCS010000042.1:8094-96625 GCF_042755705.1 Nocardia sp. NPDC059154
GTGTGCTGGGGCTGCGCGGTGCAAAGCATCCGGTGGGGGTCCCGCCCCCTCGTAGGTGCCCCCCCGCCCCCGCCCGGCGGGGGGGGCCCCCCCCCCCCCCCACCCCCCCCCCCCCCACTGCGAGACAGAACCTAGTCGCGCAGGAGAAGCGCGAGGTAGAGGCGGGTGGCAACGGCGTCGAAGGGCTCGGTGCCGGGATCGGAGTAGGTGCGCGCGCCGGGGAGGTCGGCGGTGTACGCACGGGCGGCCTCGGCCAGCGCACCCATGATGCCTGCCGACCGCTGGATGGCGGACTTCTCGGCCCACGCCAGGGAGCGGGCCGATTCGGGCAGCAGCCGCTCGCAGGCGATGCGGACGCACAGCTTGTCGGCGGGGGCTCCGTCGTGCAGGCCGAACAGTGCTGGGGGCGCGAGGGTTTGGGCGAGTTCCCAGAAGCGGACGGTTTGGAAGACGTGCATGATATGGTCGGCGCGGTCGCCCAGGATGCGGGGATAGAAGTCCGGGACGAGCCGGTCGACGGTGAAGTTGTGGGCGGATTCCGTGCGGGTGATGCGGTCGAGTTCCGCGGTGGCCTCGGGTGAATCGATCGGGTGCGCAAGGGTTTTGCCGCCCGCGAAGATGGCGTCCGCGCCGCTGCCGGTCAGGATCGGGCCGGTGACGCCGAGGCGGTCCAGGACCGGCTGGATGGCGAGCATCGGGACGGCGTACGAAACCTCCCACAGCTCGGGCACTTTCAGGCGTTCCAGCGATTCCCGCGCCAATGCCGCGACGGCGGGGCCGTCCAGTTCGACGATGTCGTGCGGCAGGCCGAGAGCGGTGGCGGCGGCCGTGGCGTTGGCGCGGTCGGTGCCGTCGGCGGTCAGCACGGTGAGGGCGTGCGGGCGCCGGCCCAGGGCGACGGCGGTGGCGGCCAGGAAGATCGAGTCGACGCCGCCGGACAGCAGGATGACCGGGTCGGCGGGCATGGCCGCGAATACCGCGCGCAGCCGGTCCCGGGTCTCGGCCGCCACCAGTTCGGCGGCGTGCCCGGGATCGGTGAGACGGCGTGAATTCGGGTCGGGGGTGGCGATATCGCGCAGGTCCGCGACGAATTGCATGGGTGCGCCGCTCTGGGCGGCGGGGGCGGTGTGTGCTGCGTCCGGTCGTCCCACGCGGCTCAGCCTACTGTGGCGCGGCACCGGCTCGGATTCCCAGCTGGCACATAGGTCGGACCCATGGCCCGCCCACGTAGGGGCTTTTGGATAGGAGTCACGGCAGGCCGGTCGGCCCGCCGTCCCTCCGAGAAAGGTTCTGCGCGTTGAAATCCTCGTCTGTGCCCCCGTCCCGCCTGCGCCGCGTGACCGCCCGCATCGCCGTGGCCGGTGCGCTCGCCGCGCTGCCGGTGGCCGCGCTGGCCATCCCCGCCTCGGCCGCCACCACCGACTCCGGGATTCCGGTGGTCAGCCAGATCGCCGACCCCGATTGGAATCACGATCGCGGCGGCGACAATCAGGACCGCCACGACCGCCCCGGCGACCAGGATCGGCACGACCGGCCGGGCGACCAGGATCGCGGCCCGGATCAGCCGCAGGCCCAGCCGCAGCCGCCGACCGGCTCCTTCGGCTGACCGTCACCGCTGCGGGCTGACCGCCGCCGTGCGCTCAGCCCGCGGCGGGCAGGCGCACGGTGAATTCGGTGCGGCCGGGACGGCTTTCGACGTCGATGGCGCCGCCGTGCGCCTTCACCACCGCCGCCACGATGGACAGGCCGAGCCCGGTGCTGCCGGCGCGTCGCGAGCGCGACGAATCACCGCGCGCGAAGCGTTCGAAGACCTCCGGCTGCAATTCCGTGGGGATGCCCGGTCCATCGTCGGTGACCCGCCAGATCGCCCCGCCCCGGCCGTCCTCGGCCAGGGCGGTGGTGACCCGGGTGCCGGGTCCGGTGTGCACGCGCGCATTGGCGAGCAGGTTGGCCAGCACCTGGTGCAGGCGGGCCGTGTCGCCGGTGACCACGATCGGCTCGGGCGGTAGTTCCAGCGCCCACTGCAGATCCGGTCCGGCGATGTGGGCGTCGCTGACCGCGTCCACGGTGAGCCGGGTCAGATCCACCGGCGTGTGCTCGATCCCGCGCCCGGCGTCCAGGCGGGCCAGCAGCAGCATGTCCTCCACCAGGGTGGTCATGCGCCGGGACTCGGAGTCGACGCGGCTCATGGCGTGCGCGACCACCGGCGGCAGCGTATCCCGTTCCCGCAGCGCCAGTTCCGCGTAGCCGCGGATGGAGGACAGCGGGGTGCGCAGTTCGTGGCTGGCGTCGGCCAGGAACCGCCGGATCCGGGTCTCGCTGGCGTGCCGGGCCTCCAGCGCGCCCGCGATGTGGTCGAGCATGCGATTGATGGCCACGCCGAGCTGGCCGACCTCGGTGCGGGCGTCGGCGTCGGCGACCGGAACCCGCACGGGCAGTGTCACTTCCCCGCGATCCAGCCGCAGGTCCGCGACCCGCGCGGCGGTGGCGGCGACCCGATCCAGCGGGGTCAGGGCGCGCCGGATGAGCCAGATGCCCGCGGAGGTCGCCACCACCAGGACCACGGCGGTGGCGATCAGCAGGATCAGGAGCACCCGCATGAGGGTGGCGTCGACCGAGTCCAGCGGCAGACCGATGATCACCGTCTTGCCCGACCAGGTGGTCTCGGCGAGCACACGATAGTGGCCCTGGCCCTCGATATCCATCGAGACGGGCTTATCGGGAGTGACGGCGGCCAGCTGCTTGCGGGCCGACTCCGACAGGGCGGACTGCACGCCGTCGTTGCCGACACGGCCCGCGCTCATCGAGTGGTCGCGGTCCACGAGCGCGCCGACCGTATCCGGTTGGATGCTGCGGCGATTCAGGAATTCCGGTCCCGGACCGGACGACTCGCCTGTCGAGGGCGGCGGGCCGGGGGCATTGTGCTGGTCCGGCGGCGGGCCGAGGCTGGGACCGCCACCCACGTCGCCGAGGGCATGCTCTGTCGTCTGGGTGAGGTCGACGTCCACCTGGTGCACCAGGAACTGTTGCAGCGCAAGCTCGGTCGCGATGCCGATGCCCGCGACCACGGCCACCAGCAGCACCACCTGTCCGACCAGCAGCCGCCTTCGCAGCGACCAGCGGCGGCGGGGCCTCGGCTCGGCGGGCCGGCCAGAGGGTACGGGGAGCTCGTTCACGGGCTCATCGCGTCGATTCATGGACTCACCCCGCTCGTTGGTGGAGGGACCGAGCTCGGACTCGCCGAGCTCCTGCGTGGACTCACTGAGCCGGCTTGAGGACATAGCCCGCACCTCGCAGCGTGTGGATCATCGGCGCGCGGCCGCTGTCGATCTTCTTACGCAGATAGGAGACATACAGTTCGACGATGCTGGAGCGGCCGCCGAAGTCGTAGCTCCAGACCCGGTCCAGGATCTGCGCCTTGCTCAGTACCCGGCGGGGATTGCGCATGAACAGCCGCAGCAGCTCGAATTCCGTTGAGGTCAGCGCAATGTCGACGCCGTCGCGGGTGACCTCGTGACTGTCCTCGTCGAGCGTCAGATCGCCGACCACCAGCCGCGAGCCGCTGTCCTCGGTCGCGATGCCCGCGCGCCGCAGCAGCGCCCGCAGCCGCAGCACCACCTCGTCGATGCTGAAGGGCTTGGTGACGTAGTCGTCGCCGCCCGCGGTGAAGCCGGCGATCCGGTCCTCGACCGAATCCTTGGCGGTCAGCAGCAGGACCGGCAGATCCGGGAGCAGGTAGCGCAGCCGGTCGAGCACCTCGAGACCGGTCATATCGGGCAGCATCACATCGAGCACGACCACATCGGGTCGCAGTTCGCGCGCCCTGGCGACGGCCGCGCGCCCATCCCCCGCGGTGCCGACGGTCCAGCCCTCGTAACGCAGGGCCAGGGCGAGCAATTCGGCCAGCGCCGGTTCGTCGTCCACCACGAGCACGCTGACGGGACTGCCGTCGGCACGACGCATGGCGGAGCGCTCGATCGGGGTGTTTCCCGAGGTCAGAACTGACATTGTTACAGCGTCGGGGAGATCACTGGGCCGAAGCTGTACCGAAGCTATGGGTCAGCTGTGAGACCTGTGCGCCGGCTGTGCAAGCCGGGTCAGCGTTCGGGCAGGCCGCCGACGACCACCCGCAGCATGGCCTCGGCGATGGGGCAGTTCATGGCGCGGGTGCCGTCGGTGAAGGCGACCAGCACCGAGACGGTCTCCGATCCGCTGATCGGGTCCGGGTAGGCACGCGAGCAGGTATCGAGGGAATCGCCGGTGTCGAGATACATGCGGACGCCATCGACGACGATGGTTCGACCCGAGCCCGTGAGGTCGATGCCGGAGGCGGCCAGGCGGACGGTCAATTCGACGCCGCCATCCCACACGCAGGTGTGCGCGTCCGCGACCGAGGGCTGCGCGGGAGTCGGGCCGATCGCCTTGGTGACGACCTCGCGGGTGAGCAGTTCACAGGGGGCGAGCAGGGCCAGCGTGGTGCCCGGCCGGGACGCGATCGGCGCGTCGGTCAGGGTGCGTGCGACATTGGCGGCGACGTAGTCGATTCCGGCACAGTCCTTTACGGTCGCGGGAGGGCTGAGTTCGATGGTGATGCCCGAGGCGCTGTCGGTCCCGGCTGCGGCGATCGCGCGGGCACAACGTCCCGCGACACTGTGCCGCAGCGTGATCCCGTCGACCATGGTCTGCTCGGGGGTGAAACCGGTCAGGTACACGCCGATATCCAGCTCCAGCTGATATCCGTCGGAGGTCGCCCGGCAGCCCCAGCTCGACGTGCCGGTCAGCTTCCAGGATGCCTTCGGCAGTGCGGCCGGTGCCACCGGGACCGCGTCACCCAGCGCCGTGCCGAGCCAGGCGCAGGCGTCGATCCGGCGCAGCTGATCCAGCGAAAGTCCGGTCACCACAGATGGTTTGACAGTCGTCCGGCGCTGCTCGTCGTGCGTGGTGAGCGCAAACGCACCGACCGCCAGAACCAGCGCAGCCACCGCGATACCAGAGCCCCAGCGCAGCAGCAGGGTGCTCTGCCGCGCTCGCCGACGCACCGATTCGACGGTGCGGCTGCCGAATTGGGTGGTGCGACTCGCCGCTTCCGGCATCCGCGACTGCACCCTGCGCTCGGCCTCGGCACCCATGACCGGCGGCGCGGCCGCCACCCGATCCAGCACCTCCCGAGCCTGCGCGTCGACCGCATCGAGAATCGAGGCCGACCAGGGCGGTTCAGCGGGCATCGCGCCGAGCAGACCCAGAAGCTGCGCGGGAGTATGGCGAGCGGCCGGGTCCCCGCGAAGGCAGGCAGCAGTCAGCTCCCGCATCGAGTCCGGGACCCCGGACAGATCCGGACCATCGCATGCCGCCAACGGTTCTCGGCCATCAGGTGACCGGCGCGATTCCGGGCTGACGCTCCGATGCCCGAGCTGGACAGACCCCGAAGCCGCGCAGGCGAGAACGACGCCGACCGCGTAGATGTCCGCCGCCGGCGTGGGTTCACCACACGTGTCCCGTTCCGGCACATGACAGTCCACCCCCGGTGCGGGTCGGGCCCACGTGTCCTGTTCCGGCGCAGAGCAGTCCATCGACAGCGCGGGCGCGACACTCGCGTCCTGTTCCGTCGGCGTCGGGCAGCCCGTCGCCGAGGTTGGCTCCGCGCTCCGGCTCTGGTCCGGCGCGCGACAGCCCATCGACCATACGGGATCGGTCTCCGTGTTCTCTTCCGGCGCTGAACAGTCCGCGCTCGTTCGCTCACCGCCGGGTGGCGGGATGGTGATTTCGGCCAGACGCACCCCGTCCCGGGTGAGGGCCACGGTGTCGAGACCCACTCGGCCGTGGGCGAATCCGGCGGCGTGGACGGCGCGGAGGGCGGTGGCGAGGCCGGCCGCCAGGGCCCGGAGAGCGGGCTCGGGCAGTGGGCCGTGGTCGGCGATCACTCGGTCCAGCGGTACCGAGGGTACGAACAGGGCGGCGCGCCACGGGTCTTCGTCATCTGCGCCGACGTCCACGACGATGGTGTTTCCCGAGCCCGTGATACGCATGGCCGCTACTGCGCTGTGCCGCAATCGGGCTCGGAACTCTGGTTCCGTCACCAGGGGTGGGGCGAACTGGCGGACTACGTAGGCCCGCCGGTCCAGGTCGATGCCGAGGAAGGATCGTGTTCCCGGCTCGTCCGCGAGGACGCCGAGCAGCCGGTATCGCCCGATGCGCTCCGGATCGTCCGCCGCCAGTGGCCCGATGGTCATAGGCGTGGCAGCTTCTTCAGGATCGGCACCGCGAGCGCGTCGGCGTATTCGCACGCGTCCCTATCGGTGGCGTGCCGCGACACGTAGCTGATGGACACGATTTCGGCGTTCTTGCCGCTGGACGGCTGCACCATCACCACGTAGGAGCAGCGGCGGGGACCGTGTTCGAGGGTCCAGGCCTTGCGGCTGTCGACGGTGCGGAAGCCGTGCAGGCGGGCGCCCGACCAGGCCGGGCGCAGGCGGTCGTCGAAGACCACGTCGAAATCGCCGTCGCGGCCGGAGACTTCGCAGCCGTGCGGGCCGGAGACCATCGGGGCCCCGGGATCGCCGACGCCCGGCGCGGACGCATCGCCCTCGTACAGGGCGCAGGGGTCCAGGCTCAGCAGCGAGGCGTCGGGCTGTGATCGGAGCGGCGGATTCAAGGTCAGCCGGCGCACCATCGCCCGCAGGGCCTGGCCGGCCGGGGCGCAGGCGTCGCCGTCGGACACCCTGGCGCGCAGGCCGATTGCGAGGGGCAGGCCGCTCTGGGTGAGCACGTAGCGGTCGCACGACGTGGCAGGGGCGGGCGGGCCGAGCACCGGCATCCAGGCGATGGTGTCGCCGGTGGGCGCGTCGTCGGCCCGGATCGTGGCGGCGGGGGTCGCCAGGCCCAGGGTGTATTCGACGCGGCGGCCGGTGTTGTCGGCCAGGGCGGTCGTGCAGTTCATCGCGCCATCAGGGGTCAACTCGTCGAGGTAGACACCGAATTGCCGCATGACCGAGGGACCCAGCAGAGCGCACACGTCCAGGCTGCGGGTCTCGCGGTCCGTCAGCGCCAACGGCGGGTCGTCCGGTGCCACCGGATGGCCGGGCACCCCGGCGTCGAACAGCGCGCCTACCGAAACCGCCACCGCCGCAGCGGCCGCGGCGCACAGCGCAGCGTTGCGGGCTGTGCCGAACCGGGATCGGGGACTGTCGGGTTCCGTCTGGCCGTCCGCCCAGCGGACCGACTCGGCCCGGTATTCCTCGATCCGGCGACGCACCGGGCCCGGCCAGACCGGGTCACCCGGAATTCGTTCGGCCGCATCCAGAATTTCCTCGGGTGCGGGCCGCCGGGCGGGCTCGGTCGCCAGGCAGGCGGCGACCAGGCCGCGCACGGCCGCGGGCACGGCCGTCAGATCCGCCCAGCCGTGCAGCGGTCCCGCCGCGCCGAACGGGATGGCGCCGGTCGCGGCGGTGGCGAGCACCGAGCCCAGGGAGAACACATCCGAGGCGGGGGTGAGTGTGTCCCCCGCGGCCTGCTCCGGGGACATGTACGCGGGTGAGCCGATCCGCACCCCGGCCAGGGTGAGCACTGCGTCCGACCCGAGCGCCAGCGCGATCCCGAAGTCGATGACGCGCGGACCCTCCACGGTGAGCAGGACATTGCCGGGTTTGAGGTCCCGGTGCACCAGGCCGGCGCGATGGATCTCGATGAGGGCCGAGGCCAGGCCGACGGCGAGCAGTTTGAGGCCGGCGACCGGCAGCCCACCGCAGTGGTCGAGAATGTCCTGCAGAGTCGGTCCCGGAATGAATTCGGTGGCCAGCCAGGGTCTTTCGCCGTCGATGTCGTATCCGGCGACGCCCGCGGTGTAGGCCCCGGTGACCCGCTGGGAGGCCTCGATCTCGCGCAGGAACCGGGCGTGGAAGGTGGCGTCGCCGGCCAGTTCGCGATGAATCAGCTTGAGCGCCACCAGCCGTCCGTCCGGTCCGCACCCGAGCAGCACCTCCCCCATCGCGCCCAGGCCGATGACCGCCAGCATCTGATAGCGGCCCAGCCGTTTCGGAACATGCCGACCGCGAGGTTTCATCGTCCCCACCTCCCGATCTCATCCGTCCTGCGCCAGCAGGGACGCCTGCGCGGCGGCCAGGCGGCGGACATCGGTGTCCTGATTGCTGTCGACGCGGGCCACGAACGCGCCGTGTCGGTCGGTGCGGGCCAGCAGGTCGGCGAGCTGATCGGCCGAGGCGTCGTCGAACCTGGCGTACGTCACGATGATCAGGGACTTCGAGGCGAGCCAGCTGGCGGCGGTGGCTATTCCGGTCTGCCGATACGCCTGCGCCGCAGGCACTCCCGGCACGGTGAGCGGCACGCTCGCGGTGTGGGCGGCGCGGTCGGCGGCCGCCATGGCCGCGGCTGCGGAGGCGGCGAGCTGCTCGCTGGGCAGGGCCAGCACGGTGATCGTGAGCGATTTGCTGTCCTGCGCCGCGGATCGGGTGGAGTTCCCGGCGCCCGCGCTGAAACCGCCCAGCACGTCGAACGGCTGCAGTGCCGAGCGCGCGGCGGGCGAGAGCGGCCCCGCGGTTCCGGTGTGGTCCACGAACACCCCGCCGCCACGGCCGTAGGACAGATCCGATTCGATCTGCTGGGCGTAGACCAGCCGCTCCCCGATCCGCAAGGACTCCACCAGGATTCCGCGCGCAACACTGGCCCGGTCGTCGTAGCCGGCGAGCGCACGGGTGGTCGGATACGCCCCGTGATCCGGGGCCGACACGGCGTGCGCACAGGCGGTCACTCCGAGCACGCCGGCCGACAGCACCGCCAGCAGGCGGGATCGAGCGCCCACGTCCCCCGCACCTCCTCCCGAAACGCGCGGACCCCACACCATGGTGGGCGTCCGCTACCGCTTGGGCAAGCGGGTAATCGCGGTGCTGAGCAGCGAGATCGCGGCCCGACACTGGGAACCGTCCTGTCGGTCCGAAATCACCAGGGCGGTCACCGTTTCCACATAGGTTTCGTTGATCGGACGGAAGCGGTACAGGCGCACGCAGTGCATGGCGGAGTCGAAGTTACTGGGCTGTTCGAGGACCACGCCATTGCCGAGATCGATGGCAGCGCGGGTCACCACATCGGCCCGACGGGGCAGCTCCAGCTGCAGGGTGACGCTGGTCGTGCCACGCCATTCGCAGGAGTGGGCCAGCGGCACCGCGGGTCCGGCCGAGCCGATCGCGGCGACCTCCGAATCCGTCAGCAGGGCACAGGGATCCACACCCGACAGCGAACGGGCCGCGTCCGGGTCGCGGGGGCGGTGGCCGATGGTGGCGGTGAGGCGGTCGACGGCGAGCTCGGCCAGCGGGCATGCGCCACTACCCGGGGTGACCACCGTAATGCCCCACGGCTGGGCCGCATCGCCATTGCTCACCGCGAAATCGCACTCGGCGCCGCGGCGAATCAGCGTGAATCCGTGCGGGTTCCGGCCGCTGGCCACGTATCTGTCGACGCTCGCGCCGATCTCGACGGTGATCTCGTCGGCGGCGAACGTGCCGGTGCAGCCCCAGGACTCGGTCGGGGACCAGTGCCAGGCGGCGAGGTCGCGGGTGCCGCGGGTGGCAACGGCATTCGCGGGCAGGGTCGGACCCAGCGCCTGCTTCAGCCAGCCGCAGGTGTCGGTGGCACGGAGGTCGGCGAGGGACGGCATGACGGCCGGCGGGGCGGGGCCGCCACGGTGGGCCAGAACGACCGCGAGAACGGCGATTGCGGCAATGACGAGCACCGATGCGGCCACGGCGATCGGCCATCGCGGCCGCGTGCGAGCGGCGGGACTCGCGGCCGGCTCGCCGGGCAGGATCACCTGGGTGGCGTCGGGGTCGGCGCGGTAGACGGCCAGGCGCTGGTTCTGCTCCTCGATCGCCCGGTGGATCAGCGGCGGCCAGGGCTGCGAGCGCACCGATTGCGCGCCCAGGTGATCCAGGATCTGGGCCGGCGTGGGCCGGGCCGCCGGGGCTTTGCGCAGGCAGCCGCCGACCAGGGTCCGCAGTTCCGCCGGCACCCGGCCCAGCTTCGGTTCGCCGTGCACGACATTGAGCAGGATCTGCGCGGGCAGTTCGGCGGTGAACGGATTCGCCCCGGTGGCAGCGAAATACAGCAGCGTGCCGAGCGAGAAGACATCGCTGGCCGGGGTCACCTGCTGTTCGCGCGCCTGCTCCGGGGACATGTAGGAGAAGCTGCCGACCACTCCCGCCTGGGTGAGCTGACCGGCCGCGCCGACGATCTGCGCGATCCCGAAGTCGATGACGCGCGGACCGTCCGCGGCCAGAATCACATTGGCGGGCTTCAGATCCCGATGCACCAGTCCCGCGCCGTGAATCGAGTACAGGGCCGAGGCGAGGCCCGAGGCCAGCACCCGCAATGCGGACACCGGCAGCGGGCCGAACTCGGCGACCGCCCGGTCCAGCCCGATTCCCGGAATGAACACCGAGGCCAGCCAGGGTGACTCCCCCGCCGTCGAGAAGTCGATCACCGCGGCCGCGAACGCCCCCGACACGCGGGCGGAGATCCGCACCTCGTTCGCGAATCTCTCCCGATACTCCGGATTCTCGAGCAGATCCGGATGAATCTGCTTGATGGCCACGAACCGTCCGTCCGGCCCGATTCCCAGCAGCACCCGGCCCATGCCGCCCTTGCCGAGTACCCCGAGCAGCCGATACCGCCCGATCACCCCCGGCTCGCCCGCCCCCAGCGGCTCGATCACTGGCATCTCCCCGGCTCCACCCCCGTCGCCCGCCGAAAACGCCACGTCGCCAGCACTTTCGAACGCCACCCGGAGTCCGATCGAAATCTAACACCAACCCGAAAACGCCACGCCAGGATTGCCAGCAGACCTGCGGTGTCGCCGCAATCTGCGTGCGGACCGCAGGAAATCAAGCCGAGGTCGGTACGGCGCGTCCGTAGGCGAGGTCAAATCGCTTGCCCCACATCGGTGGCCACCAAGTTGTCCAGGGCGCGTTCGGCCAGGGCCGCGATGGTCATCGACGGGTTGCAGGCGGCGGTGTTGCCGGGCATGAGCGC
Source organism: Nocardia sp. NPDC059154 (assembly GCF_042755705.1). Classification (NCBI taxonomy): domain Bacteria; kingdom Bacillati; phylum Actinomycetota; class Actinomycetes; order Mycobacteriales; family Nocardiaceae; genus Nocardia; species Nocardia sp. NPDC059154. Next base: position 19,132 of record NZ_JBHZCS010000042.1, read on the forward strand.
GCCGTCGAGGACGTACAGGCCGGGTTGGCCGTGGACGCGGCCGTCCAGGTCGCACACCGGGCCCATGCTCGCGCCACCCAGCGGATGCCAGGTGGAGGGGAATGCGAGATTGGTGTCGAGCAGCACGCTCGACGGTCCGGCGATGCGTTGCACCGCGGGGCCGATGTGGTTGTCCTGGATGGCGGCATCGCCGTCGGCGGGCCAGTACAGGGTCGCGGCATCGGTCGCCGAGTCGTAGCGGAACTCGCCACGGCCGGTGCTGAGCCCATAGCCGACCATCATGGTGCTGTGCGCGTCCATCGACAGCGGCGGAATGGACGCCTGGATGACGGTGTGCGCGGTGTCCGGGTCGTCCCAGTTCAGGCTGCCGTAGACGACCGGACCGCCCTGGGCGGGGCCGAATTCCTCGGTGGGAGCGGACCAGACGTAGATGCGGTCGGCATTGGTGCCCCACCCGCGGCCGAGATCGTCAGGGAGATCGGGGATCTGGCCCTTCGCCCCCGCGCGCACCAGCAGACGGGTGGTATTGAGGCTGCCCGCGGCCATGACCAGGGCATTGGTCGTGAGGATCTTGTTCTCGAGCACCGTGCCCGCGGTATCGGTGCGGTTCACGTGCACGACCCAGCGGCCATCCGGCGCGCGCTCGATGTCGGTGACCTCGTGCAGGGTCTCGACGGTGACGCGGCCGGTGGCCTCGGCGGCGGCGATATAGGTGACGTCGACCGAGTGCTTGCCGCCATTGTTGACGCCCATGGCCCCGTCACCGTTGGTGTAGGAGGGGGCCATCTCGCCGCGGAGTTCGGCGAGTGCGAAGTTCCAGTCGATGGGCATGGGAATCTTCGACAGTGGCAGACCGGCGCGGCGGACGTGATCGGCGAAAACCCTTGCGGCGGTGTAGTTCGGCGTGTTGATCAGTTCGTCGGGGGCCACGGCCAGACCGAGCATGCGGGCGACTCGGGGGTAGTAGACGGAATTCAGGGATGCCCAGTCGAGCCCATCCGGGAAATGAGCGCTGAAGACCGCCTCCGTGGGCTGGAGCGACATGCCCTGGTAGACAAGCGATCCACCGCCCAGACCCGCCGCGCACAGGGCGGTCATGTTCTGCCCCGGCACCGCCTCGACGAGTCCGGTGTACTTGTCGAAAGCCACCGGCTTGCCGAATAATTCGGGACTCGAGCGATGCCACAGCATGCGCTTGTCCGGTGCGGTGGCATGCGGGAAGGTCTGCGCGTTCGGCCCGGTGGGCCAGCGCAGTCCGCGCTCGAGCAGCAGCACCTGGACGCCGGCTTGGGCCAGGCGCAGGGCGGTGATGCAGCCACCGAAACCCGAGCCGATGACGATGACGCGATGGTCTTCACGGGTGAGCTGCACCCGCTCGACCCGGGCGGCGATTCCTGCGCGGGCGACCGGCGCGGTCGCGAGCAGAGCAGCGGTGGCGGCTGCTCCGGACAGCAGGGAGCGACGCGAGATATCTGGCATTGGACACCTTGGAAGGTTCGTGCGGACTCGGCGAGTAACCCGGTTACTCAAGTAACGGCGTTACTGTAACTGCATGGCCAAGGAGACGGAAGAGGCATTACGGGCACGGATCCTGCTCGAGGTCCGCACCCTGCTCGAATCCGACGGCTACGACGCCGTCCAGCTGCGCGAAGTCGCGCGCCGCGCCCGCGTCTCGCTCACCACCATCTACAAGCTCTTCCCCACGCGCGACGAATTGCTCGTCTCCGCCATCGAAGCCTGGATGGAGGACAACACCTACATCCCGATGGAATCCCCGCCCCCCGGCGAATCCATCCGCGACGGCCTGCTCCGCGTCATCCGCCACGTCTTCGACCCCTGGGAACGCCACCCGATCATGCTCGAGGCCTACCATCGGGCCCGCATCGGTCCGGCCAACCAACGCCTCGACAATCACGGCCTGGACGCCGTCCTCCCCATCGCCGCCGCCGTGCTCGCCGGCGCCGAGCCCCGCTACCTCGAGGACATCGCCGTCGTCCTCTCCAACATGACCTTCTCCCTGCTCGGCCAATGCGCCGACGGCACCCTCCGGGTCTCCGAAGTCCTTCCGATCCTCGAACGCGCCGTCTACCGCCTGACGGCCAACAACGAGCCCGAGGCCACCGAGGCCCTCCGTCGCCGCGAATCGGCCACCGCGCTCCCCCTGCGCCCCGACGTGGCCGCCCCGTTCCGCCGCGCCCCTACGGATTCCCCTGCGCCACAACAGCCCTGACGCTCCCCCGCACCCGGCTCGAGCCCTTTGCACGGTACCGTTCGGATGTTGAATCCGAGGAAAGGCTCTCCACCCTATGGGCAATAGCTGGCTGCGTCACCTGACCCCTGCACCGAGGAATGGCTCCCACAAGTTGGTCTGCTTTCCCCACGCCGGCGGATCCGCCCTCTCTTTCGGACCATTGGCCGAGTCCGTCGGTTCGGAGTTCGACGTTCTCGCCGTTCAATATCCGGGGCGGCAGGACAGAAGGCACGAACGGCTCGTGGGCGATATTTCAGGGTTGGTCGACGGCTTGCTTCCCGAGGTCATCGAGGCCGTCGGGGATGCCGAGAATTTTTCCGTGTTCGGCCACAGCATGGGATCCGTCGTGGCTTTCGAGGCGTGCAGGCGGCTCGAGGACGAGGTAGGGGCAACGGCGACAGTGCTGTTCGCTTCCGGCCGCTGCGCTCCGTCGGCGACACAAACCGGGCGCGTGCATCTGCTCGGCGATCGAGAACTGTGCGAACAATTGCTCCGGATCGGCGGCACGCCCGCGGTATTGCTCGAGGATCCCGACTTTCGGGAATTGATCCTGTCGATCGTCAGGAACGACTACCGAGCCATCGAGACCTACGCGTGCACGACGGACGCGATGGTCAAGTCCCCCATCGTCGCACTGGTCGGCGACCGCGACCCCGATGCGGGTTTCGCGGACATCCAGGCGTGGAGCGCACACACCTCCGGAAGCTTTGCCGCGCAATCGTTTCCGGGCGGTCACTTCTTCATCGATGCGAATTGCCGAGCGGTGGCCGAGTTGATCCGCCGGCACAGCTCGGCGGCGCTGCGGAGCTAGGCGGTGCCGTCGGTTGCCCGCTCGGGGATCCAGCCTGCCGGGTCGTGGATCAGTTCCTCCAAGGCCAGATAGGCGGCACCGGTTGCGCCGGGCGCCGTATCCGGTCGGGCAACCTCGACTCGCGGGGCAATCCACCGTGCCGCCACCACGCGGCTGTGGAGGTGTGAGATGAGCGGGGGCAGTAGGAAATCGGCCAGCGCTGCCAAATGCCCGCCGAGCACGATGACCGGTATGCCGAGAATATTGATCGCCGCCGCCAGCGCGATACCGAGGGCCCACGCGGCACGCTCGAGGGAGTGCAGAACTGCGGCGTTCCCCGCGACCGCGTGAGCGGCGAGCTCGGCTATGCCGGTGCCGGTGGGCAATCCGGCGGCGGCAACCAGGGCCTGCCTGCCGGCGTACAACTCGAGACAGCCCGTGGAACCACACGCGCAGGCACCCCCGCCGGGATCGACGGTGACATGCCCGATTTCGCCGCTGCCCCCGTATGGTCCGGCCATCACCTTGCCGCCGATCACCGCCGCCCCGCCGATACCGGTATCGCCGGACACGTAGAAGAAGTCTCGGACCGCTCCTGGGCGGCCGGGAGCGTATTCGGCCGTTGCCCGGGCGGCCAGATCCGCCTCGTTGCCGACTCGCACCGACAACCCGGCGCGTGCCCCGGCAGCGATGAACTCCTCGGGACGCACTTCGGGCCACCCCAGATTCGGTGCGGTCATGAGTGTGGCGGTGTCGGCGCGCACAACCCCGGGCAGCGCCAAGCCGACCCCGACGATCCGCACGTCGTCGGTCAGCGCTGTAATCAGTTCTGTGCTGAGCTCGCCGAGTCGGGCCAAGCAGGCGGCGGGTCGGCTGTTTCGCCAGTCGCCGATCTCGCTGCGTTCGCCGGCGATCTCTCCGGACAACGTGATTGCTCGAGCGGTCAAACGATTCGTATCCACCTGCAGCCCTAGGGCAATGAGGCGACTTGCGGCGATGATCGGCGTCGCCGGCCGCCCGCGGCTCGGTGCGGCCGCGCGCGGCAGCTCGGCGAGGATGCCACCGGCGACCAGCTCGTCGACCAGGCGAGACGCGGTGGCTCGGGTCATGCCGGTTGCTGAGGCGATACTCGCGCGCGACACACCCGCAGGGTTCCGCAGCACCGTGGTCAGCACCAACGCCAAGTTCGCCGCCCGGAGCGATGTCTGGCGGGCACTTGTCGGCGCCGTGCGTCCGGCCAGCGAAGAACCTCGATTCACGGATTGACCGTAACCCACCCGACAATTAAGTTCATCGGATAAACAAATGAGAGGATCGTGCGATGTCCCGCCAACCCACCCCGCAGGACAGGTTCTCGTTCGGACTGTGGACAGTCGGCTGGAGCGGCATCGATCCGTTCGGTACTGCGACCCGTCCGACACTGGCTCCGTGGGACTACATCGACGGGCTGGCCCAGCTCGGGGCGTGGGCAATCAGCTTCCACGACAACGACATCTACCCATTCGACGCCGACGAGGCCACTCAGCGGCAGCGAGTCGCCCGGGTGAAGGACGCGGCCGATCGCGCTGGTCTGGCAATCGAGATGGTCACCACCAACACCTTCACCCATCCGGTGTTCAAGGACGGCGGACTGTGCGCCAACGACCGGGCGGTCCGCCGCTTCGCGTTGCGGAAGATCCTGCACGCGGTCGATCTGGCCGGACAGGTCGACGCCACCACCTTCGTCATGTGGGGCGGCCGTGAGGGCAGTGAATACGACGGATCCAAGGACCTCTACGCCGCGCTCGAACGGTACAAGGAGGGCATCGACACCGTCGCGGCCTACATCAAGGCGCAGGGATACGACCTGCGCATCGCGTTGGAGCCCAAACCAAACGAACCGCGCGGCGACATCCTGCTGCCGACCGTGGGACACGCCCTCGCGCTGATCGCGGAGCTCGACCATGCCGATCTCGTCGGGGTCAATCCCGAGACCGGCCACGAGCAGATGGCGGGACTCAACTACACCCACGCGATCGGGCAGGCGTTGTGGAGCGGCAAGCTGTTCCACATCGACCTCAACGGGCAGCGCGGCGCGAAATACGACCAGGACCTGGTCTTCGGCCACGGCGATTTGATGTCGGCGTTCTTCACCGTGGACCTGCTCGAGAACGGGTTCCCCGGCTACCCCGACGGCCCGCGCTACACCGGGGCCCGGCACTTCGACTACAAACCCTCACGCACCGAACACATGCCGGGGGTGTGGGAATCGGCACGAGCGAACATGTCGACGTACCTGATGCTGGCCGACAAGGCCCGCGCGTTCCGGGCCGACCCTCGCGTGCAGGAGGCGATGACACACGCCGGAGTGTTCGACCTCGCCCAGCCGACGCTGGGCGCGGGGGAATCGGTACAGGCGTTCGCGGCGGCGCGAGACCAACTGTTCGACCCCGACACCGCCGCGACGCGCGACTACGGTTTCGTGCGCTTGCACCAGCTCGCCGTCGAGCATGTGATCGGATGAGGCCATGACACTGGTGGCTGGGGTCGATTCCTCGACCCAATCGTGCAAGGTTGTCATCCGCGACGCCGACAGCGGCCGCCCGGTGCGCTCGGGTGCCGCCCCGCACCCGCCCGGCACCGAGGTCGATCCCGAATATTGGTGGCAGGCACTGCAATCGGCGATACAGCAGGCCGGCGGCCTCGACGACGTGGCCGCGGTCTCGGTCGGCGGGCAGCAGCACGGACTCGTCTGCCTGGACGCCCGCGGCGCGGTGATCCGCCCGGCGCTGCTGTGGAACGACACCCGATCCGCTGCTGCCGCACGCGACCTGGTTCACGAAATGGGCGACGGCGATCACGACGCAGGTGTGCGGCGCTGGGTCGACGCGGTCGGCACCGCACCGGTCGCGTCGCTGACCATCACGAAACTGCGCTGGCTCGCCGACCACGAGCCCGCCAACGCCGCCCGGATCGCGGCGATCGCGTTGCCCCATGATTGGCTCACCTGGCGGTTGTGCGGTGCGAGGTCGCTCGACGACCTGGTCACCGACCGCAGCGAAGCATCGGGCACCGGCTATTTCGATCCGGTGTCCGGTGTCTACCGGCGTGAGCTGCTGGCAATGGCCTTGCGGTACAGCCAGACCCACGCGCAGGGCATCGTGTTGCCGGCGGTCTCGGCGCCGACAGCGCCCGCGGGCACCTCCGACCCTGCGCTGGGCCGTTCGGAGATGATCGTCGGGCCCGGGTGCGGCGACAATGCCGGCGCAGCACTGGGTTTGGGACTGCACGCCGGTGAGGTGATGCTCTCGCTGGGTACCTCGGGCGTGATCGCCGCCGTCACGACCACGCCGGTCCGGGACCCGTCCGGCACGGTGGCGGGCTTCGCCGACGCTACCGGTCGTTTCCTTCCACTGGTGTGCACGCTCAACGCCGCCAGGATCCTCGAGGCGACTGCCACCGTCCTCGGCGTGGATCTCGACGAGCTGTCGGCGTTGGCGCTGGCGGCGGCACCCGGCGCGGGCGGGCTGGTGCAGGTGCCCTACCTGGAAGGCGAACGGACGCCGAATCTTCCCCACGCCACCGGCTCCTTGTACGGCATGACGATGGAGTCGATGACCCGGGGGAATATCGCCCGGGCGGCGGTGGAGTCGCTGCTGTGCCTGACCGCCGCTGCTGCCGACGTGTTCCGTCGTGGTTCGGTGCCCGTCGACCGGGTCACGCTGACCGGTGGCGGTGCACGCTCGGCAGCCGTGTGCGCCATCGCGCCGGCGGTGTTCGGGGTGCCCGTCGATGTTCCCGTTCCAGGTGAATACGTCGCCGCAGGAGCCGCTCGCCAGGCCGCGTGGGTGATGTCGTCGGCCCCGCAGCCCCCTGCCTGGCCATTGGCCACAACCCGCACCTTTACCGCAGACGCGTCGCCGGACTTGCTGGCCCGATACCGGGAAGCAGCGGCACGCTCACACCAGTGATCCGCTGGTTCGGCACCGTTTGTCAGATCACTTGGCGCACATAGCTTTCCGGGACCCGCAGCAATCGCCGCCCCGAATACCGCATCGACCTTCTCGGACAAGGCGCCGACAAACTCGCCATCCGTTACCTGACCACCATCCACATCGCTGCGATCAACCAATGGCTCCGACAGCAGTGAGGGCGGGCCGCCGGTTGAACGTTTAGTCGAAACGGCAGCAACATTTTAGCTAACAACTGTATGGTCATGTACGACACCGAGATCGAACCAGGCACGCAAGGCACCCACCAGCGTCGCAACCGCACAGCCACCCAGCACAGGTGTCGCTGGGAGACGTTGTTGTGAACACCCTCGGATGATCATCCACTAGTTGGGAGATTTGCTATGCCTCCATCATCTGGCAAGGTTCAGCTGTTCGCCGACCGCGACTATGGCGGCGCAAGCGTGATTCTCGAGGAGGGCACCTACAACCTCGGCGACGGCACAGGGCACGTCGGCAACGACGTTGTGTCCTCGCTGAAAGTGGCTCCAGGCATCTCGGTTGTTGCCTATAAGGACGGCGACTGCAAGGGCGCAGAGATGATCTACACCGGCGACATCGCCTACGTCGGCGATTCGATGAACGACACCATCTCCTCGGTGAGAGTCATCAAAACCGACACGGTGAAGCGGGCCATTCTCAGGAACTCCAATGTCACCAACTTTCCCCCACAGAACGATGTCTACGCGCTCGTGGAGCCGATGGAGCTCGAGGACATAAACAACCCGGGACCTGTCCTTGCGACTATCAAGTCATTCCCCGTGACGGTCAATCCACCAAGTTAGTTCCTCGACCGTCGGGTACCCGGCGGCCAGGACCCCGGAGACGAGCCCCGAGTACAGACTTTTCGGGCTCACACTCGCCGACTTCGACACCGGACCCAGGCGAGAACGACCGGGTGAGCCTGGGCTCACCCGGTCGTCGCCCCTAACCGGCGAGCCAGCCCTCGATCACGTCCGCGGCATCCGCCGAGCCGTCCTCCAGGATCGTGAAGTGATCGGCCTGGACCGGCACGACGAAATGCGTTGCGTCCCAGGGCTGGGCCTGCCAGTCCGCGCGCTCCGCCGAACTTCCCAGGAATGACTGGGCGCACTGGACGAACAAGGCCGGCGTGACAACGGGACCGGGCGCCATCTCCTGGAGCAGCCGGACATACCAACCCATACCGGACAAGCGGGCCTGGTCGAAGCGGCCGAATGTCGCCTCGTTGGACACCATGTGCTCGGCCATCGCTCGCAGCAGCCATTCGCCGCCGCCATCGTCCACCCGGTAGGTGTCGAGCATGACCACGCCCGCGGGGGCGGGTCCGCCCACCGCCTCCAGGTGCTCGGTGAGGAGGTAGGCCAGCAGGCCGCCCGAGGAGTACCCGAGCAGCACGAACGGATCTCCTTGCGCCGCTTCGAGAACGCTGCGCGCCAGGGCCTGCAAGGCCGCCGTCGGCGTCGGCGGCAGGGGTTCTCCCGTCCGGCAGCCGATCGGCGACAGCGCCACGACCTCACGGGCAGTGCGCAGGTGCGAGGCGATCCTGGCGTACTGATGCGCGCCGCCGGTGGCCAGTGGCGGTGTGAGGCAGATGATCCGCGGCAGCGCCGAACCCGCCGCGACTCGCGCCGGCACCGGTAGCCGATCCAGCTCGGACGCCGACGCGAACTGCTCGCGCAGCTCCGCCGCCAGATTCAACAGGGCGAAGCCGGTGCCGACTCGCCCGGATTCCACTGCGCCACGGAACATTCCGTACAGCGAGTCGTCCTCGCTCACCCGCTCGCTGTCGTCTCGGGTGGCTGTGGTGAGCTCCTTCCGCAGGTATCGGGCCAGTGCCGCAGGCGTTTTGTGATCGAAGATCGCGGCGGTCGGCAGGGTCAGGCCGGTGGAGGCATTCAGCGTGGTCCGCAACTCCATGGCGGCCAGTGAGTCGAACCCGGCCTCGAGGAAGTCGCGCTCGGGGTCGAGCGCGTCGGCGCTCTCGTGCCCGAGCAGCCTGGCGGCGTTCTCGAGGATGTGGGTCCGGAGCCACTGTTCCTGCTCGGACTCCGAGAGCCGTGTCAGCTGCCTGCGCAGCGCTCCCGCGTCCTGGGTTCCGCTGCTGTGCCGACGCCCGGCCCGCTTGGCCAGGTCGCCGAGCAGTGCGGGCACCGCGTCCCGGGCGCGCAACGCGGCCAGGTCGATCTCGACCGGCACGTGCACCGGACGCGTCGTGGACACGGCCGCGTCGAACAATTCGAGGGCCTTGTCCGCGGCCAGCGGCGGCATGCCCTGGCGACGCATGCGCAGCCGGTCGGCCTGGCTGAGCCATTGCGACAGGCCGGTTTCGATGTCCCACAGGCCGTAGGCGAGCGAGGTGGCCGGTAGGCCCTCGGCGTGCCGGAAGGTGGCGAGGGCGTCGAGGAACACGTTGGCCGCCGCGTAACCGCCCTGCCCGGCAGGCAGGATCGAACCTGCCACCGAGGAGATCATCACGAATGCGGACAGTCCGGCGTCGCGGGTGAGTTCGTGCAGATACCACGCGGCGTCGGCCTTGGCACCGAGGCAGTAGTCGATCTGCTCGGGCGTCAAGGTGTCGACCAGACCGTTGTGGGCGACGCCCGCCACGTGCACGACCGCACCGAGCGGATGCTCCGCGGGTATCGAAGCGAGCAGGTCCCGCAAGGCATTCCGGTCGGTGACATCGCAAGCGGCCACGCGGACCCGGGCGCCGAGAGCGCCGAGTTCCGCGATCAGATCCGCGACGGCGTCCAGTCCGCGACGACCGGCCAGCAGCAGGTTCCGCACACCGTGTTCGGTCACCAGATGCTCGGCGATGTGGCGGCCGATCCCGCCGGTACCACCGGTAATCAGCACCGTCCGTTCGGGATCCCACGGTGCCTGCGGCTCCGGGTCGGGCGACGCGGCGCGAACCAGGCGTGGCACCCGCGCCCCGTCGGCGTCGACAGCCAGTTCCGGCTCACCCGAGATCGCCGCGCCGACAAGGTGATCCGCCGCTATCTCCGCACGCGCCTCGACGAGCACGATCCGCCCGGGGTTCTCCGCCTGCGCCGCGCGCACCAGACCCCACACCGCGGCCGCGGCCGGGTCGGCCTCGGAGTCGGTGATGACAGCCAAAGTGGTTGCGGCGTACCGCTCTTCGCTCAGGAACTGCTGGATGACGCCGAGCGTGCGGTGCAGCGCCGCCCGCAACCGGACCGGCACGTCGTCGCCGTCGACCGGGGGCCGGAAGAGCAGGGCCGACGCCGGCTCCGCCGCGCCCCATTCGGCCCACGAGACTCCCGCCGCCGGACGCAGTTCCGGACCGGGCCGCCAGGTGAGCTCGTACAGCGCGTCCTGCGAGGACCGGGCCGCCCCCGAGAGCAGTTCGACCGACAGCGGGCGCAGGGCGAGCGACCGTACCGAAAGCAGTGGCGCACCACCGGAATCGGCCATCGCCAGGGTGACTTCTCCCTGATTCCGCCAGGTCAACCGGACCCGCACCCGGCGGGCGCCGACCGCGTGCACACGCACCGAAGACCACGCGAACGGCACCAGGGTCGGCCGCTCGGCCTGCTCGTCCACGCCCTCGGGAAGGCCGAAGGACAGTGCGTGCATGGCCGAGTCGAGCAGCGCGGGATGCACACCATAGCCCTGGGCCGAGGCCTGCTCGGGGAGAGCGACTTCGGCGAAGAGATCCTCCCCGCGACGCCACAGGGCCGACAGCCCTTGGAAGGCGGGCCCGTAGCGGTACCCGTTCTCCGCGAGTTCGTCGTAGGCCCCGTCCAACGGCACGGCGGTGGCACCGGCCGGTGGCCACTGCACGAAATCGGCCCAGCCGTCGTCGCCGGCCTCCTGGCCCGGGCTCACCGTGCCGTGCGCGTGGTGGGTCCACGTGAGCGACGGATCGTCCTCGTCCTTGCGCGAGTAGATGTCGAGCCCTCGGCGACCGGTCTCGTCGCTGTCGCCGACGATCACCTGGATCTGCACTCCGCCATGGCCGTGCAACACCAGCGGGGCCAGCAGTGTGAGTTCCTCGAGTTCCGGGCAGTCGACCTGGTCTCCGGCGTGCACGGCGAGCTCGACGAATCCGGTGCCGGGGAGCAGCACCGTGCCGAGCACGTCATGATCGGCCAACCAGGGATGGGTGGCCGTGGACAGGCGGCCGGTGAACCTGACACCGCCGCTCTCCGGCTGTGCCACCATCGCGCCGAGCATGGGGTGCTCGGTGGACCGCAGGCCGAGCGCGTGCGCCTCGCCGGTGTGCAGTGGGCCGGTGGCCCAGAAGCGGCGGTGCTGGAAGCTGTAGGTCGGGAGGTCGGTCTTCGTGCCACCGACTCCGGCGTAGTAGCGGGTCCAATCCACCGTCGCACCGGTGACGTGCAGGCGGGCGAGGCCCGTCAGCAGGGTCACGGGAGTCGTGTTGTCTCGTCTGGTGAGGGCGATTGTGGTTGCGGTGTCGAGAGTTTGGGCGATCATCGGGGTCAGCACCGCATCGGGACCGACCTCGGCGAACCTGGACACGCCGAGCTCGGCGGCCGCGGCGACCGCGTCGGCGAACCGGACGGTCTCCCGGACCTGACGCACCCAATACGACGGATCCGACATCTCGTCGGTCACCCGTGCACCGGTCACCGTCGACACCAGCGGGATGCGGGGGCGGGTGAACGCCAAACCTTGTATCGCTGTGGCGAACTCGGCCAGCATCGGCTCCATCGACGCCGAATGGAAGGCATGGGAAACACGCAACCTGTGCGTGCGCCAGCCCTTTCCGGCACAACGGTGGGCGACGGCCACGACATCGTCCTCGATACCGGAAAGCACCACCGAGGCAGGGCCATTCACCGCGGCGATCGACACCTCACCGGCCAGCAACGGCAGCACGTCGGCCTCGGACGCACCGACCGCCACCATCGCTCCGCCAGCGGGAAGCGCCTGCATCAACCGGCCACGGGCAGCCACCAATACACACGCATCGGTCAGGGACAGCACCCCGGCCACATGCGCGGCAGCCACCTCACCGATCGAATGACCGGCCACCACATCCGCACGGACTCCCCAGGATTCGAGCAGCCTGAACAACGCCACCTCGAACGCGAACAGGCCCGCCTGCGCAAACACCGTCTGGTCGACCAGATCAGCGTCCGCCAGCGCCTCGCTCAGCGAAACAGGCTGCCCCAGGAGCGGATCCAGCTCGGTGACGATCGCGCCGAATGCCTCGGCGAACACCGGGTACGCGGCGCGCAGCTCAGTGGCCATACCGGCCCACTGCGCACCCTGACCCGAGAACACCAGACCCGTCGAACCCGACGTCACGCGGCCGGTCACCACACCGGGGGCCTGCTCACCGGCAGCCAAGGATCGCACGCCCGTGAGCAGGCCATGACTGTCGGCGACCACAACCGCGCGATGCTCGAAAACAGCACGCGTGGACGCCAGGGAGAAGCCTACATCCGCCGGATTCAGGTCGCGATCACCCACATGGGACGCCAGGCGAGCAGCCTGACCGCCGAGCGCCTCGCCACTTCGTGCCGAAACCACCCAGGGCAGCAGTCCCTCAGCGCGGACAGTCGTCGTCACCGGCGCCTGATCCACCACCGGGGCCTGCTCGACGATGACGTGGGCATTCGTGCCACTGATACCGAACGAGGACACACCCGCACGACGCGGACGATCCACCTCCGGCCACGCCACCGCCTCGGTCAGCAACCGGATATGGCCTTCGCTCCAATCGACTTTGGTGCTGGGTGCATCGACGTGCAGCGTCTTGGGCAGCACGCCGTGGCGCATGGCCATCACCATCTTGATCACGCCACCCACACCGGCCGCAGCCTGAGCGTGACCGATGTTGGACTTCAACGACCCCAGCCACAGCGGACGATCAGCCGCACGGTCCTGGCCGTAGGTGGCCAGAAGCGCTTGTGCTTCAATGGGATCGCCCAACGTCGTACCGGTGCCGTGGGCTTCCACCACATCGACCTCGACCGGCGAGATCCCGGCGTTGGCCAGTGCTTGGCGAATCACCCGGCGCTGAGACGGACCATTCGGTGCGGTCAGACCATTCGACGCGCCATCCTGATTCACCGCCGAACCAGCGAGCACCGCGAGCACCTGGTGACCCTTGCGCTGGGCGTCGGAGAGTCGTTCCAGCACCAGCATTCCGGCGCCCTCCGACCACCCGACACCATCGGCTGTGTCGGAGAAGGACTTACACCGTCCATCGGGTGCGAGCCCGCGCTGACGGCTGAACTCCACGAAGGTCTCCGGGGTGGCCATCACCGCGACACCACCGGCCAGTGCCAGGTCGCATTCACCCGACCGCAGCGACTGCGCGGCCAGATGCATGGCCACCAGGGACGACGAGCAGGCCGTGTCGACCGAGACGGCCGGGCCCTCCAATCCCAGGGTGTAGGCGATGCGACCGGAGACGAGACTGCCGGTCGCGCTGTTCCCGCTGCCCTGGGCGTAGTCGTGGTACATCACGCCGGTGAACACACCGGTCGAGCTGCCGCGCAGCACCGCCGGATCCACACCGGCGCGTTCCAGCGCCTCCCAGGTCGTTTCCAGGAGTTGGCGCTGTTGCGGATCCATCATCGTGGCTTCGTTGGGGCCGATGCCGAAGAAGTCCGCGTCGAATTCCGCAGCGGTGTGCAGGAATCCGCCTTCCCGGGTGTAGGACTTGCCCGCGCGGCCCGGTTCCGGATCGTAGATGCCGGTGATGTCCCAGCCTCGATCGGTCGGGAGGGTCGACACCGCATCCCCGCCGACCCGGACCAGTTCCCACAGTTCCTCGGGGGACGTGACGCCCCCGGGGTAGCGGCAGGCCATTCCGACGACGGCGATCGGGTCCGTGTCGACGGCTCTGCTGGCGGTCACCTCGACATCGCGGCTGATGCCGGCGAACTCGTCGGCCAGATATTTCGCCAGGGCCTGAGGTGTCGGGTAGTCGAACACCAAGGTCGCGGGCAACTGCAACCCCGTGACGGCTTTGAGAGTGTTGCGGAACTCGATAGCGGTGATCGAATCGAAGCCCAACTCGCCGAAGGCCTTGTCCGCCGCGACCGCGTTCACGGTCTGATGACCGAGAATCGTGGCGACCTGCGCACGCACGATCTCCACGAGCACATCGAAACGTTCGCTCTCGGGAGTGTTCGCCAGCCGAGCCCGCAGCGCCGTGAAGGCGCCCGAAGCCGCTTTGCGGCGAGCCGGGATCAGGCCCGCGAAGAGCGTCGGCGCAGCGGTACCCGCGCTGCGGATGCTCTCGAAATCGAGACGGGCAAGGACCGGAGCCGCCGCGTCGATCTCGAGAGCGGCATCGAACAGTGCGAGGCCCTGTTCCTCCGACAGCGGCAGCATGCCCGAACGCGAAAGGCGTTGACGGTCAACGTCACTGAGTTGCCCCGCCATGCCACCGTCCCACAGGCCCCAGGCCAGGGAACTACCGCGGCCACCCGAAGCCCGGCGGTGTGCCGCCAGCGCATCCAGGCATGCATTGGCCGCGGCGTAGTTGCCCTGGCCGGGGTTGCCGAAGGCACCGGCGACCGAGCTGAACAGCACGAACGCCTGCAATGACAGTCCGGCGGTGAGTTCGTGCAGATGCAGCGCGGCATCGACCTTGGGCCCCAGCACCGTATCCATGCGTGCCGGGGTCAGCGAGGCGATCGCACCGTCGTCGAGGACACCGGCCATGTGGAACACGCCGGTGAGCGGACGATCGGCGGGCACGCCTGCCAGCACCTCGGCGAGGGCGCCACGATCGGCGACATCGCACGCGGCGAACTCGACCTCGGCACCCAGCTGCCGCAGCTCTGCGCCCAGTTCCGCAGCACCGGGCGCGGATTCGCCGCGCCTGCTCAGCAACAGCAGGCGACGGACGCCGCGGGCGGCGACCAGATGCCGGGCGAACATCCCGGCGAGCAACCCGCCCGCGCCGGTGATCAGAACGGTGTCGTCCGGATCGAAGGCGGGAGCGACGGTCGCCCCGGTGGCGGCCGCTCGGCCCAACCGCGCGATGTGCACCTGCCCGTCACGCACGGCCACCTGCGGTTCGGCCGCGGCCACGAGGCCGCCGAGCAGCTCGTCGAGTGCGGAGTCGCTGTCGATCAACACGATCCGGCCGGGGTTCTCGGCCTGCGCGGAGCGGACCAGACCACCCACGGCGGCACCGGCCAGGTTCGTAATGTCCTCCCCGGCAACCGAAACCGCGCCGCTGGTTCGAACCACCAGCACCGATTCGCTGAATCGCCGGTCTGCGATCCAGAACTGGAGGATCTCCAGAACGTCGTGCGTCGCAGCATGAATGGCGGCGAGATCGTTGCCCGTGGGGCACTCCAGCACGACCACCGGCGGGACCTGCTGACCGAGATCCGGCCACACTACCGCGGTGACCTCGGCAGGACGCACCGTGATCGGTGTCCAGTCGATCTGGAACAGCCCATTGCCGACGACGGAAGCGCCCGTGGTCAGCTGCGCGGGATCGATCGGCCGGGAGGCCAAGTGCCGCACAGTGGCCACCGGAGCACCGGTCGAGTCCGCCAGATCGATGGCAACGCCGTGCTCACCGGCACGGGTGAGCCGGACACGCAGGGCGTCGGCGCCGGCCGCGTGCACGGTGACACCGGACCACTCGAACGGCAGCGCCAGCCCGGCGCCCTCCGCCGATGTGTCCTCGGCAAAACGCAACGCGTGCAACGCCGCATCCAGCAGCGCCGGATGCAGACCGAACCGCTCCGCCTCGGCGCGGGCCGCCTCGGGCAGTTCGACCTCGGCGTAGAGCAGCCCGTCCGCGGCGCGCCACACCGACTTCAGTGCCTGGAACACCGGTCCGTAGTGATAGCCCTGCGCATCGAGCGAGTCGTACGCACCGTCGATGTCCACAGCGACCGCACCGACCGGCGGCCATTGCACCAGATCGGCAGGCGCACTGCCGATTCCGGCTGTGAGCACACCCTCGGCGTGCAAGGTCCACGCCGGCGCGGCATCGACACCGTCCTCGGGGCGGGAGAAGATCCGCACCGCGCGACGGCCGGTCTCGTCCGGAGCACCGGCCACCACCCGCACCGCGAGTCCCGCGGACTCCGGGAGTGCCAGCGGGACCTGGAGGACCAGTTCCTCGAGGGTCGAGCAGCCCACGTGTTCGCCGGCGTGCAGGGCGAGTTCGACCAGCCCGGTACCGGGGAACAGTACGGTGTCCATGACCGTGTGGTCGGCGAGCCAGGGGTGTGCCTGCACCGACAGCCGGCCGGTGAGGGTCATCGCGTCGGAATCCGGTTGGGACACGACCACCGAGGCCAGGGGGTGTCCGGTGGCGGCGAGACCCATGGCCCGGGCGTCACCGCCGGCGGCGGAGCCGTCGAGCATCCAGTAGCGGCTGCGCTGGAAAGCGTAGGTGGGCAAGTCGATTCGCCCGGCACCGGTGCCGACGTAGAGGCCGGCCCAGTCGACGTGAGCGCCGGTCACGAACAGCCCGGCCACTCCAGCCAGCACGGCCGACGGATCCGCGTGACCACGACGCGCCAACGCCACCACCGCGGCAGCACCGTCATCGAGAGTCTGGGCGACCATCGGGGTCAGTACCGCATCGGGACCGACCTCGGCGAATCTGGACACACCCATACCCACCATCGCGGTGACCGCGTCGGCGAAGCGCACGGTGTCACGGACCTGACCGACCCAGTACGACGGATCCGACATCTCGTCACCGATCCGGGCACCGGTCACCGTCGACACCAACGGGATGCTCGGGCGGACGAACGCCAAACCCTCGATCGCCGAAGCGAACTCGGCCAGCATCGGCTCCATCAGAACCGAATGGAAAGCATGCGAGACCCGCAACCGGTGCGTCCGCCAACCCTGCTCGGCACACCGCTCACCGACAGCCACGACAGCAGCTTCCACGCCGGAGAGCACCACCGACGACGGGCCGTTGACCGCCGCGATCGACACCTCACCGGCGGGCACGTCACCGGCCGCCAGCAGCGCCCGAACGTCGGTCTCGGAGGCACCGACAGCGACCATGGCCCCACCAGTGGGCAATGCCTGCATCAACCGGCCGCGCGCGGCCACCAGCACACACGCATCCGTCAGAGACAGCACACCCGCGACATGGGCAGCTGCCACTTCCCCGATCGAGTGACCGGCCACGACATCGGTACGCACGCCCCAGGATTCGAGCAGCCGGAACAGCGCCACCTCGAACGCGAACAAACCCGCCTGGGCGAACACCGTCTGGTCCACGAGCTCAGCACGGGTCAAGGCTTCACTCAGCGAAACCCGCTGCCCCAGCAGCGGTTCCAGTTCGGCGACGATCGCGTCGAACGCCTCGGCGAACACCGGGTACGCCGCGCGCAGTTCGGTAGCCATACCGGCCCACTGCGCACCCTGACCCGAGAACACCACACCGGTCGAGCCCGGCATCACGCGACCGGACACCACACCCGGAGCCGTTTCGCCGCGCCCCAGCGCTCGAGTGCCGGCCCGCAGGCCGTCGTGCTCGGGGGACAACACCACGGCGCGATGGTCGAACAGCACTCTCGAAGCCGCGAGCGAGAAGCCGATGTCGATCGGGTCGTGATCGTGGTCGTCGGTGTGGGACGTCAGGCGGGCAGCCTGCTCGGCAAGAGCCTCGTCGGTACGTGCCGAGAGCACCCACGGCAGCACTGCACCGGCCGGGGCGGTCTTGGCCACCGGAGCCGGGGCCGCTGCCGGAGCCTGTTCGACGATGAGGTGGGCGTTGGTGCCGCTGATACCGAAGGAGGACACACCGGCACGACGCGGACGATCAACGTCCGGCCACGCGACGGCCTCGGTCAGCAGCCGGATGTGGCCTTCGCTCCAATCGACTTTGGTGCTGGGCTGGTCCACGTGCAGTGTTCGCGGCAGCAGGCCATGGCGCATCGCCATGACCATCTTGATGACACCACCCACACCGGCCGCGGCCTGAGCGTGACCGATGTTGGACTTCAACGAACCCAACCACAGCGGACGATCCGCATCACGATCCTGGCCGTAGGTCGCGAGTAGCGCCTGGGCTTCGATCGGATCGCCCAAAGTCGTTCCCGTGCCATGAGCTTCGACCACATCCACGTCGGCCGAAGTCACGCGGGCATTGGCCAGCGCTTGGCGGATGACCCGCCGCTGCGAGGGACCGTTGGGTGCGGTCAGACCATTCGACGCGCCATCCTGGTTCACCGCCGAACCGGCGATCACGGCGAGAATCTGGTGGCCGTTGCGCCGGGCGTCGGAGAGTCGTTCCAGCACCAGCATTCCGGCGCCCTCGGACCAGGCGACGCCGTCGGCGGCGTCGGCGAAGGACTTGCATCGTCCATCCGGTGCGAGCCCGCGCTGACGACTGAACTCGAGGAACATGTCCGGGGTGGCCATCACGGCGACACCACCGGCCAATGCGAGATCGCACTCCCCCGACCGCAGCGACTGCGAGGCCAGATGCAGTGCCACCAGCGACGACGAACACGCCGTGTCCACCGAGACGGCCGGGCCCTCCAATCCCAGTGTGTAAGCGATCCGGCCCGAGACCAGACTGCCGCCGGTGCTGGCTCCGGTCCCGGTTCCCTGGGCGTAGTCGTGGTACATCACGCCGGTGAACACACCGGTGGAACTGCCGCGCAGCACCGCCGGATCCACCCCGGCGCGTTCCAATGCCTCCCACGAGACCTCCAGCAGCAATCGCTGCTGGGGGTCCATCATCGTGGCTTCATTGGGGCTGATCCCGAAGAACTCCGCATCGAATTCCGCTGCGGAGTACAGGAATCCGCCCCGGCGCGTGTAGGTCCTGCCTACCTTGCCGGGTTCGGGGTCGTAGATCCCGTCGATGTCCCAGCCACGATCCACCGGCAACTCACCGGTGGTGTCGGCACCCGATACGACGAGGCTCCACAGATCCTCCGGCGACATGACGCCACCCGGATAGCGACATCCCATCGCCACCACGGCAATCGGCTCGTCGTCGGCTCGGACACGACTGGTCGCGAGCTCGTCGACGGCTCCGGTGCCGGTGAGTTGCGAACCGATGAACTCCGCGACGACCTGCGGATTGGGGTAGTCGAAGACGAGGGTCGCCGGTAGTTGCAGACCGGTCGCGGTATTGAGTTTGTTGCGGAACTCGACAGCGCTCAGCGAGTCGAAACCGAGCTGCTGGAAAGCCTGCTGGGGTTCGACAGCCGCCATGGAGGCGTGCCCGAGAATGTCTGCGGCAGTGGACCGGACGAGTTCGAGCAGCGCGCTGTCGCGATCGCTGTCGGAGAGACCGGCCAGCTTCCGTAGGAAGGCCTGACCTGCCGCGGTGCGAGTCTGGCGGCGCACGGGCGTCGGGACGACCGAACGGAGGAGCGCCGGGATCCGCTCGCCCTGGATGCGCAGGATGGCCGGATCGACTCGCAGCGCGACCAGTTGGGCCTGGTCGGTGGCGATCGCCGAGTCGAACAGTGCCAGGCCCTCGGACTCGGTCAACGGCGGGTAGCCCTGCCGCCGCATCCGGTCGAGGTCGCTCTCGGACAGCTCGGCACCGAGCGCGGTGGACCGCGCCCACAACCCGTAATCGATGGATGTCGCGGGCAATCCCAGGCCGCGGCGGTGGGCCGCGAGGGCGTCCAGGAAGACATTCGCGGCGGCGTAGTTCGCTTGGCCGGCGGCCAGCACCAGGCCACCGGCCGACGACACCAGCACGAACAACTCCAGCGACCGGTCGCGGGTGAGTTCGTGCAGATGCCAGGCGGCGTCGACCTTGGGCCGGAACACCTGCTCGATGCGGGCGGGCGTGATCGATTCGATCAGGCCGTTGTCGGCGGTTCCGGCCGCGTGGATCACCCCGGCCAGGGGGTGCTGGCCGGAGATGGTGTCGAGCAGGGCGGCCAGCGCGTCTCGATCGGACACGTCGCACGCGGCGATGGTGACCTCGGCGCCGAGCTCGACGAGTTCGTCCCGAAGTTCGGTGGCGCCTGGCGCATCCGGGCCACGACGACCGGTCAGAAGCAGTTGGCGCACACCGTGTTCGGTCACCAGATGCCGGGCGATCACCGCACCGAGGCCACCGGTGCCGCCGGTGATCAGCACCGTGCCGGGCGCTGCCGATCGAACAATCGTGCCCGATGCGTGGCGGCTCAAACGCGGCACGAGCACGCTCGTGCCCCGGAGGGCGACCTCGGGTTCCGACGCGACAGCGGCGACCGCGGTTGCGGCAGCGAACGGCTCACCGTCGTCATCCAGATCGAGAAGCTGGAAACGACCCGGGTGTTCCGCCTGCGCTGCCCGCACCAGCCCCCACACCGGGGCCTGATCCAGGCGCACCTGTTCCACATCGGCGACGGTCACTGCCTGTCTGGTGAGCACCACCAAACGGGAACCGGCGAAACGGGATTCGGCCAGCCACCGCTGAACGGTATCCAGGACACCGGTGACAACCTGCCGGGCGGCCTCCGGCTCGGGGCCGTCCCCACGGGGGCAGTCCAGCAGGACGATCTCAGGGACAACTGCATCGGGGTTCGCATCCAGATCGGTGATCAATGCCGCGAGATCACGGTGGCCGGGCACCCCGTCAGCGCCCTGATCAGAACCGAGGAGCGCCAGCCGATCCGGCTCGACCGTCACCCCGTCCGACAACCCGGCGGCGACCCACTCGATACCGAACAGGGCTTCCGACGCGCGCCGGCCGCCGAGTCGCTCGGCCGACACCGGCCGGGAAACCAGCGCGTCCACCGACAACACCGGTTGCCCTTGTTCATCGGCAAGCTGGACGGCGAACCTGTTGTCCTGCACCGCGATACGCACCCGCACCGCGGCAGCGCCGACCGCGTGCAGCGCCACCCGATTCCAGGTGAAGGGCAGCACCGGCGCATCACCGCCGCCGCTGCGACGACCGTGCACGATTCCGGCGTGCAGAGCGGCGTCGAACAATGCGGGATGGATGCCGAAACCGTTGGCTCCCTGCGGATCCGGTAGCGCGACCTCGGCGAACAGTTCTCCATCACGCTGCCATGCGGCCTGCAAGCCCTGGAACAAGGGGCCGTAGCCGTATCCGAGATCGAACAGCTCGTCGTAGACGCCGTCGATATCCATCGGCTGCGCACCGGCCGGAGGCCACGCGGCAAGATCGAAATCCGCCACCACCTCGTCCGGCGCGAGCACACCTTCGGCGTTCAGCGTCCACGACGACGCGGAATCGACGCCACTGTCGGGGCACGAGAAGATCCGCACACCGCGACGACCCGCGCCGTCCGGGGCGGCGACCACCACGCGCACCGCGACCCCGGCCGACTCCGGAAGTACCAGCGGCGCTTGCAGGATCAGCTCGTCCAAGGTCGGGCAGTCGACGTGTTCTCCGGCCTGCAGGGCGAGTTCGACCAGTCCGGTACCGGGCAACAGGACAGTGTCCATGACCTTGTGATCGGCCAGCCATGGCTGGGTCTGCGCCGACAAACGACCACTGAGCGTGACCACCTCGGAATCCGGCTGCGAGACCACGGCCGAAACCAGCGGATGCCCGCTGGCTACGAAACCCATCGCCCGGGCGTCGCCACTACCGGTGGACATCGGGGCCATCCAATAGCGCCGACGCTGGAAAGCGTAGGTGGGCAGGTCGATTCGCCGAGCCGCGGAACCGGCATACAGAGCGGCCCAATCGACCTGGGCGCCGGTGACGAACAACCCGGCCACTCCGGCCAGCAGTGTCGGCGCATCGGCCCGATCGCGACGCGCCAACGCGACCGCGGCGGCCGCGCCGTCCTCGAGGATCTGGGCGATCATCGGGGTCAGTACCGCATCGGGACCGACCTCGGCGAACCTGGACACACCCGAATCAGCCATCGCCACAACGGCATCCGCGAAGCGCACCGACTCCCGGACCTGACCCACCCAGTACGACGGATCACACATCTCGTCGACGATCCGAGCGCCGGTTACGGTCGACACCAGCGGGATGCTCGGACGGGCGAACGCCAAACCCTCGATCACCGTGGCGAATTCGGCCAGCATCGGCTCCATCAGAACCGAGTGGAAAGCGTGCGAGACACGCAGCCGGTGGGTCCGCCAACCCTGCTCGGCGCAACGATCGGCAACAGCCACGACGTCGTCTTCGATACCGGACAACACCACCGACGCAGGGCCGTTGACCGCCGCTATCGACACCCCACCGGCCACCAGCAGCGGCAGCACATCGGCCTCCGACGCGCCGACCGCGACCATCGCCCCACCGGTGGGCAATGCCTGCATCAACCTGCCACGCGCCGCGACCAGCACACACGCATCGGTCAGGGACATCACCCCGGCCACATGCGCGGCAGCGACCTCACCGATCGAATGACCAGCCACCACATCCGCACGCACGCCCCAGGATTCGAGCAGCCTGAACAACGCCGCCTCGAACGCGAACAAACCCGCCTGCGCGAACACGGTCTGGTTGACCAGATCACTGTCGGCCAACGCCTCGCTCAACGAAACCGACTGCCCCAGCAACGGATCCAGCTCGGCAACGATCGCATCGAACGCCTCGGCGAATACTGGGTACGACGCACGCAGTTCGATTGCCATACCGGCCCATTGCGCACCCTGACCCGAGAACACCACACCGGTCGAACCCGACACCGGGCGACCGGTCACCACGCCGGGTGCCTGCACACCGGCGGCCAACGACCGTAGTCCCGCGAGGAGACCTTCACGCCCCTCGGCCACGACGACAGCACGATGCTCGAGCACAGTACGCGTGGACGCCAGCGAGAAACCGATATCGACCGGATCGTGTTCGCCCACAGACGATGCCAAGCGAGCAGCCTGGCCGGCGAGAGCGTCACCGCCGCGCGCCGAAACCACCCACGGCAGCGTCGCCGGAACGGTCTCGACCACCGGCACCGACTCCACCACGGGAGCTACCGGGGCCTGCTCGACGATGAGGTGAGCGTTGGTGCCGCTGATACCGAAGGACGACACACCTGCACGACGCGGACGATCCACCTCCGGCCACGCCACCGCCTCGGTCAACAACCGCACATGGCCCTCGGACCAATCGACCTTCGTGCTGGGCTGATCAGCGTGCAGCGTTCGGGGTAGGACCCCGTGCTGCATCGCCATCACCATCTTGATCACGCCACCGACACCCGCCGCGGCCTGGGCGTGACCGATATTGGACTTCAACGACCCCAGCCACAGCGGACGATCCGCATCACGATCCTGGCCGTAAGTGGCCAGCAGCGCTTGGGCTTCGATCGGATCACCCAGCGTCGTACCGGTGCCGTGGGCCTCCACCACATCCACCTCGACCGCCGAGACACCGGCATTCGCCAGGGCTTGGCGAATCACCCGCCGCTGCGAGGGACCGTTGGGCGCGGTCAATCCATTCGACGCGCCATCCTGATTCACCGCCGAACCAGCGATCACCGCGAGCACCTGATGACCGTTGCGGCGGGCGTCGGACAGGCGCTCCAGCACCAGCACACCGGCACCTTCGGACCAACCGACCCCATCGGCGGTGTCGGAGAAGGACTTACACCGACCATCCGGGGACAAGCCCCGCTGACGGCTGAACTCCACGAAGGTCTCCGGGGTGGCCATCACCGCCACACCACCGGCCAGCGCCAGGTCGCACTCCCCCGACCGCAGCGACTGCGCGGCCAGATGCATGGCCACGAGCGAGGACGAACACGCCGTGTCCACGGTGACCGCGGGGCCTTCGAGGCCGAACACATACGAGACCCGGCCCGAGACCAAGCTCCCGGTTGCGTTGTTCCCGGTTCCCTGGGCGTAGTCGTGGTACATCATGCCGGTGAAGACACCGGTCGAGCTGCCGCGCAGTATCGCCGGGTCCACACCGCCGCGTTCCAGCGCCTCCCACGAGACCTCCAGCAGCAAGCGCTGCTGCGGATCCATCATCGCGGCTTCGTTGGGGCTGATCCCGAAGAATTCCGCGTCGAATTCCGCTGCGGAGTACAGGAATCCGCCCTGACGGGTGTACGTCTTGCCCGCGTGACCGGGTTCTGGGTCGTAGATGCCCTCGATGTCCCAGCCACGATCCGTCGGCATCTCGCCGGTGGCATCGATGCCGGAGGTGACAAGATTCCACAGGTCTTCGGGCGAGGCGACGCCGCCCGGATAGCGGCAGCTCATCGCTACCACCGCAATCGGCTCGTCGTCGACGGCCGCGCTGGCGGTCACCTCGGCCTCCCGGCCGGTGCCGGTGAATTCATCGGCCAGATATTTCGCGAGCGCCTGCGGTGTCGGGTAGTCGAATACCAGTGTCGCGGGCAGCGATAGGCCGGTGAGGGCTTTGAGGGCGTTGCGGAACTCGACAGCGGTGATCGAGTCGAAGCCCAGCTCGCCGAAGGCCTTGTCCGCCGCGATCGCGTTCGTGTTCTGATGACCGAGGATCGCCGCGACCTGACCGCGCACGATCTCCACGAGCACACCGAAACGCTCGCTGTCGGGAGTGTTGGCCAGCCGAGCACGCAAGGGCGTCGCCGCACCCGAGGCCGCTCGGCGGCGAGCCGGGATCAAGCCGGAAAACAGTGCGGGCACGGCGAATTCGGCGCCACGCAGGTTGTCCAGGTCCAGGCGGGCGAGGATGGGGGCGGTCACGTCGCTCGCGGTGGCGGCGTCGAACAGCGCCAGGCCCTGGTCCTCCGACAGCGGCAGCAGGCCCGAACGCGAAATGCGGTGCAGGTCAGCGTCGCTGAGCTGCCCGGCCATGCCCCCGTCCCACAGACCCCAGGCCAGCGACTGCCCGTGGCTGCCCGAGGCCCTGCGGAGTGCCGCGAGCGCATCCAGGCACGCATTGGCCGCGGCATAGTTGCCCTGTCCGGCATTGCCGAACGCACCGGCCACCGAGCTGAACAGCACGAACGCCTTCAGCGGCAGCTGGGCGGTGAGTTCGTGCAGGTGCAGCGCTGCATCGACCTTGGGTCCCAGCACCGCATCCATCCGGGCCTGGGTCAGCGAGGCGATGGCGCCGTCGTCGAGGACGCCGGCCATATGGAAAACGCCGGTGAGCGGTTGTGCGGCAGGCACATTCGCGATCGCCTGCGCGAGCGCGTCGCGATCGGCGACATCACACGCGACGAACTCGACCTCTGCGCCGAGCCGCTGCAGCTCTACGCGCAACTCGGCGGCGCCGGGAGCAGCCTCTCCGCGTCGGCTCAGCAGCAACAGACGACGCACGCCATGGGTGTCGACCAGGTGCCGGGCGAACAGTCCACCGAGCAGACCACTCGCACCGGTGATCAGAACGGTGTCGTCCGGATCGAAGGGGTCGGTCGCCGAAGCGTTCGTCGCGGTGGCCCGGCTCAGCCGCGCACCGTGCCCTTGCCCGGCGCGCACGGCCACCTGTGGTTCCTGCGCGGCCAGAATCCCGCCGAGCAGCCCGTCGAGCGCGGAGTCGGTGTCCACCAGGACGATCCGGCCCGGGTTCTCCGCCTGTGCGGAGCGAACAAGGCCGCCGACGGCAGCACCGGCCAGGTTCGTAATGTTCTCCCCGGCAACCGATACGGCTCCACTGGTCCGAACCACCAGCGTCGACTCGGCGAACCGAGAATCGGCGATCCAGGACTGAACCACCGCGAGAGCTGCATGGGTCGCGGCGTGGATGTCCGCGGGGTCGTTGCCCTGCGGGCAATCGAGCACGACCGCGGCCGGAACCTCGTCACCGAGATCCGCCCAGGACACCGCGCCGACTTCGGCCTCGCCGACCGAGATCGGCGCCCAGCCGATCCGGAACAGCGCATTGCCGACCGCGGATGCGCCGCCCGTGAGCTGCGCGGGATCGATGGGCCGGGAAGCCAGCTGCCGCACCGTCGCCACCGGGGTACCGGTCGGGTCCGCCAGATCCAGGGTGACCGCGTGCTCGCCGACGCGGGTGAGCCGGACGCGCAGCGCGCCCGCTCCGGTCGCGTGCACGGCGACACCGGACCACTCGAACGGCAAGGCCAGCCCGGCACCCTCCGCGGGCATGCCATCGGCGAAGCGCAGGGCATGCAGGGCGGCATCGAGCAATGCCGGATGCACGCCGAACCGCTTGGCGTCCGGACGGGCCTGCTCCGGCAGCTCGACCTCGGCGTAGAGCAGGCCGTCGGTTCCCCGCCACACCGAGGTCAGCGCCTGGAACACCGAACCGTAGTAATAACCCTGCGCATCGAGGGAGTGGTAGACACCGTCGATATCGACGGCGGTGGCGCCGGCGGGCGGCCACTGCGCCAAATCCGCTGGCGCGCTGTCGAATCCTGATGTGAGTACACCTTCGGCGTTCAATGTCCACAACGGCACCGCATCGACACCGTCATCGGGGCAGGAATAGACCCGCACCCCGCGTCGGCCTGCGGCGTCCTGGGCACCGACCACGACGCGCACCGCGACGCCTGCCGACTCCGGCAGCACCAGCGGCACCCGCAGGACCAACTCCTCGAGGGTCGAGCAGCCGACCTGCTCCCCGGCTTGCAAGGCAAGTTCGACCAAACCGGTGCCGGGGAAGAGCACCCTGTCCATCACCCGGTGATCGGCCAGCCATGGATGCGTCTGCGCCGACAGTCGGCCGGTGAGGGTGACCGCGTCGGAATCCGGTTGCGACACCACCACCGGGACCAGGGGATGTCCGGTGGCCGCCAGGCCCATCGCCCGGGCATCGCCACCGACGGCGCCCGCGGCGATCCAGAAGCGCCGATGCTGGAAAGCATAGGTGGGCAGGTCGATTCGCTGAGCTCCGGAGCCGGCATAGAAACCGGCCCAATCGACGTCGGCACCGGACACGAACAGCCCGGCCACCCCGGACAGCACGGAGAACGAATCGGCCCGATCCCGGCGTGCCAAGGCCACCACCGTGGCGGCGTCGTCGAGAGTCTGAGCGATCATGGGGGTCAGCACGGCGTCGGGTCCGACCTCGGCGAACCGGGACACACCCGAATTCGCCATCGCGGCAACCGCGTCGGCGAACCGCACGGTGTCGCGGACCTGACCGACCCAATACGACGGATCGATCATCTCGTCGGTGATCCGCGCGCCGGTGACCGTGGACACCAGCGGGATGGTGGGACGAGCGAACGCCAAACCAGCTATCGCCGTGGCGAACTCGGCCAGCATCGGCTCCATCAGGGCCGAGTGGAAAGCATGCGACACCCGCAACCTGTGTGTACGCCAACCACGCTCGGCACACGCCTCGACAACGGCGGCGACCGCGCCTTCGACACCGGAGAGCACCACCGACGCAGGGCCATTCACCGCCGCGATCGACACCCCGCCGGACACCAGCAGCGGCAGCACGTCGGCCTCGGACGCACCGACGGCGACCATCGCCCCGCCGGCGGGAAGCGCCTGCATCAACCGGCCGCGCGCGGCCACCAGCACACACGCATCCGTCAGAGACAACACTCCGGCCACATGCGCGGCAGCGACCTCACCGATCGAGTGACCGGCCACCACATCGGCACGCACTCCCCAGGATTCGAGCAGACGGAACAACGCCACCTCGAACGCGAACAAACCCGCCTGCGCGAACACCGTCCGATCAACCAGATCAGCGTCCGCCAGCGCCTCGCTCAGCGAAACCTGCTGTCCCAGCAACGGATCCAGCTCGGCGACGATCGCGTCGAACGCCTCGGCGAACACCGGGTACGCGGCGCGCAGCTCAGTGGCCATACCAGCCCACTGCGCACCCTGACCGGAGAACACCACACCGGTCGAGCCCGCCACCACGCGACCGGTCACGACGCCGGGAGTGGTTTCGGAGAGGCCCAGCGCCTCGACTCCCGCCAGGAGACCATCGCGGTGCTCGGCCACCACCACTGCGCGATGCTCGAAAACAGCACGCCTGGATGCCAGCGAGAAACCGAGATCGATCGGATCATGTTCGGCCGCATACGATGTCAGACGAGCAGCCTGATCGGCGAGAGCCTCGGCGGTGCGTGCCGAAACCACCCACGGGAGCAGCCCACCGGCCGGGACGGTCTTCACCGCCGGCACCTGATCCACCACGGGCTCGATCACCGGGGCCTGCTCCACGATGACGTGTGCGTTGGTGCCGCTGATACCGAACGAGGACACACCGGCACGCCGCGGACGATCCGCCTCCGGCCATGCCACGGGCGCGGTCAGCAGACGCACATGGCCTTCGGACCAATCGACCTTCGTGGAGGGCTGATCCACATGCAGGGTCCTGGGCAGCACGCCATGGCGCATCGCCATGACCATCTTGATCACACCGCCCACGCCGGCCGCGGCCTGGGCGTGACCGATATTGGACTTCAGCGAGCCCAACCACAATGGCCGGTCCGCGTCACGCTCCTGCCCGTACGTCGCCAGCAGCGCCTGGGCTTCGATCGGATCACCCAGAGTCGTACCGGTGCCGTGGGCTTCGACGACATCCACATCCGCCGGGGACACCCCCGCATTGGTCAGAGCCTGACGGATGACCCGTCGCTGCGAGGGACCGTTGGGTGCGGTCAGACCATTCGACGCGCCATCCTGATTCACCGCCGAACCGGCGATCACCGCGAGAATCTGATGCCCATTGCGCTGGGCGTCGGAGAGCCGCTCCAACACCAGAACACCGACGCCCTCGGACCAGCCGACCCCATCGGCCGTGTCGGAGAAGGACTTACACCGACCATCCGGAGACAAACCCCGCTGACGGCTGAACTCCACGAAGGTCTCCGGCGTCGCCATCACGGCCACACCACCGGCCAATGCCAGATCGCACTCCCCCGACCGCAGCGAGGCCGCCGCGGAATGCATTGCCACCAATGACGACGAGCACGCCGTGTCCACGGTGACCGACGGCCCTTCCAGGCCGAACACATAGGAGACCCGGCCGGAGGCAATGGATCCCGAATTCGCATTGGCCGGATAGTCGTGGTACATCATGCCGACCCAGACGCCGGTCCGGCTGCCCTTCAGCGAGCCGGGGTCGACACCGGCCCGCTCGAACGCCTCCCATGAGGTCTCCAGCAGCAGGAACTGCTGCGGATCCATGAGCGCGGCTTCATTGGGACTGATGTTGAAGAACGCGGGATCGAATTCGCCTGCGGAATGCAGGAATCCGCCCTCGCGGGTGTAGGTGCTGTTCGGTGTCTCCCCGGTCGCGTCATAGAGGCGATCGATATCCCAGCCACGATTGCCGGGGAACTCCGAGGTCGCGTCCGTTCCCTCCGCGACCAGATTCCACAGCTCCTCAGGCGAACTGACCCCACCCGGGTACCGGCAGGCCATACCCACAATCGCGATCGGTTCGCGAAGAGCCGCGTCGAGCTTGCGATTGCGGGCACGCAACCGCTCCGTCTCCTTGAGCGAGACGCGCAATGCCTGAGCGAGCTTCTGAGTATTGTCTTCGGGCTTCGTCATTAGTGTGCTAGCTCTTCCTAGGGTCAGCGTGACTCGTCGGCGAATGTCGCCGTCAGTCTTCTGAGGAGTTGTTGTAAGCCAGGTCGATCAGGTCGTCGATATCGAGCTCGTCGATCGATTCCTCGGTGATGCTCTGCTCGATCTCGCCGGGGCTGTCCTGCCCGCCGGCGAGTTTCATGAGGGCATCCAACAGGCCCGCGTCGCGCAGGCGGGTGAGTGGAATCGTCTGGAGAGCTCGGCGAATATCGTTCTCCGACAGATCTGTCGATTGGCCGGTGTGGTGCTCGTCGGTGAACTCGTCGGCCAGGTATTCGGCCAGCGCCTGCGGCGTCGGGTAGTCGAATACCAGCGTCGCCGGCAAGCGCAGGCCCGTCACGGCTTTCAGGGCATTGCGGAACTCGACCGCGGTGATCGAATCGAAGCCCAGGTCGCTGAAGGCCCGGTCGGCCGCGATCGCATTCGCGTTCTGATGACCGAGTACCGCCGCGACCTGACCGCGAACGATTTCGGCGAGCACACCGAGGCGTTCGCTCTCGGGAGTATTCGCCAAACGAGTCCGCAGTGCCGCGGGCGCGTCCGAGGCCGCTTTGCGGCGCGCGGGAACCAGGCCGGACAGCAGGGCCGCGGCGAACCCCGCGTTGCGGAGGCTCTCCAGATCGAGGCGGGCGAGGATCGGAGCCGCCGTATCGATTCCGGTGGCCGCGCCGAACAATGCCAGGCCCTGTTCTTCCGACAGCGGCAGCATGCCGGAACGGGACATGCGCTGCCGGTCGACCTCGCTGAGTTCCGTGGCCATACCGCCGTCGGTACCCCACAGACCCCACGCCAGCGACTGTCCGCTCCGCCCGGATGCCCTGCGGTGCAATGCCAAGGCGTCCAGGCAGGCGTTGGCCGCGGCATAGTTGCCCTGGCCGGGGTTGCCGAATGCACCGGCCGCCGAACTGAACAGCACGAACGCCTTCAACGGCAGATCGGCGGTCAGCTCGTGCAGGTGCAGCGCGGCGTCGACCTTGGGCCGCAGGACCGTGTCCAGGCGATCCGCGGTGAGTGAACCGATGGCGCCATCGTCGAGCACACCGGCCGTATGGAACACACCCGTGAGCGGGCGGTCCGCCGGGATACCGGCCAATACCTGCTCGAGCGCGCCACGGTCGGCGACATCGCAGGCGACGAACTCGACCTCGGCACCGAGAAGCTCCAGTTCCGCGCGCAACTCGGTGGCGCCCGGGGCCGATTCACCGCGCCGGCTCAGCATCAGCAGGTGACGGACACCCTGGGTGTTTGCCAGATGCCGGGCGAACAGTCCGCCGAGGAAGCCGCTGGCGCCGGTGATCAGAACGGTTTCGTCCGGACCGAGAGCGGAACTCGGGGCTGGAGCGGTCGACGCGGCGGCTCGGGCGAGTCGCGCGACATGCACCTGCTCGCCGCGCACGGCGGCCTGGGGCTCCCCGGAGGCCAGGATTCCGCCGAGCAGCCCGTGCACGTCGGAATCGGTGTCTACCAATACGATCCGGCCCGGGTTCTCCGCCTGGGCGGAACGCACCAGACCCCCCACGGCGGCACCGGCGAGGTTCGTAATGTCCTCCCCGGCAACCGAGACCGCGCCGCTGGTCCGAACCACCAGCACCGACTCGGTGAACCGGTGATCGGCGATCCAGGACTGGAGTGCTTGCAGCACACTGTGAGTCGCGGCACGAACGTCGGCGGGATCATTACCCGCCGGGCAGTCCAGCACTACCGCGGCCGGGACCTCGTCACCGAGATCCACCCAGGACACGGCGCTGACCTCGGCCTCGGATACCGCGAGCGGTGTCCAGTCGACCTGGAACAGCGCGTTGCCGAAGGCGGGTGCGCCGGTGGTCAGCTGTGCGGGATCGATTGGCCGGGAGGCCAGATGCCGCACCGTGGCCACCGGAGCGCCGGTCGGATCCGCCAGCTCCATGGCCACCGCATGTTCGCCGACGCGGGTCAGCCGGACGCGCAACGCGCCCGGTTCCGCTGCGTGCACGGTGACACCGGACCACTCGAATGGCAATGCCGGTCCACTTCCCTCCGCGGACAGGTAGCCCGCCAGGCGCAGTGCGTGCAGCGCGGCATCGAGCAGCGCAGGATGCAGACCGAAACCCTTGGCGTCCTGCGGATCCGGAAGGGCGACCTCGGCGAACACGTCATCGCCACGCTGCCATGCCGCCTGCAATCCCTGGAAGAACGGACCGTAGCCGTACCCGGCATCGAGCAGCTCGTCGTAGGCACCCTCGATGGGCAGGGGCTGCGCGCCGACCGGAGGCCACGAGGTGAGGTCGCCAGGGGCCTCCACCTCGTCCGGTGCAAGGGCGCCTTCGGCATTCAGCGTCCACGACGTCGCGGAATCGACGTCGCCATCGGGGCAGGAGTAGATCCGCACCGCGCTACGGCCGGTCTCGTCCTCGGCGGCGACCACGATGCGCACCGCGACGCCGCCGGACTCCGGCAGCACCAGCGGAGCCTGAAGCACCAAGTCTTCCAGGCTCGTGCGGCCGACTCGCTCCCCGGCATGCAGGGCGAGTTCGACCAAACCGGTACCGGGGAACAATACGGTGCCCAGGACCCGGTGATCGGCCAGCCACGGTTGGGTCTCCACCGAGAGGCGACCGGTCAGGATCACCGCGCCGGAGTCCGGTTGTGACACCATCGCCGAGATCAGGGGGTGTCCGGTAGCCGCCAGACCCATGGCCCGGGCGTCACCGGTACCCGCGGACCCCTCGCGCATCCAGTAGCGGCGGCGCTGGAAAGCGTAGGTGGGCAGGTCGATTCGCTGGGCTCCCGTCCCGGCGTAGAAACCGGCCCAGTCGACGGGGGCGCCGGCCACGAACAGTGCGGCCACAGCGTTCAACACGGCCGACGCATCGGCATGGTCTCGACGCGCCAACGCCACCACCGTTGCGGCCGAGTCATCCCCGTCATCGAGCGTCTGGGCGACCATCGGGGTCAGCACCGCGTCGGGACCGACCTCGGCGAATCTGGACACACCCATGCCCGCCATCACGGTGACCGCATCAGCAAATCGGACGGTCTCGCGAACCTGATCCACCCAGTACGACGGATCCGACATCTCGTCACCGATCCGGGTACCGGTGACCGTCGACACCAACGGGATGCTCGGGCGGGCGAATGCCAAACCCTCGATCGCCGTGGCGAATTCGGCCAGCATCGGCTCCATCAAGGCCGAATGGAAGGCATGCGAGACACGCAACCGGTGCGTCCGCCAACCCTGCTCGGCACACCGCTCAGCGACAGCAAGGACATCGTTCTCGACCCCGGAGAGCACCACCGACGACGGTCCGTTCACCGCCGCGATCGATACCTCACCGGCCACCAGCAGTGGCAGCACATCGATCTCGGAGGCGCCGACGGCGACCATGGCCCCACCGGCGGGCAACGCTTGCATCAAACGGCCACGGGCAGCCACCAATACACACGCATCCGTCAGGGACAGCACTCCGGCTATATGCGCGGCAGCGACCTCACCGATCGAGTGACCGGCCACCACATCGGCGCGGACTCCCCACGATTCGAGCAGCCTGAACAACGCCACCTCGAACGCGAACAAACCCGCCTGCGCGAACACCGTCCGATCAACCAGATCAGCGCTCGCCAACGCCTCGACCAACGAAACCGACTGCCCCAGCAGCGGATCCAGCTCGGCAACGATCCCATCGAACACCTCGGCGAACACCGGGTACGCCGCACGCAGCTCGACAGCCATACCGGCCCACTGCGCACCCTGACCCGAGAACACCACACCCGTCGAACCCGACACCACACGACCGGTGACCACACCGGCTGCCTGCACGCCCGCAGCCAGTGCCCGCGCTCCCGCGAGGAGACCATCACGGTCCTCGGCCACGACCACAGCGCGATGTTCGAAGACGGCACGCGTCGATGCCAGCGAGAAGCCGACATCGATCGGATCATGTTCGGCCACAGCCGATGTCAGGCGGGCGGCCTGATCGGCGAGCGCCTCGTCACTGCGCGCCGAGAGCATCCACGGCACTACGGTCGGCACCGCATCCACGGGAGCCTGTTCCACCGTAGGCGCGGTTGCCGGGGCCTGCTCCACGATGACGTGCGCGTTGGTGCCGCTGATACCGAACGAGGACACGCCCGCACGACGCGGACGATCCACCTCCGGCCACGCCACCGACTCGGTCAACAACCGCACATGGCCCTCGGACCAATCCACCTTCGTGGAGGGCTGATCCACATGCAGGGTTTGGGGCAGGACCCCGTGCTGCATCGCCATCACCATCTTGATCACGCCACCCACACCGGCCGCAGCCTGAGCGTGACCGATGTTGGACTTCAACGAGCCCAACCACAGGGGACGGTCCGCATCACGATCCTGGCCGTAAGTCGCCAAAAGCGCTTGGGCTTCGATCGGATCACCCAGTGTCGTGCCGGTGCCGTGGGCCTCCACCGCGTCCACCTCGACCGCCGAGACACCGGCATTCGCCTGCGCTTGGCGAATCACCCGCCGCTGCGAGGGACCGTTCGGCGCGGTCAAACCATTCGACGCGCCATCCTGATTCACCGCCGAACCAGCGATCACCGCGAGCACCTGATGGCCATTGCGCTGCGCGTCGGACAACCGCTCCAACACCAGAACACCAGCGCCCTCGGACCAGCCCACGCCATCGGCCGCGTCGGCGAAGGACTTGCACCGTCCATCCGGGGACAGCCCCCGCTGACGGCCGAACTCGAGGAACATGTCCGGGGTGGCCATCACAGCGACACCACCGGCCAATGCCAGATCGCACTCCCCCGACCGCAGCGACTGCGACGCCAGATGCAGTGCCACCAGCGACGACGAACACGCCGTATCCACGGTGACCGCAGGGCCTTCCAGACCGAACACGTAGGACACCCGGCCCGAGACCAAACTGCCTGCGGCGCCGCTACCGGTACCGGTCGCCTGGGCGTAGTCGTGGTACATCACACCGGTGAACACACCGGTGGAACTGCCGCGCAGCACCGCCGGATCCACACCAGCCCGCTCCAACGCCTCCCACGAGACCTCCAGCAGCAACCGCTGCTGCGGATCCATCACGGTCGCCTCATTGGGACTGATCCCGAAGAAGTCCGCATCGAATTCCGCTGCGGAGTACAGGAATCCACCCTGGCGGGTATAGGTCCTGCCCGCCTTACCGGGTTCGGGATCGTAGATGCCCTCGATGTCCCAGCCACGGTCCATCGGCATGTCGCCGGTGGTGTCGATGCCCGAGGTGACCAGCCCCCACAGGTCTTCGGGCGAGGCGACGCCACCGGGGTAGCGGCAGCTCATCGCCACCACCGCGATCGGGTCGTCGCCGGTTCGGACCCGGCTGACCGCGACCTCCTCGACGGCTGCGCTCCCGGTGAGCTGGGAGTCGATGAACTCGGCGACGATCTGCGCGTTGGGATAGTCGAAGACGAGCGTCGCGGGCAGTTGCAGACCGGTCGCGGCATTGAGTTTGTTGCGGAACTCGATGGCGCTCAGCGAATCGAAACCGAGCTGCTGGAAAGCCTGCTGGGGTTCGACAGCCGCCATGGAGGCGTGCCCGAGGATCTCGGCGGCCACCGACCGGACGAGGTCGAGTTGAGCGGTCCTGCGATCGGCGTCCGACAGTCCGGCCAGCGTGCGCAGGAAGGCCTGGCCCGCCGGCGGCGTCCGGCGGCGGACCGGGGCCGGTACGAGCGCGCGGACCAGGGCGGGAATCTGCTCGCCCCGGGTCCGGAGCACGGCCTTGTCGACCCGCAGCGCCACCAGCTGGGCGGTATCGGTCGATATCGCCGCATCGAACAGCGCCAGACCCTCGGCCTCGGAGAGCGGCGGGAAACCCTGTCGGCGCATCCGGTCGAAGTCGTCCTCCGACAGTTCGGTCCCGAGTCCGCTCGAGCGCGCCCACATTCCGTAATCCAGGGACGTGGCAGGCAATCCCAGGCCGCGGCGATGCACCGCCAGCGCATCGAGGAAGACATTCGCCGCGGCGTAATTCGCTTGGCCGGCAGCCAGCACCAGGCCGCCCGCGGACGACACCAGCACGAACAATGACAGCGAGAGATCGCGAGTGAGCTCGTGCAGATGCCAGGCCGCGTCGACCTTGGGCCGGAAGACACCGTCGATGCGATCCGCTGTGATCGACTCGATCACAGCGTTGTCAGCGGTTCCCGCCGCGTGCACCACACCCGTCAGCGGATGCTGATCCGACACGCTGTCGAGCAGTGCCGCGAGCGCGTTTCGATCGGACACATCGCACGCGGCGATGGTGACCTCGGCACCGAGCTCGGCCAGCTCCTGCCGCAGCTCGGCAGCGCCAGGAGCATCCAGGCCACGCCGAGAGGTCAGAAGTAGATGGCGCACACCGTGTTCGGTCACGAGGTGCCGGGCGATCACCGCACCCAGGCCACCCGTGCCACCGGTGATCAGGACGGTGCCCGGTGCTGTCGATCGATCGATCGTGCCGGGTGCGTGAGCGGTCAGACGCGGCACGAACACGCTCGCGCCCCGGAGGGCCACCTCCGGCTCCGACGCGACAGCGGCGGCAATGGCCGCCACGGCGGACGGATCGCCGTATTCATCCAGATCGAGAAGCTGGAAACGACCCGGGTTCTCCGCCTGCGCGGCACGCAGCAAGCCCCAGACCGGCGCCTGCGCCAGATCCACCGACTCGGAATCATCCACGGACACTGCGTGTTCGGTGAGCACCACCAAACGGGAACCGGCGAAACGAGTGTCGGACAACCAACCCTTGACGGCGTCGAGGACACTGGTCGCGACCTGCCGTGCGGCTCGAGGCGGCGCACCGTCGAAGTGAGGGCACTCGAACAAGACGATCTCGGGAACAACCGAATCGGGATCGGCATCCAGATCGGCGATCAATCCCGCGAGGTCACGATGATCGACGGTCGTCGGCGACGGCGCGACAGCGACCCAATCCATCCCGAAGAGGGCTTCCGGCATCCGGTCGGTGCCCAGGCGCTCAGCCGATACCGGCCGAGAGACCAAGGCCCCCACCGACATCACCGGCCGGCCCTGCTCATCGGCGAGCTGCACAGCGAACCGGCCCGCTTCACGGACGATGCGCACCCGCAGCGCGGGAGCACCTGTCGAGTGCAACACGACCCGGTTCCAGGTGAACGGCAGCACGGCGGCGCCACCGCCACGGCCGTGCACGATCCCGACATGCAGGGCCGAGTCGAACAGTGCCGGATGGATCCCGAAACCCTTGGCGTCCTTCGGGTCCGGCAGCGCGACCTCGGCGAACAACTCATCGCCGCGCTGCCAGGCCGCCCGCAATCCTTGGAAGAACGGGCCGTAGCCATACCCGATGTCGAGCAGCTCGTCGTACACGCCATCGACGGGCAACGGCTGCGCACCGGCCGGAGGCCAGGCGGTGAGGTCGAAGTCGGGCGGCACCTCGCCCGGGGCGAGAACACCTTCGGCGTGGAGCGCCCACGGGCCCTGTGCCGTCTGCTGCGAATGGACGGTCAGCCGTCGACGACCGGCGTCGTCGGCCGCGGCCGCCACCACCTGCACTGCGACACTGCCGTCGGCCGGCAGCGTCAGCGGGGTGTGCAGCACGAGCTCCTCCACCACCGCACAACCCAGCAGACCGCCGACGTGGGCGGCCAGCTCGACGAAACCGGTGCCCGGCAGCAGCACGGTGCCGAGCACGCTGTGGTCGGCCAGCCATTCGACGGAGTCCAGCGACCAGCGGCCGGTGAAGCTCACCGCACCCGAATCCGGGTGCGGTACCAGTGCACCGAGCAAGGGGTGGTCCACCGCGTCGAGACCGACCGAGGTGACTCCGCCCAGTTCGGCGCCGAGCCACGACTGGGCCAGCATCTGCCGGGCGTCGAGCCAGAAGCGCTCGTGCTGGAAGGCATAGGTGGGCAGGTCGATTCGCCGCGCCCCGGTCCCGGTGTAGAAACCGGCCCAGTCCACCTCCGCGCCGGAGACGAACAGCCCGGCCACCGCACTTACGACGGTCGTGGCGTTCGCGTTGTCACGCCTGGTCAGCGCGATTGCGGTTGCGGTATCGAGAGTTTGGGCGACCATCGGGGTCAGCACCGCATCGGGACCGACCTCGGCGAACCTCGATACGCCCAGGCGGGCCATTGCGGTGACCGCGTCGGCGAACCGCACCGTGTCCCGGACCTGACCGACCCAATACGACGGGGCCGACATCTCGTCGCCGATCTCGGCGCCGGTCACGGTCGACACCAACGGAATACGCGGACTGCCGAAGGTCAGACCCGCTATGGCCGTGGAAAATTCGGCCAGCATCGGCTCCATCAGGGTCGAGTGGAAGGCATGCGACACACGCAGTCGATGTGTCCACCAGCCCTGCTCGGCACACCGCTGGACGACAGCGACGACGTCGTCCTCGATGCCGGAAAGCACCACAGATGCAGGGCCATTCACCGCGGCGATCGACACCTCACCGGCCAGCAACGGCAACACATCGGCCTCGGACGCACCGACAGCGACCATCGCCCCACCGGCGGGAAGAGCCTGCATCAGCCGACCGCGCGCCGCGACCAGCACACACGCATCCGTCAGAGACAGCACACCCGCCACATGCGCGGCAGCCACCTCACCGATCGAATGACCGGCCACCACATCCGCACGCACACCCCAGGATTCGAGCAGCCTGAACAGCGCCACCTCGAACGCGAACAGGCCCGCCTGCGCAAACACCGTCTGGTCGACCAGATCAGCATCCGCCAGCGCCTCGCTCAACGAAACCGACTGCCCCAGCAGCGGATCCAGCTCGGCAACGATCCCATCGAACACCTCGGCGAACACCGGGTACGCCGCACGCAGCTCGACAGCCATACCGGCCCACTGCGCACCCTGACCCGAGAACACCACACCGGTCGAACCCGACACCACGCGGCCGGACACCACTCCGGCGCCCGATACGCCCGCGGCCAATGCCCGCACACCTGCCAGCAGACCATCGCGGCCCTCGGCCACGACGACCGCACGGTGCTCGAAAACACTGCGCGTCGACGCCAGCGAGAAACCGATATCCACCGGATCCTGGTTGCCCGCAAGCGATGTCAAGCGCTCGGCCTGAGCGGCGAGAGCCGCGCTACCGCGCGCCGAGACCACCCACGGCAGCACTCCACCAGCCGGGACGGTCTCGACCACAACCGGAGCCGGGTCCGCCGCCGGAGCCTGCTCGACGATGACGTGAGCATTCGTGCCACTGATACCGAACGAGGACACACCCGCACGACGCGGACGATCCACCTCCGGCCACGCCACCGCCTCGGTCAACAACCGCACATGGCCCTGGGTCCAATCGACTTTGGTGCTGGGCTGATCGACATGCAGCGTCTTGGGCAGCACGCCGTGGCGCATCGCCATCACCATCTTGATCACGCCACCCACACCGGCCGCAGCCTGGGCATGACCGATGTTGGACTTCAACGACCCCAGCCACAGCGGACGATCCGCCGCACGTTCCTGCCCGTACGTCGCCAGAAGCGCTTCGGCCTCGATCGGATCACCCAGCGTCGTACCGGTGCCGTGGGCCTCCACCACATCGACGTCGGCCGAGGACACCCCGGCATTCGCCAGCGCTTGGCGGATCACCCGCCGCTGTGACGGACCGTTCGGCGCGGTCAGACCATTCGACGCGCCATCCTGATTCACCGCCGAACCCGAGACCACTGCGAGCACGTCATGACCATTGCGGCGGGCGTCGGACAGCCGCTCCAGCACCAGCACACCGGCGCCTTCGGACCAGGCGACACCGTCGGCGGTGTCGGAGAAGGACTTGCTCCGCCCGTCCGGGGCCAGCCCGCGCTGGCGGCTGAACTCCACGAACGTTTCCGGCGTCGCCATCACCGCCACACCACCGGCCAACGCCAGATCGCACTCCCCCGACCGCAGCGACTGCGCCGCCAAATGCATCGCCACCAGCGAGGACGAACACGCCGTATCCACGGTGACCGCCGGGCCCTCCAGCCCGAACACATACGAAACCCGGCCGGACGCAATGGATCCCGCGTTCGCGTTGACCGGATAGTCGTGATACATCATGCCGGTGAACACCCCGGTCGAACTGCCGCGCAGTTCCGCCGGATCGACGCCGGCCCGCTCCAGCGCCTCCCACGAGGTTTCCAGCAGCAGGAACTGCTGCGGATCCATCACCGCGGCTTCATTGGGGCTGATGCCGAAGAACGCCGGATCGAATTCACCTGCGGAGTGCAGGAATCCGCCCTCGCGCGTGTAGGTGGTGTGCGGCGTCTCGCCGGTGGGGTCGTACAGACGGTCGGTATCCCAGCCTCGGTTCACCGGGAACTCCGACGTCGCGTCGGTCCCGTTCGCGACCAGATTCCACAGCTGCTCGGGAGAACTCACGCCGCCCGGGTACCGGCACGCCATGCCGACGATCGCAATCGGTTCGTCGTCGGCGGACTTGGTGGCGGTGACGGCGATGTCGCGCCCGGTGCCGGTGAGCTCGTCGGCCAGATAGGCGGCCAGTGTCCGTGGTGTCGGGTAGTCGAAAACGACTGCGGCCGACAGTGACAGGCCGGTGGCGGTCTTGAGCC
Organism: Nocardia sp. NPDC059154; assembly: GCF_042755705.1. NCBI lineage: Bacteria > Bacillati > Actinomycetota > Actinomycetes > Mycobacteriales > Nocardiaceae > Nocardia > Nocardia sp. NPDC059154. Next base: position 59,033 of record NZ_JBHZCS010000042.1, read on the forward strand.
GGTTGCGGAGCTCGACCGCGCTCAGGGAATCGAATCCCAGGTCCTGGAAGGCGGAATCGCGTTCGATCGCGGACGCACCATCGTGACCGAGGACGGCCGCGATGTGGGTGCGCACGGTCGCGAGTACCGCCTGCCGCTGCTGATCGGTATCCAGGCCGGTAAGCCGTTGCCGGAGACCGGATGCCGCCGCCGAGGTCGTCGCCGCCGGACGCCGGGCCACGGTCGGCGCCAGTTCCCGCAGTAGTGGCGGCAGAAGTCCCGCCTCGGCGCGAGCGCGAATCGCGGTGGTGTCCACGGCCGCGATCACCGCCAGCGCCGTGCCCTGAGCGAGCGCCGCATCCCATCCGGCCAGTGCCTGCTCGTCCGGCATCGCGGTGAAGCCGCCGCGGCTCATCCGGGCCACATCGGTCTCACCCAGGTGTCCGGTCATGCTGCTCGAGCGTGCCCACGGACCCCAGGCCAGCGATTGCCCGGACAGTCCCCGTGCACGCCGGTGCGCGACCAGCGCGTCGAGGAAGGTGTTCGCGGCCGCGTAGTTGGCCTGACCGGGTCCGCCGATGGTGCCCGACACCGAGGAGAACACCACGAACGCAGCCAGATTCAGATCCGCGGTCGCCTCGTGGAGGTACCAGGCGGCGTCTGCCTTCGGCGCCAGGACCGCGTCCAGCCGCTGCGGGGTCAGGGACGCGATGACCCCGTCGTCGAGCACACCCGCGGCGTGGATCACGGCGGTCAACGGCTCGGGTCCGTCGGCCAGGAGTCGGGCGACCGCGTCGGGGGCGGTGACGTCGCAGGCCGCGACTCGCACCTGTGCGCCCAGGTCGGTCAACTCGTCGCAGACCGCTGTCACGCCCTCGGCCTGCGGGCCGCTGCGGCTGACCAGCAGCAGCGACCGGACGCCGTGCTCGACGACCACGTGCCGGGCCACCAGGGCACCCAAACCGCCTGTGCCGCCGGTGATCAGCACCGCTCCCGTGCCGAAGGCGGATTCCTCGCCGCGCGTGATTGACACGGGTGCAGGCCGGGTCAGTCGAGCGGTGTGGGTGACGCCGGCGCGCACGACCACCTGGGGTTCGTTCACGGCCAGAACGGTGGCCGCGAGTCGCTCGTCGAGGCCGGTGTCCGCGTCCACCAGGACAATTCGGCCCGGATCCTCCGTCTGCGCGGTGCGCACCAGGCCCCACACGGCGGCACCCGCGAGGTCGGTGAGGTCTTCACCGGGCAGGGCGACCGCGCCACGCGTGGCGATCAGCAGGGTGCTCGAGGCGAACCGGTCCTGATCCAGCCACGCCTGCACCACCTCGAGGATTCGTGCGACCTCGGTGTGGGTGGTGGCCACCACGTCGGTGCCCGTGTGTACGTTCCAGCCGGACCCGGCCTCGACGACCACCACCGGGGGTACCGGTGACTGCGGGTCCAACCGATCCCACCGGCCCACAACAGCATCCGTTACCACGGACTCGGCCGCGATCGGCGACCACACCAGTTCCAGCACCGGATCGGCCGCGCCGCTCGCACCGGCGGCGGCCAGCTGTGCCAATGGCATCGGGCGGGGCGTCACCGACCCCGACAGCACGGGTTGTCCCTGTTCGTCGCCCGCCCACACCGATACCGACGATCCGGTCGTGGTCAGACGCACGCGCAGCACCGACGCTTCGGCCGCGTACAGCGACACCGACTCCCAGGAGAACGGCAGCACCACGTGGCCCGCCGCCACCGTGAACGGTGAATCCTGCTGTCCCGCAGCCTCTTCGGACACCCAGGCCAGCAGTCCCGCCTGCAAGGCCGCGTCCAGCAGCCCCGGATGGATCCCGAAACCCTCGGCTCGCATCCCGGAGTCCGTATCGATGGCGACCTCGGCGAACACCTCGTCGCCGCGTCGCCACAGCGCCCGCACGCCCTGGAACGCGGGGCCGTAGTCGTAACCGCGTGCCAGCAGGGCCGTGTACGCGGCCGCGACATCGAGACCGGTCGCCTCGGCAGGCGGCCAGGTCTGCGATTGGGGTTCGGTGGCGTCGTCGCGGGTGGTCAGCAGACCCCGCGCGTTGAGTACCCACTCTTCGTCGCGATCGTGTTCGGCGCGAGAGTAGATCGATACCGGCCGTTGCGCGAGTTCGTGTTCCGGCCCGCCGACAACGACCTGGAGCTGGACACCGCCGGACGCGGGCAGGACCAGGGGCGCCCGCAGCGTCAGTTCCTCGATCGCCGGGCACCCGGCTTCGGCGCCGGCGCGCAGCGCCAGCTCCACGAAACCGGTCCCGGGCAGCAGGACCGACCCGGCCACCGCATGGTCGGCCAGCCAGGGATGGGTCGCCACCGACAACCGGCCGGTCAACAGCACGCCACCGGATTCGGGTTCCGAGACCACCGCGCCCAGCAGCGGATGCTGCACCGCACCCAAACCTGCGGACTCGACGCCGGCGGTGCCCTGCACAGCCTCGAGCCAGTAGCGGCGGCGCTGGAAAGCATAGGTGGGCAACGACACTCGCGATACCGGCCGACCGGCGAAGAACGCCGTCCAGCCGACCTCGAGGCCGACCGTGTGCGCGTGGGCCAGGCAGGTCACGAACTGTTCGACCTCGGCCCGGCCTCGGCGAGCTGCGGCGATCACCGACGACTGGGATTCGAGGTCCTCCGGCAGGCATTGCCGGGTCATGGCCGTCAGGACCGCATCGGGACCGATCTCCAGGAATCGGCGCACACCCGAGGCCGCGAGGGTCTCGACGCCCCGGGCGAACTGAACGCTCGCCCGCACCTGCTGGACCCAGTACGCGGGCTCGAGTACCTCATCACCGGCGATCCGGCCGGACAGATTCGAGACCAGGGGAATCTGCGGGCGGCGATAGGTCACTTCCCGTGCGACAGTGGCGAACTCGGCCAGCATCGGATCCATGCGGTGGGAATGGAACGCATGCGACACCCGTAGCCGCGAGGTCTTGCGGCCACGGTCGGTGAACCACTGCTCGAGCGCCGTCACCGCGTCCTCGTCACCGGAGACCACCACGGCCGCAGGCGAATTCACAGCCGCGATGGACGCGCGGTCCGCATGGTCGGCGAGCGCGTCGGACACCTCGCGCTCGGTGGCCGCGACGGCCAGCATCGCGCCGCCCTCGGGCAGCCGGCCCATGAGGCGGCCGCGCGCCGCGACCAGCCGGCACGCGTCCGGGAGCGACCACACACCGGCGATGTACGCGGCGGCCAGCTCACCGATCGAATGGCCGATCAGGAAATCCGGTGTCACACCGAAGGATTCCAGGAGCCGGCACAGTGCGACCTCGTAGGCGAACAGCGCGGGCTGGGTGAACTCGGTCCGATCCAGCACGGCGGTATCGGCAGCGCCGACCTGTCGGCCGGTGAACATCACCTGCTTCAGCGAACCGCCCAAGAGCGGATCGAACTGCGCACACACCTCGTCCAACGCGGCGGCGAATGCCGGGAACGCCTCGGCCAGTTCACGTCCCATCCCGGCCCGCTGTGCGCCCTGCCCGGTGAACAGGAACGCTGCCTTGCGCGTGGCCGCCTGCGCCGCCGTCACGCCCGCGGCGGTGCTCGCCGAGCCGTGTTCCGCGAGCGCGGCCAGTCCGGCGAGCATGGCGTCCCGGTCGCCGGCGACCACGGTGCCCCGCCAGTCCAGCCGGGCCCGGGTCGTCAACAGCGAATAGGCGATCTCGTCGGTGGTCAGGTCGGGGTGTTCGGCCACCCACCGCCGCAGTTTGCCCGCCTGCGCACGCAGGCCGTCCTCGGTCTTCGCCGAGACCAGCCAGGCGGAGACATCGGACGCCACGGCCTGCGCACCCTGATCGGGAGCCTCGTCCACCGGTTCGGCGGGGGCCTCCTCCAGAGCGGGGGCTTCTTCCAGGATCAGGTGCGCGTTGGTGCCGCTGGCGCCGAAGGAGGACACGCCGGCGCGACGCACCCGCTCCCCCGCCGGCCACGGTTCGGCCGCGGTGAGCAGCCGCACCGAGCCCGCCGACCAGTCCACATGCGGAGTCGGAGCGTCGACATGCAGTGTCGCGGGCAGCGTTTCGTACCGCAGCGCCTGCACCATCTTGATCACGCCGCCGACGCCGGCCGCGGCCGAGGTGTGCCCGATGTTCGACTTGAGCGAACCGAGGCGCAGCGGAGCTCCGACGCGTCCGCGACCGTAGGCGGCGATCAGCGCCTGCGCCTCGATCGGGTCGCCGAGGGTGGTGCCGGTGCCGTGGGCTTCGACGACATCGACGTCGGCGGGCGTCAGACCGGCATTGGCCAGGGCCTGTGCGATCACCTTTTCCTGCGACGGACCGTTCGGTGCGGTCAGGCGATTGCTGGCGCCGTCCTGGTTGATCGCGCTGCCGCGGATGACCGCGAGGACGGGGTGGCCGAGACGGCGGGCATCCGAGAGTCGTTCGACCGCGAGCATGCCGAGACCCTCGGAGAATCCGGTCCCGTTCGCCGCCGCCGCGAAGGCTTTGCATCGCGCATCCGGGGACAGTGCGCGCTGGCGGCCGAAGGCGATCAGCAGGGCCGGATCGGACATCACGGTGACGCCGCCGACCAGGGCGAGCGAGGTGTCGCCCTGCCGCAGCGCCTGGCACGCGAGGTGCAGGGCGACCAGCGACGACGAGCACGCGGTGTCCACCGAGAGCGCCGGGCCCTTGAAACCGAAAGTGAAGGCGACCCGGCCGGAGAGGATGCTGGAGGAAACACCCAGGTAGGCATGGCCTTCCGCCTCGGCGGTCAGGCCCGGCGACCCCACGCGGGGGCCGTAGTCCTGATGGATCACGCCGGCGAACACACCGGTGTCACTGCCGCGCAACGACACCGGATCGATGCCCGCATCCTCCAGTGCCTCCCAGGCCGCTTCCAGGAACAGGCGCTGCTGCGGATCCATCGCCAGGGCCGCACGCGGGCCGATCCCGAAGAATCCGGCGTCGAAATCGCCTGCCGCATCCAGGAATCCGCCCTCGCGGGTGTAGATGGTGCCCGGCGTATCGGGATCGGTGTCGAACAGCCGCTCGAGGTCCCAGCCGCGGTCGGCCGGGAAGGGCCCGATGGCATCGGCGCCCGAGGCGACCAGATCCCACAGCTGCGCCGGAGTTTCGACCCCGCCCGGATAGCGGCAGCTCATGCCGACGATCGCGATCGGTTCGCCGGCCCGGTCCTCGAGGTCCTGGATGTGCTTCTTGGCGGCGCGGAGGTCTCCGGTGAGCTTGCGCAGATACCGGCTGAGCCGTTCCTCGTTGCTGGTGCCGGGGTTGCTCATGCTGGGCCAAACTCCTCGTCGATCAGATCCAAGAGCTCACTGTCGGATAGCGCAGTGTCGGAATCGAATTCGAGATCGTCGTAGCCGCTGCGCGACCACGTACCGCCCAGGTGGGCAACGAGGCGCTCGTTGACGCCCCGCAATCCGGCGACGATCTCGTCGTTGTCGCTGCTGTTGGCGATGATTCGCTCGAGCAGTGCCTCGAGCCGCGCCAGGTCGTCGGCCGCCGCCGACGCCGGTTGCGCCGGCGCCGTCACCACGGTCTGCGCCAGCAGGTAGTCGGCGACATCACCCGCCGTCGGATAGTCGAACACCAGGGTCGAGGGCAGCGACAGCCCCGTCACCTTCGCCAGCCGGTTTCGGAATTCGACGCCGCCGAGGGAGTCGAAACCGAGTTCGTTGAAGCCCCGATCGGGTCCGATGTCATCGGCCGAGCCGTAGCCCAGCACCGCCGCCACATGTTCGCGCACCAGGTCCAGGACGAACCCGCGGCGCTTCGCCTCCGCCACACCGTGCAGACGGTCCCCGAGCGACTGCGCACTGCCCGGCGCTGTGACCGACCGGGCGCGGGTGCGAACGAATCCGCGCAGCACCGCGGGCACCGGACCGGAGTGCGATTCCATCCGCAGTTTGTCGGTATCCAGCCGCGCCGGCACCGACACCGGTTCCGCCGTGGTCAGCGATTCGTCGAACAAGCGCAGGCCCTCGGCACGATCCAGCGGGGCCAGGCCCAGTCGCTCCAACCGGTTCATGGCGGCACGATCCAGGACGCCGGTCATACCGATGTCCTGCTGCCACGGCCCCCAGGCGAGCGCGAGCGCCGGGAGTCCCGCGGCGCGGCGCTGCACCGCGAGGGCGTCCAGGAAGCTGTTCGCGGCAGCGTAATTCGCCTGCCCGGCCGAACCGATCATTCCGGCGATCGACGAGAACATCACGAATGCCGACAGCTTCATGTCGCGGGTGAGCCCGTGCAGAGTCCACGCCGCATCGGCCTTGGGGGCGAACACCCGGTCGATCTGGTCGCCGGTGAGCGTGTGGAACGCGCTGTCGTCGAGCACGCCCGCGGTGTGGACGACACCGGTCAGCGGATGCTCCGCGGGCACAGCGGCCAGCAGGTCCCGAAGCGCGTCGCGGTCGGTGACGTCGCAGGCGGCGATCCGTACTTCGGTACCGGATCGCGCCAGTTCCGCCGCGAGTTCTGTGGCACCGTCCGCACTCTCGCCGCGGCGTGAGACCAGTAGCAGGTGCCGCACCCCGTGTTCGGCGACCAGGTGGCGGGCCAGCAGCGCACCCAATCCCCCGGTACCGCCGGTGATCAGCACCGTCCCGGGACCGAACGACACCCGCTCGGCCGCCGCGGATGCCAGCGCCTGTAGTCGCGGCACCAGGACACCATTGCCCCGCACCGCCGCCTGCGGTTCTCCGGTCGCGATCACGGCTCGGATCGATTCGGCCGAAAGGTGCTGCACACCAGCGGATTCCTCGGCATCGAGCAGTACGATCCGCCCCGGATACTCGGTCTGGGCGCTTCGGATCAGCCCCCACACCGCGGCCGATCCGGTGTCCGGTGTCTCTTCGGGCAGCGCTGCCGCCCGGCCGGTCACCACGACCAGCTGCGACCGCGCGAATCGCTCGTCGGCCAACCAGTCCCGCACCATGCGCCGGGCGGTATCGACCCGATCGCGTGCGGATGGCTGCGAATCACCGTGCAGCGCTGCGGCTTCGGACCACACCACGACGCCCGGAACGATCGGAGCCGAGGCGAGGGTCGCCAGATCCGGGTACTGCTCTTCGATTCCGGCCACGTGCCCGGCCCCGAGCACGGCCGCGCTCCCGGCCGGTGCGTCGGCGAGCGGCTCCGCCGGTGCCCAGCGCAACCCGTACCGTGCCGCGCGGCCGCCCGGCAGCGCGGCCCGGAACTGCTGGACGTCGTAGGAGCGCATGAGTACTTCGTCGATGCTGACGACCGGGTTGCCGTCCTGGTCGACGGCCACGACGGAGATCGCCTCACTGCTGCGCTGGATGGCCATCACCCGCAGCTTCGTCACTGTGGACGTGGTGTGGAATTGCGTTCCGCCCCAACGGAACAGCAGCTTGCCCTCGGACGCGTCGCCCTGGTGGTCGGGCCAGATCAGGCAGGCGAGGCCGGCATGCATCACCATGTCGAACAGCGCCGGGTGCAGCTGGAACCGGTCGGCCGGGGTGTCCTCGGTCAGGGCGACCTCGGAGAAGACCGTGTCGCCGCTGCGCCAAGCGGCCTCGACGCCGAAGAACGCGGGTCCCCATTCCAATCCGGCGGCCCGCGCCACCTGGGCCGGAATCCATTCGGGGTCCACCGGTTCGGCATCGGCGGGCGGCCAGGAAGCGGCGCGCACCATGTCCACCAGCCCGATGTCGATCCACTGCCGGGCGCTGAGCACGCCGCTGGCATTGCGGGTCCATTCGCCGTCGGCGGCATCGCCGCTCGGGCGGTAGTGGAAGGTGAACGATCGGCGTCCCTCGGCGTCCGGTTCGCGCACCAGGACCTGGAGTTCGACCTCGCCCTCCGCCGGCGGCAGGATCGGCGCCTCGAGGGTGAGCTCCTCCACGGCGTCACAGCCGATCCGCCGACCGGCGACCAGCAGCATCTCCATGAGCGCGGCGCTCGGGACGAGCACCACGCCGTAGGTAGTGTGGTCGGCGATCCAGGGCTGGGCGCGCAGCGACAGCCGTCCCGTGAACAGCCACTCGTCACGGTCGGCCACCCGCACCACATCGGTGAGCAGCGGGTGTTCCGCGGCAGCGCCACGGTGCTCCTCCGGACCGGGTTCGAGCCAGTACCGCCGATGGTCGAAGGCGTAGGTGGGCAGGGCGACTCGTGCCATCGGGCGGGCGGTGAACAGCTGGTTCCAGTCGACCGCCACCCCGGCGTTGTGCGCCTGGGCGAGCATCGTCAGGAACTGTTCGACCTCGTCGTGGTCCCGGCGGGCCGCCGCGGCCACCACCGAACGGGCCTCGGCCTCCGCGGAGAGCGCCTGCCGGGTCATCGCCGCCAGCACCGCGTCGGGGCCGATCTCGAGGAACCGGCGTGCGCCCGACGCCGTCAGCGTCTCGACACCATCGGCGAAACGCACCGCGGCGCGTACCTGGGACACCCAGTACCCGGGCGCCAGGATCTCGTCGCCCGCGATCCGGCCGGAGACGTTCGACACCAACGGAATCCGCGGTGCATCGAATGTTACGCGCGCGGCCAGGGTCTCGAACTCGGCCAGCATCGGCTCCATCCGAGGGGAATGGAACGCGTGCGACACCCGCAAGCGGTTCGTCTTGCGTCCCTGCTCGGTGAACCGGCTGTCGATCTCGTCGACGGCGTCCTCGTCACCCGAGACCACCACGGCCGCAGGCGCATTCACCGCGGCCACCGATACCCGATCACCGAATCCGGCGATCATGGCAGCGACTTCGGTCTCGGTCGCGGCGACCGCGAGCATCGCACCGCCCGCGGGCAGCGCCTCCATCAGTCGTCCGCGGGCCGCGACCAGCTCGCAGGCGTCGTCCAGGGACCACACACCGGCGACGTACGCTGCCGCCAGCTCGCCGATCGAGTGCCCGACCACCAGGTCCGGGGCGAGACCGAAGGACTCCAGCAGGCGGTACATCGCCACTTCGAACGCGAACAGAGCGGGCTGGGTCAGGCGGGTCCGATCCAAGGTTCCGGTTTCCGCGGCGACTCCGTGATCGTCGATCAGGTGTCCGGTGAACATCACTTGCTTCAGGGAACATCCGAGCAAGGGATCGAACCGGGCACACACCTCGTCCAAGGCCGCGGCGAACACCGGGAAGGCGGCGGAGAGACTCGCGCCCATGCCGACCCGCTGCGCGCCCTGACCGGTGAAGAGGAAGGCGGTCTTTCCGGAGCCCACCGTGCCGGAAACCACTCCGGCGGAGGCGGATCCGGCGGCCAGCTTCGCGAGCCGCGCCACCAGTTCGTCGCGATCAGCGCCGAGGACCGCAGCTCGCCACTCGTGCCGGGCACGTGTCGTGACGAGCGAGTAGGCCACGTCCGCCGCGTCGGCGTCGGGGTGATCGATCAGCCACCGGTGCAGTTTCGCCGCCTGTGCGCGCAGGGCGTTCTCGCTCTTGGCCGACACCAGCCACGGCAGCACCGTGCGCGGTCGGTCGGCGGCCGGTGACGGGACGACCGGTGCGGTGGGTGCTTCCTCCAGGATCAGGTGGGCGTTGGTACCGCTGACTCCGAACGAGGACACACCGGCCCGGCGGGCCATTCCCCCGGCGGGCCAGGGTTCCGGGCGGGTCAGCAGGCGCACCGCCCCGGCCGACCAATCCACATGCGGGGACGGAGTTTCCGCGTGCAGGGTCGGGGGCAGGGTCTCGTGGCGCAGCGCCTGCACCATCTTGATCACGCCGCCGACACCGGCGGCCGCGACGGTGTGACCGATATTCGATTTGATCGATCCCAGGCGCAGCGGCTCGCGGTCGCCGCGGTCCTGCCCGTAGGCGGCGATCAACGCGTTGGCTTCGATCGGATCACCCAGCGGGGTGCCGGTCCCGTGCGCTTCCACCGCATCCACGTCGGCGGGTGTGAGCCCGGCATTGGCGAGGGCCTGCGCGATCACTCGCTCCTGCGACGGGCCGTTCGGCGCGGTCAGGCCATTGCTGGCACCGTCCTGATTGACCGCGCTGCCGCGAATGACTGCCAGGATGTCGTGGCCCAGTCGCCGCGCGTCCGACAGCCGCTCCAGGACCAGGACGCCCACACCCTCGGCGAAGGCCACGCCGTCGGCCGCGGCGGAGAACGCCTTGCAGCGGCCGTCCGGCGACAGCCCGCGTTGCCGCGCGAAATCCACGGAGAGATACGGGGTTGCGGCCACGGTGACGCCGCCCGCCAACGCCAGCGACGTCTCGCCCTGACGCAGGGCCTGACACGCCAGGTGCAGCGCGACCAGTGAGGACGAGCAGGCGGTGTCGATGGTGACCGCCGGTCCCTCGAGACCGAAGACGTAGGCCACGCGGCCGGAGACGACGGAGTGGGTGGTGCCGGTCAGCCGGAATCCCTCCAGGTCGCCGGTGACATTGTCGACATAGCCCGAGGCGCACGCGCCCGCGAACACGCCGGTATCGCTGCCGCGCAACGTGCTCGGGTCGATGCCGGATTCCTCCAGTGCCTCCCAGGAGGCTTCCAGCAGCAGCCGCTGCTGGGGGTCCATCGCCAGGGCCTCGCGCGGGCTGATTCCGAAGAAGCCGGCGTCGAAATCTCCTGCGTCGTCGAGGAATCCGCCGCCGCGGCTGTAGACCGTTCCGGGCTTGTCCGGGTCCTGGTCGATCAGGCGCTCGAGATCCCAGCCGCGATCGTCCGGGAATTCCGTGGTGGCATCGGTCCCGGACCGGACCAGATCCCACAACTGCTCGGGGGTGCGGACTCCGCCGGGGAATCGGCAGCTCATGCCGACGATCGCGATGGGCTCGTCCATGCGTGCGCGGCGCGAGACGCGGGCCGGTTTGGAACCGGATTCGGTTCCCTCGATCTTGCTGTGCAGCAGGGCGGCGACCGCCGCGGCGGTGGGGTGGTCGAAGACCAGGGTGGACGGCAGTTGGACACCGGTGGCCTTCGACAGCCGGTTGCGGAATTCGACGCCGCCGAGCGAATCGAATCCCAGGGCGTCGAATCGTTCGGTGGGACTGATGTCTTCGGCGGAACCGTGTCCGAGCACGGCTGCCGCGTGCTCGCGAACCAGGTCGAGCACCACCTCCGCACGGTCGGCCTCGGGTACCCGGCTCAGGCGCGCGCCCAGCGAACTCGACGGGGCCGCAGCCTGAGTCGTGGTGCGGGGCAGGAAACCACGAAGTACCGACGGCACGGCACCGGTGCCGGCTTCGCGGCGCAGTTCGGCCGGGTCGAACCGGATCGCCGCCAGATGTGCGGCGGCGCGGCCGGTGGCCGCATCGAACAGCCGCAGGCCTTCGTCGTGCGCGAGCGGGTGCAGGCCGAGCCTTTCCCAGCGGGCGAGGGCGCTACGGTCCAGGCCACCGGTCATGCCACCGGCGGAGTTCCAGGGCCCCCAGGCCAGGGAAATCGCGGGCAGACCTTCGGCGCGGCGACGATGCGCCAGGGCGTCGAGGAAGGCGTTGGCCGCCGCGTAGTTGCCCTGTCCCGCCGAACCGATCGTTGCGGCGACCGACGAGAACAGCACGAAGGCGGACAGGTTCCGGTCTCGGGTGAGATCGTGCAGGTGCCAGGCGGCGGCGGCCTTCGCGGTGAACACGCGCCGCAGTTGTTCGGCGGTCAGGCCCGCGAGGGTGCCGTCGTCGAGGACGCCCGCGGCGTGGATCACGGCGGTCAGCGGACTATCGGTGTCGAGGGAATCCAGCAGCGAGCCGATGGCCTCCCGGTCGCCCACATCGCAGGCCGCCACGCGGACGGCAGCACCGGCTTCCGACAGCTCGCGCACCAATTCGGTTGCGCTGTCGGCGGTTTCGCCGCGCCTGGACACCAGCATCAGATGGCGGACGCCGTGCGCGGTGACCAGATGCCGAGCCAGCAGTGCGCCGAGGCCACCGGTGCCGCCGGTGAGCAGGACGGTGCCGGTGCCGAACGAGGATCCGGGCTCGGCGTCGTGGTCGGCTCGCGTCTTCGCCAGCCGGGGTACGAGCAAGGCTCCGGCGCGCACCGCGACCTGCGGTTCGCCGGTCGCGATCACTGCGGCAACCAGAGCTTGGTCGACAGCGGGCGCGTCGGCCGACGGGTCGGTGTCGAGGAGAACGAATCGGCCCGGGTATTCGGTTTGGGCACTCCGCATCAGGCCCCAGACCGCTGCCGCGGCGAGATCCGGTGTCTCGCCGGTCAGCGCGGCGCCGTTCGAGGTCACCACGACCAGTCGGGTGTCGGCCAGACGTGGTTCCGCGAGCCAGGACTGTACCGTCGCCAGTACCGATTCCAGGAAGCCACCGACGGCCGTGGGATCGCCGGCCGCGGCGGCTTCTTGCGGAAGCCAGGTCACGATATCTGGAATCGATTGTGCTGCAGTGAGTTCCGAGGCAGTCGGTGCATGGGTGGCGATACCGGCGACCGGCGCCGAACCGAGCACGGCCATCCGGTCCGCGGCGGGACCCGGTGTCGCTGCTGCCGTCGGCGTCCACTGGATGTCATAGAGGTCGGCGTCATCCGAGGCGAGGGTGCCGCGCATCTGTTTCACGTCATAGGGCCGCATGACGACCGCGTCGACGGAGACCACGGGCCGCCCTGAATCATCCACGGTCGCAACGGAGATGGTCTCCGGGCCGCTCTCGACGGCGATGACCCGCAGCGTCGTCGCCTTGACCAGCGGCTGATGTAGTCGCGCGCCGCCCCAGCGGAACAGCAATCGGCCGGTGTCGGGGTCGCTGTCCTGATCGCGCCAGATGAGTCCGGCCAGCCCGGCATGCATCACCAGGTCGAGCAGAGCCGGATGCAGATCGAACCGCTCCGGTTCGGGCGCGGCGGCCGTGTTCAGGGTGATCTCCGAGAAGACGGCTCCGTCCCGCTGCCAGGCGGCGTCGACACCGAGGAATGCCGGGCCGTATTCGAGCCCGGATCCCTTCGCGATCCGCTCGGGAATCCATGCGGTGTCGAGGGTTTCGGCGTCGGCCGGCGGCCATGCCTCGTCGCGCAACTGGTCCAGCAGGGCGTCATCGCCGTCCCAGGCGGGGGCCAGGACACCGCTGGCGTTGCGGACCCATTCGCCCGCGCGGCCGGCCTTGCGGAAGTAGAAGCTGAACTGGCGTCGGCCGGTCGAGTCCGGCTCCTGCACCGATACCTGGAGTTCGACCTCGTCGGTTTCCGACGGGAGGATCGGAGCCTCCAGGGTCAGTTCCTCGACGACGCCGCAATCGATTCGGCTGCCCGCGACGAGCAGGAATTCGATCAGGGTCGCGCTGGGCAGCACCACGGTGCCGTAGGTCATGTGGTCGGCGACCCACGGGTCGGTGGGCAGCGAGAACCGGCCGGTGAAGACGAACTCGTCTTTACCGGCCACCGGGAACACACCGGTGAGCAAGGGGTGAGCTTGGGGGTCGCCAGTGGCTTCGCGACGCGGCGGCAGCCAGAATCGCTGGTGCTGGAAGGCGTAGGTGGGCAGGGGAATTCGCCGGGCCGATCGGCGACCGAGCAGTGGCGTCCAGTCCACCCGCACACCGGCGGTGTGAGCCTGTGCGAGCATCGTCGAGAACTGTTGGGGCTCATCGTGATCCCGGCGCGCGGCCGCGGCCACCATCGACGTGGACTCGGCGTCCTCGGGAAGGGTCTGCCGGGTCAGCGCCGCCAGCACCGCGTCGGGGCCCACCTCCAGGAATCGGCGCACCCCCGAGGCGATCAGCGTCTGGATGCCCGGCGCGAACCGCACCGCGCCTCGCACCTGGCGAACCCAGTACTCGGGCTCCATGATCTCGTCCCCGGCCAGCTGACCGGACACGTTCGATACCACGGGAATCCGGAGCGGATTGTAGGTCAAATCCTGTGCGACAGACTCGAATTCGGCCAGCATCGGCTCCATTCGATGCGAGTGGAAGGCGTGGCTGACCCGCAGCCGGGACGTCTTCGCGCCTCGCTCGGCGAAACGGGCCTCGATCTCGGCGACGGCGTCCTCGTCACCCGAGACCACCAGGGCCTGCGGCGCGTTCACCGCGGCGACCGAGACGCGGCCCGGATAGCCGGCGACGACCTCGTTCACCTCGGACTCGGGCGCTCCGATGGCCAGCATCGCGCCGCCCTCGGGCAGCGCGCCCATGAGACGGCCGCGCGCCGCCACCAATCGGCAGGCATCCTCGAGCGACCACAGGCCCGCGACGTGCGCGGCCGCGATCTCGCCGATCGAATGACCGATCACCACATCCGGGGTGACGCCGAACGACTCCAGTAGGCGGTACAGGGCCACCTCGAAGGCGAACAGAGCGGGCTGGGTGAACTCTGTGCGATCCAGGACGGCGGTACCGCCATCGGCGGAACCGTTGAACATGACGTCCCGGAGCGAGCACTCCAGCAACGGATCGAGCTGGGCGCACACCGAGTCCAGCGCGTCGGCGAACATTGGGAAGGCCTCGTACAGCCCGGCTCCCATGCCGATCCGCTGCGCACCCTGCCCGGTGAACAGGAAGGCCGTCGTCCCCGTGCCGATGGCACCCGTGACTACACCGGCGCCGGTCCCCGATTCGGCGAGATTCGCCAGCCGCTCGAGCAACTCGGCGCGATCGCGACCGAGCACCACAGCACGTGAATCCAGCTGCGCCCGCGAATTCGCCAGCGCCCCGGCCGCATCCGCGATGTCGATCTCGGGGCGCTCGGACAGCCAGGCAGCCAGTCGGGCGGCCTGCGCGCGCAGACCCGCCTCGCCCTTACCCGACACCAGCACGGGGATGGGCGGTGCCACGCTGTCCGGCTGCGTGTCCGCACTGTCACTCTCAGCGGGCGCCATCGGTGCGGCGCTGCCTGGCTGCGCCTTCGCAGTATCGCCCGCGGCGACCGATGCGGCGGGCGCTTCCTCGAGGATCACGTGCGCGTTGGTGCCGCTGATCCCGAACGACGACACACCCGCCCGGCGCACCCGATCGCCCGCGGTCCACGGTTCGGCGTCGGTCAGCAGGCGCACCGCGCCCTCGGCCCAATCCACGTGCGGCGACGGCGTTTCGGCGTGCAGTGTCCGCGGCAGGCGCTCGTGCCGCAGCGCCTGCACCATCTTGATCACACCGGCCACACCGGCGGCGGCCACGGCATGGCCGATATTCGATTTCAAGGAGCCGATCCGCAGCGGTTCGCGCTCGTCGCGACCCTGGCCGTAGGCCGCGATCAACGCCTGGGCCTCGATCGGATCGCCCAGGGCCGTGCCGGTTCCGTGCGCTTCCACGGCGTCCACGTCGACCGCGGTGATGCCCGCATTGGCGAGGGCCTGGGCGATCACTCGCTGCTGCGACGGACCGTTCGGCGCAGTCAGGCCGTTGCTCGCGCCGTCCTGATTGACGGCGCTACCGCGAACGACGGCCAGGACGTGGTGGCCGAGCCGCTGGGCGTCCGAGAGTCGCTCGAGGACGAGCACACCCGAGCCCTCCGACCACGCCACACCATCGGCGGCCGCCGAGAACGCCTTGCACCGGCCGTCCGGCGAGAGGCCGCGCTGGCGGGCGAAGTCCACGTACAGGTACGGGCTGGCCGCGACGGTCACGCCACCGGCGAGCACCAGCGAGCTGTCGCCCTGGCGCAGCGCCTGGCAGGCCAGATGCAAGGCCACCAGCGAGGACGAGCACGCCGTATCCACCGTCACCGCCGGGCCCTCCAGGCCGAACGCGTACGCGACGCGGCCGGAGATGACGCTGTGCGAGGTGCCGGTCAGGCGGAAGCCCTCCAGGTCACCGGTCACCCGGCCGGCGTATCCGGACGAGCAGGCGCCGGCGAAGACACCGGTGTCGCTGCCCCGCAACGACCCCGGGTCGATGCCCGCGTCTTCGAGTGCTTCCCAGGAGGTTTCGAGCAACAGCCGCTGCTGCGGGTCCATCGCCAAGGCTTCGCGCGGGCTGATGCCGAAGAATCCGGGATCGAAATCGCCTGCGCTGCTCAGGAATCCACCGTGGCGGGTGTAGACCTTGCCCGGCTTGTCGGGGTCCGGGTCGAACAGCCGGTCCAGGTCCCAGCCGCGATCCTCGGGGAATTCACCGATCGCGTCGCGGCCCGCCGCGAGCAGGTCCCACAGGTCCTCCGCGGAACGCACACCGCCGGGGAATCGGGCGGCCATGCCGACGATCGCGATCAGTTCGTCCGTATTCGCGCGCCGCGAGACCCGGCGCTCGCCCCGATCGGTTCCGGTGACCCTGGCCTGCAGCAGCGCTGCAACGGCATTCGCGGTCGGGTGGTCGAAGATGAGCGACGACGGCAGGGGCACACCGGTGGCGCGCGTCAGGCGGTTCTGCAGCTCCACGCCGCTGACGGAGTCGAAGCCGAACTCGGTGAAGGGCAGGTCCGGGTGAATGGATCGGGCCGACTCGTGGCCGAGGATGGCGGCGGCCTGCTCACGGACCAGGTCGAGAACGACGGTGCCACGCTGATATTCGGGGGTCGCCTGCAATGTGCGTGCCAGCGGGCTGTCATCCCACGCCTGCTCACCGCCCTCGGGCGTGCGGTCCTCGGTGACCTCGGCGATGTTGGCCGAGCCGCCGGAAATGGCCGGTGCACCGGCCCAGAAGTTGCGGCGCTGGAACGCGTACGGCGGCAGGTCGATCCGTGTCCCGCCGGAGACCAGCGAACGCGGATCCACCTGCACGCCGGCACAGTGGGCCTGTGCCAGCGACGCCAGGAAGCGCTCCGGGCCGCCCTCGCCACGCCGCAACGAGCCGACAACTGCGACGCTCTCGCCCGCGCCGGCGGCCTCGGCGGTCACGCCGATGCCCATCGTGAGCACCGGATGCGGACTGGACTCGATGAATCCGTTGATACCGTCGGCGATCAGCGCCGTGACGGCATCGGCGAATCGGACCGGTTCCCGCAGGGATCGATACCAGTATTCGGCGTCCAGTTCCGCGGTATCCAGCCGGTCGGCGGAGACCGTGGAGAAGAACGACACGGACCCGGATTGCGGGCGGATCGGGGCCAGTTCCGCGAGGAGGCGATCACGCAGCCGCTCGACCGCCTTCGAATGCGACGCGTAGTCCACCGGAATCGGGCGGGCCCAGACACCGTCGCGGGCACAGGCGGCGAGGAAGTCCTCCATCGCGGCGACATCGCCGGCGATCACGGTCTGCGCCGGACCGTTCACGGCCGCGAGCGAGAGCCGATCCCCGTACGCGGCCAACCGTTCCCGGACCGCATCCGCGCCGAGTCCGATCGAGGCCATACCGCCCTGACCAGCCAGTTCCTCGGCGACCGCGCGCGATCGGAGCGCCACGACACGCGCCGCATCGGACAGTGAGAGTCCGCCGGCGACATAGGCGGCGGCGATCTCGCCCTGGGAGTGGCCGATCACCACGTCCGGCTCCACGCCGGCCGCGCGCCACATCCGGGCCAGGGAGACCATCACCGCGAACAGCACCGGCTGCACCACGTCCACGCGATCCAGCGGGGGCGCGCCGGCCTCGCGACGCAGCACCGCGGTCAGCGACCAGTCCACGTACGGCGCAAGCGCCGCTTCACATTCCGCGATCGACTCCGCGAACGGCCCACCCGCGTCCAGCAGGCCCAGCGCCATACCTTCCCACTGGCTGCCCTGCCCCGGGAAGACGAACGCGATGCGGCGCTGCTCGGCCCGCCCGGTGGCGGGCTCGATCGCCACGGCGGGTGCGGTCGGGTCGGCCAGAGATGCCAAACCGGCCAGCAGCTCGGGGCGATCCCGCCCGACAACGCTTCCGCGCCACTCCATCTGGGCGCGCGTGGCCAGCAGTGAGTACGCCACATCGACCGCGGTCGAATCGGGATGGCGGAGCAGCCACTCCCGCAACCGGGCCGCCTGCGCACGCACACCGGCCTCGCTGCGGGACGACACCACCCACGAAACCGCACCGGCCTCACCGGCGGCTGCGGCGGAACCGACTGCGGGCGCCTCCTCCACGATCACGTGGGCATTCGATCCGCCCATGCCGAAGGACGACACAGCCGCCCTGCGCACATCGGTCACGGGCCAGTCCTCGGTGCCCGTCACCACTCGTAAACCCAGGTCCGCGAGCGGAATTCGCGGATTCGTCGTCTCGAAGTTGAGGCTGGCCACCAGTTCCTGATGGCTCAGGCAGAGCACCGTCTTGATCAGGCCCGCGATACCGGACGCACCTTCCAGATGCCCGATATTCGTCTTGACCGATCCGACGGCCAGCGGGGCGTCCTGCGCCCGGCCCGCACCGTAGGTCTCGCCGAGCGCGGCGGCCTCCACCGGATCACCGGCGGGGGTGCCGGTGCCGTGCAATTCGACGTACTGCACCGACGGGGCTTCGACGCCCGCCGCGGTCAGGGCATCGCGAATCGCCGCGGCCTGCGCATCCCGGCTCGGCGCGCTCAGCACTCGGCGCTCGTTGCCGGTGTTGATCGCGCTACCGCGGATCACGCCATGAATCCGGTCGCCGTCGGCGATAGCCTGCGCCAGGGGCTTCAGCAGCACCATGCCGCCGCCCTCGCCGCGCACGAACCCGTCGGCCCGGGCATCGAAGGTGTAGCAGGCGCCGAGCGCCGACTGCGCGCCGAACTGCTCGATCCGCTCACCGCTCGTCGGCGACAGAATCAGGTTCAGGCCACCGGCCAGGGCCACGTCGCTCTCGCCGCTGCGCAGGCTCTCACAGGCCAGATGCACCGCGACCAGCGACGATGCCTGGGCGCTGTCGACCACGATGCTGGGGCCGCTGAAACCGAAATAGTTCGAGATGCGGTTCGCGATGATCCCGCGCCCGACACCCCACAGCGAGTGGCGGCTGACCCCCGGGCCGCCCCGCGAAGCCAGAATTTCGGCGAAATCGCTTCCAGTGCAGCCGAGGAACACACCGCAGCGGCGGGTCTCGCGAGCCGTGGCAGCCAGGCCCGCGTCCTCGAGCGCCTCCCAGCTCAGCTCCAGCGCCAGCAACTGCTGCGGATCGAGTGCCCGCGCCTCATTCGGCGAAACCCCGAAGAAATCCGCATCGAACTCCCCTGCGGTGCCGACAAATCCGGCCCGCTCGGTAATACTCCCCCGGCTCTCGGGAGCCGCACCGATCGCGGCGCGCCCCTCCGTGAGCAACTGCCAGAAACTGTCGAGATCGGCCGCCCCCGGCATCCTGCAAGACATACCCACGATAGCGACGGCAAACGCCGATCCGGTCACCTCTGAAAATCCTTCCTCATGGCACGCACCCACTTCGCGCCCTCATCCACCGCCGGACAGTCGAAGACGACCGCGGCCAACAAGTTCCGTTCTTCTACCCTGGCCAACCCGCGGCCAAACACCATCGCGCCCAGCGCTCAGCGTCCGGATCCAGTCGACAGCATGCCGACGACACAGATGATTCCTCTTTCGACACAACGGATTTCGATGCGACAGCGACCTAGAGAAGAGCCCGCATGATATGGGGTGCTTCCGCAGGGACCCTGGCCGAGGAGATGTTTCAGACCAGGTCAACTGACCCAGCTGTGCCGCCAGGCTCAGTGCAACAATTGATCAGCAACGGATGCTGACGACTGCCACGCTACGTGGCCATGCCAACCCAATGAGGCATGTGTACCAGGGGTTTTCGAGCGGCGGGGGTCATCGTACTGAACAGTAGTTCGAACGATCTTGACTTGTCAATCGTCCAATTGCCCCCGAAACCACCGGCAGCACAGCCGAGGCAACCCACCCCATCCAGAGCCCGAGAGCGGCACTGAAAACCGCACCCTTTTGCACTTTATTACACTGCGGCACAAACGATTTCGAACACATGTCGAAATGATTGCCGCCCCATGACCGGCGCCGCAGGCGCACAGGTCCCGGCCGACATGTCGACCACCTATGCCGTACCCCTCCGGCACATGGAACCGACATGGTTCGCGAAGGCGTCCGATCACCTCGCCAGCGAGAGATCGCGCACCACGCCGAAGCCTCGGATCGCCCTCGGCTCGGTATGCCCGCCCGACGCCGAGGCCATCCACGACGAGGGACCACGCGGTGCGTCCAACCCGAGCACCAGATGAACCCAACCCTGCGACCACTTGCCCCCGTTCAAGTGCGTCCCACTACCCCGCCACACGCCAAGTACCAGCCGATTTGGATGTTCAGGGGGGTCCTGGGGTAATCTCATCGAGCACGAGCGAGAGCGAATGCAACGGGCTGTGGCGCAGCTTGGTAGCGCACTTGACTGGGGGTCAAGTGGTCGCAGGTTCAAATCCTGTCAGCCCGACCAAGAAAAACCCCTTCCGACCAGGGTCGGAAGGGGTTTTCTGTTACTCGACCACCCGAAGATTTGGGGCCAATCTGGGGCCACCCGGGTCGTCACGCCGATAGTCGGGTCCCACGCGGGCCAGCGGCTCGGGAATCTGCGGACCGTCGTTCGGCATCGTCAGGAACCGCGCCAACAGCGCGCCGTCGTCCTGCAGAGCCTTGATGTCGGGGTGCAGGTAGCGCTGGGTGATCCTCGGGTCGGTGTGCCCGGCGATCTGCTGGAGCCGATGCAGTGGCACCCCGGCGTCGGCGAACCAGGTGAGCCCGGTGTGCCGGAGATCGTGCCGGCGCAGATGCTCGAATCCCGACTGCGCCACCACGTCGTCCCAATGGGTCGCGTCGCGCAATACACCGGTGGCGATCCGCCCGCCGCGCGGCCCGACGAACAATCGTGCGTCCAGCAGCGCCGAGCGCTGTTCCTTGTCGCCCGCTCCTTGATAGGTCCGCTCGATGCGGGCGCGGGCGTCGTTGAGATGTGTCAGTACCAGCGGCCGGATATGCCCGATGATCGGGATGTTCCGTGAACGCTTTCCTTTCGTGCCTTTGTCTTTGAGTCCGCCCGGTCCCGGGGTCGTCTGGCGCCGCAGTGTCCACACCCATTGTTCGGTGTCGATGTCGCGGATCCGGCAGCCGGACACTTCACCGATACGGGTGGCTGTGCACGCCGCGAACATCACCACGTCTCCCCAGCCCTGGTAGTGGCCGGCCGATGCGCCGACCAAGGCCGCGGCGAGGTTTTCGAGCGTGGCCCAGTCCGGCAGGGCCAACGCGCGGGGATTGTCGAGCTCGTCCTCGTACTTCTCCAGCTGTGCCTGCCATCGCGTTACCTCGACTCGGTTCCGGTCGATCACCTCGTCGCGCACTGCCTGATCGAGCACGCGTCCGAGGGCTGCGAGGGTGTTCTTGATGGTGGATCGGCCGCAGCCGTCGGCGATCCAGCTCGTCACTGCCCGGTCGGCCAGACCATTCGTGATCATGGTGACCGGGATATGTCCCAGGCTCGGCACGATCCGCAATCGCCATCCCGCGCGGTAGGGATCGAGGGTCTTCGGCTCCACACCGCGCATCGCGGTGTCCCAGTGAAAGTTGCCGTAGTCAGCAAGTGTCGCTGTCGCCATGCGCGGGTCCACACCGCGCTCGGCGGCCTGCTGGACACGCTCGATCCAGCTTTCGGCCTCCTCCTGTGTGTCGAACGATTCGGACTTCGACGCGCGGGACTTGGTCGCCGGGTCGGTCCAACGGACCCGCGCCCGGCATCTGTGCGCCTTTCCACGCTGCTCGACGTACCCGGTCACGGATACGCCGAGCGGCACAATATTGATGGGGGTGTTCATCAGGCTGCCGTCGGGTCGACACGCCGGCTGACGAGGTAGGCGAGCACATCGGTTCCGCTGTAACGGATTACGCGCTCGGAGACGGAGACGAACGGCGGGCCCTGCGGCGGTTCCGCAGTGCGCCAACGCCTCAGGCTAGACGGGTCGACCTTCAGGAAGGTCGCGACCTCTTCGGTGGTGTACCACTTCGACGCCTCGAAATCTGGCATCTGTACTTCGCCTCTCATGATTGTCGCTCCATCCTTGCCTGGGCCTCATGCGGTCTGGCCGTGCGAAGACGGGCAGGGAGCTGGTCCCATGTCACGCCGTCGAGGCGGCGACCGTTCTGTTTGGGAGTGTGTCCACCCCACTGTTTGAAGAAGAATGGGACGCCGGCGCTGACGCAGTGGTCCCGCAGTCCTCGCACCCACTCCCGGGAGACCGGGCGGGCGCCCGGCCCGGATTCGCCGCCGACGATCACCCATCCGATTCCGTCGTGCCGGCCGCGCAGTACCGCGGTGAGGTCGACGGGCCCGAGGAGTGGTTCGCAGGACAGGAACCGGACGGCGGCGGGGATGTCGAGCAGATGCCCGGCCCGGATGAGTGTGTCCTGGTTCTCGACCGAGACGCCCATCCATAGGTTGGGTGGCCAGGGCAGTCGCTCGGCCAACCGGCGTGCTCGCAGGGAGCGTTTCGTGAGTATCTGGTAGGTGTGCTGGGGTGTCGAGGCGATCACCTCGAACACGTCGCGGATGAACGGTTCGGGGACGTGGGCGTGGAACAGGTCGGACATGGAGTTGACGAACACCAGCTTCGGCGAGCGCCACCGTTGCGGGATGTCAAGTGCTGCAGGATGAATCGTGACCGCGAACCCCGGCCCGGAGGTGCGTGGGTCGCCGTCGGCCTGATACTTCGCAGCGCCCATTGCCTTGAGCCGCTTGGCCATCGACAGCGCGTAGCAGTTGGTGCAGCCGCTGCTGACGCGGTCGCAGCCGGTGACCGGGTTCCAGGTTGTCTCGGTCCATTCGATACCGGTCATGACGCGGTTTCCTCACCGTTTGCAGGAGTTTGGATAAGTCGCAATCCCGACAGGGTGTCGCGGGTGGTGTCGCTGCCGCCGTAGCGTGCGACGACTCGCGCGACAGTGGAGTGATGGACACCGATTTCGTCTGCGATCTCGCGTGTGGACCGACCCGCGGCATGCAACGCCAGGATGCGCTCGTCGCGCGTAATCGGATCGTCGCTGTCGCGGGCTGTCGCAGGACTGTCGCCTGGTGTCGCGCCCGTCGCGTCGGGCTGTCGCGGCGTCGCATCCCGCTGTCGCGCAGGCAATTCCGGTCCGAGAACACCCCCAGCAAACGCGTCGGGGCCGTCATGGGGGCTTACCGCGTTGACGGGTGCGTCCGCGGCCGGCTCGCTTACCTCTGCGGCCGAAACTCTGCCGGGCGTTGGGTGTGTGGGACTCCCGACGACAACCGGAGGAGTCGGTGCGGCATCGCTGCCAGTGGCGGGAGAACTGGATTCGGAGAGCAGGGCAAAGCCGCAGGCGACCATCAGCCCGTCCAGCACCAGAGGGCCGACGGCGGAGCCGACGGTACCGTACTCCCAGCTTTCCAGGACGTCGTGGACGTGGCCGTAGGAGATCAGCGCCGAGCCGGCAGCGACGGTACCGACACCGCCGTAGCGGGCCAGTGACCATGCCAGGCCAACCTTCCACCGTACGCGCGAGAGCGCTTCGACGGCCAGCAACAGCGTGACAGGCCATACGGCGGAACCGATTTGCGGCCATACTCCCGGCGACCAGCCGTGTGGTTTCGATGCGGCGGGCAACCACGTGTGCAGCCAGTTCATCACGATCGATAGCACCGACCCGAAGATGAATCCGGCCCAGGCGACGACCTTGCCGCCGCGGTCTGTCGCATCGGTGTCGCGTGTGCAACGGCTGTCGCGCGGCTGCTGCGACACGGTGTCGCGGCTGTCGCGGGCGGTGGTCATGATCGCCTCCTCACTCAAGGTCGTGAGCGCCTCGTCCGGCCCTGGGCGGGGCGCGGATGGTGTGGTGTCGCGTCCGTGCTGGCTGGTTGCTGGTGGTGCGACAGGGTTGGTTCGGGGTGTGCCGTGGGGCGCAACGGCATTGGTGCGCCCCACGATCGATCCGGCGTCGTTGCCGGTCATCTGCCGCCGCCGTTGGTGACGGCGGGGGTGTACTTGGCGGTGTAGAGGCGGGCCTTGTCGTTGTCGGGGTCGGGCCCGGTGTAGGTGACCGACAAGGTGGCGCCGGGATCGAAATCGGTGACGCCGGCAGCGTTCATCGCCTGCCCGATGGCCTGTTCCATGCGGCTGGTCGGGTACAGGTTCCGCGGCCCGTTCGGGGTCTCGATGGTGATGAACAGCTGCATGATCGGGTTGCCGTGCTCGTCGGTGTCGATCTCGCCGGGGGCGCCGCCGTACTTGAGCTTGGGCTGCTCGGCGACGTTGGTGATGCGCCCGTAGACGGTGGCGCCGGGGGTGGTGTTCTTGCCGAACGCGGAAGGGATCTTCGCGGCGGCGCGGGTGAATCGCTGTCCGAAGTTGGTGCTGGCCATGACGGTTCTCTCCTTTGTGGTCAATCAGGGATAGGTATGGGTCAGCGGCTGCGGGTGATGCGCCGCTGCTGTTCGGTTCGGGGTTGGCGGTAGTGGCGGTCGAGGTAGGGCACCATCTCCAGGTCGGCGAAGCCGTGGCCGGCGTCGAGGTGGTCCGACAGGTCCTTGCCCGCCGCGGCCTGCAAAACTCGGACTTTGCCGACGTGGCCGTGCAGGGTTTCGGCGACCTTGGCGGCGTGCAGGTAACCGGGACGGTCGCGGTCGGCGACCACGATCACCCGCCCAGCACCCTGGAGCCATCGCACGTGCTCGGGCGTCCAGGAGCCGGTGCCCATGGCGTTGCAGGTGGCGATCTGTCCGGCCTCGATCGCCCGCGTCACGTCCTTCTCCCCCTCACACACATAGATCTCGCGCCCGCTGCGGAGACCGTCGAGGACTTCGGGCAGCCGGTACGGGATGGGCGCGAATCCGGTGGGTTCCCAGTCGGTTCCGTTCCAGTGGGCTTGGGTGAACGACTTCCGGTTCCCGTACTCGTGCGGGGTGGACCGGCGGGTGACCGCGCCTTCGACGTGCCCATCGGCGCTGCGGTAGACGTAGGTGCACACGGTTTCGGTTGGCCCGATCGCTTCTCCGAGATCGGGTTTGGACGGGATCGGCAACCGCGCGTAGTCGATCGCCTTGTCCACCAACGACACCCGCTGCTGATGCGCCCCCGCGGCACCCGACGGCGGGCGCCGCTGCCCACGCTGCTCGCCCTGATACAGGGTGCGTTCGGGGAGCCGGTCCCACATGTCGCGGACTCGCAGCCCGACGCGGTCGAGGACGTCTTTGTCGTCGCAGTGGGCGAAGCAGCGGACGATGGTCTTGCCCTGGGTCGGGTCGTAGCGGACCCCGAGGGACGGGGTGTGGGGTTGTCCGTCGGCCTCGTGGACCGGGCACAGGAACACTGTCCACCGTGCCCGGTCCCGGCCCGGACCCACCGCAGCGGTCAGGGCAGCGGTGATCAGCTGCCACGAACGCCCCGCAGCCGGATCATGATCCATGACCGCTCAGCGCTCCCGCCGCACCCGCCCGCGCGGGCGGACCCGGTGCGGCTCAGTCAACTCCCGGGCCTGGTAGAGACTGCGACGCTGCACCTCGTCCAGACCGAAGTCCTCGCCCTTGGCCCGGTTGAACTCGATGTTGTCGATGAACCGATCCATCGTGTCGGGAGCGTCGCGCCAATCGGCGTACGCATCCGACAGATACCGCCACTGATCAGCGTGCGGACCCGAGTTCCACCGATCATCGATCTGCCGGGTCTCGGCATAGATCTCATCGATCTGGGTGTCGGTCACCCCCGGCTGATAGCCGGACAGCGCCAATGCGGTCCGTTCCCGGAAGTCGGAGCGCATGGCCTCTTCGTGCTCGGATTCCATGGTGGTCACCGGTCCCTTCGGATCGGCAGGCGCTGCGCCGACGTGTCCAAGGCGTCGATGGCGCTGCGCTGTTCGTGGGCGATGTTGCGGGCCTGGTCGAGGCTGCGGCGCTGCACATCGGTCAGGCCGTAGTCGGCGTACACGGTCGGGTTGACGCGCAGGTCCTCGGCGAACTTGGCCATCAGCTGGGGCTGGTCGCGCCAGTCGGTGTAGGCGGCGTGCAGGAAGTCCCACTCCAGTGCGTGCGGCCCGGACTGCCAGCGCTGGTCGTATTCGCTGACGCGGCGGTCGATCTCGTCGGCCTGGGCGTCGGTGACTGCGGGCTGCAACGCTTTCCAGCTCAGGGCGACGCGGTCGTGGAAGTCGAAGCGCATGGCTTCTTCGTGTTCGCGGTGCATGATCAGCGCTCCCGCTGGATCGGCGGACGCTGCTGTCCGGTCCCGGTGGTCGGCGGGCTGGTGGTGTCGCGGGCGGCTTGGGCGGGGTTGCGGTGGCGATTGTTTCGGCCGTCCAGCCATCCGTCGACGTCTCCCAGTACGTCGTCGCGGCTGCCGCGGGTGTGGTTGCGGATCCTCGACCCGGTCTCGAGGTGTCTGTCCACGATGCCGACCTCGATGTCCATGCCGCCGGTGTCCATGGCCGCGACCCGCCGGCGAGCCCACTCGTGGGCATCGTGCTCGCTGTCGAACTCTCCGCTGACCGGCCGAATCGCTTCGGGCAGGTCGTTGGGACGCGACACCCCGTGCTCGCGCATCAGCTCGATGTCATCGAGTCGACCGACATACACCGAATACCGTTTGGCCGGATCGGACTGCTCCTGCGTGGGTTCGGCCGTGGGCGCCGCGGAGTGCGCCGCGGTTGTGTTCCCGCGCCGGTCCTGCTCGGCGGCAACGCGTTCGCGGCTGCCGTACCGGTCGCGCTGCGGAGTGGACTGGGCGAGCTTGCGCACTGCCTCGTCTCGTTCACCGCGGTAGCGGTTGCGGTCGTCGACCGCGGACAGCAGCCGGTTACGCGTCTCCTTCAGTTCGTGGTTGGTGCGCAGCTGGGTGTTCTTCAGCGCCTCCAGATCCGCACGCACCGAATCGAGCTGCTGCTTGTGCTGGTCACGCTCGGCGACGACCGCGTCCAAGCCACGCTGAAGCAGCAGAACCCGGCGCTGCAAGTCGTCCGATTCACCTGCGGTGGGGGGCTTTTCGCGGGTTCTGTCATAGTCGGGTGGCTCGGTCTGCTCGCGGGTGATCTCGCGCTGCCAGTCGTGGGTGCTGTGGCCGACCTCGATCTGATTGCCCTCGGCGACGTAGAACGGGTGCCGACGCCCGATCTCACGCGCGCGCACGCTCAACGTGGTCCCGGCCTTCCAGGTGTTGGTGTGCACCGCATCCCGAGTCCACGCCGCGGCGTCGGCTTCGGACGGATGGTAGGAGCGCATCACCTGCTGGCCGCCGTCCGGGGAGCTGGAGGCCACGGTGACCTGGCAGCGGGAGTTGGTTTCGGCGTTGGCGAACTCCCACCGCACCTGCTCGACGGTCATCCCCGCCTGCGCGGCCTGTGCAGCGGCCGCCCGGCGGGCTGCCTCGGTGCGGTGATCGGCTCGCCCGCTGGCCTGGGCACGCAGATGCGTGTATTGGGCGTGGCGGATCGCTTGCACCGCGTTGACCCGCGCGACATCCTGGTCCATCGCCACTTCCTGCTCGAACAGCGAGGACGGTAGCGGCGCAGCCGATTCCGGGTGCACCCCGGTCTGGTCGGATGTTGTGACGCGAGAAGCGGGCTGGTGCACGGTCATCGACGCGACCCGCTGATCGAGTTCCTGGGCGCGGGCCTGGACCCACTGTTCGGATTCGACGGCCGCCGCGCGGGCTTCCTGCATCTGCCGGGTGTTCATGGTCGGGAACACCGTCTCGAAACTCGGGTTGAGCTGATAGGGGTGGCGGCCGGCTTTGTCCAGGGCCATCACGACCTGCCCGCGGTGCTCGATGCGCAGCGGCGCGGTGGTGAGGCTCTCCTCGATCCGCAACCGCATCGCGTCCAAGCGTTCGGCGTCGGCGTGGGCGTCGCGGTCGGTGTAGAGCGGGTCGCATTCACGTCGGAACTGGGCGACCGCGTGTTCGGTGCGGTAGTCGGCGACGCGTTTGGTGTACCAGGCGGCGGTAACCCGCTCGGCCTTGACCTGGGCCATGATCTGCTCGCCCAGCTCGCGGCGCTGCTTGCGGGTCAACCGGCCCGAGGCTCCGTCGGCGCTGCGCAAGGTGCGCAGCCACTGCCCGGCCACGGTCAGCACGTCACGGAAGGTGCGGCCGGTATCGCGGGCGATTTCATCGATTTCAGACATGAGGTTGGGATTCCTTTCGGTAACAGGGGTTTCGGCTATCGGGTGCGTTCGATGGGCGGGCGCCGCGAGGCGAGTTGCTGTTCGCGGTGATCGGCCGCGGCATCGGTGAGGCTGATCCGGCTCGCGGGGCCATGGGCCCAGCCGATGGCCTTCTCGACGGTTTCCAGGTCACGGTCCGCAGCCCGCAGGGCGGTGTGGGTGAGGATGACGGCCTCGGTCGGCCTGGTCGGCGCGCCCAGCTCGTCCACCCGCAGCGAGTTGGGGGATTTCGCCAGCTGCGCGTACTGGCCGCGGATTCGGGTGATGTCCGCGCGCAGTTCCCGTACTCGGTCTCCCAGCTGGCCGATCTCGTCGTACAGCTCGCTCGGGACGGACAGGATCGGCTCGTTCCGGTTCTTGAACATCGGGTTCCCTTCTGGGATAGGTGTTTTCGTCAGGACTGCTGGGCGGCGGTCGTGTGGTCGGGGCCGGGGAAACTGGTGTCGTGGGTGTCGTAGGTGTGCACGGCGTTGTGGGCGGCGTCCCAGCGCTTGCGGTCCAGCAGGGACAGGGACTGTCCGGGGGCGGGGTTTTCGCGGCGGCGGTCGAACTCGCTGCGCATGGCTTCCAGGTGCTCGGTCCACCGGTTGATCGCGGGGAAATCACGCTGCCCGGGCATCGGGTCGGCGCCCCAGGAATCGCCGAGACGGCCTCGGGCGTAGAGGATTTCGGTGATCAGCTGCGAGAGCGGCAGCTCGGCCAAACGGCCCTGGACCCCGGTGAGCAGCTCGGGCGCGAACTTCGACCGCTTGTCGATCTCGTTGCGTTCATACCGCTGCCGCCGCTGACGGGCCTGATGATCCAACTGCTGCTGGGCGACGTCGAGTTCGACGCGTTCGTCCGGGGTCATCCGCCACCGGGCGACGGCTTCGGACACGCGGATGTCCAGGTCCCAGGTGTCGACGGCGATGATCGTCGCAACGGTCGCGACGCCGGCGACGACACCGACCGCGGTGCCGAGACCGATCGTCCGAATGGTGTTGTTGTGCATGGTGTTTCCTTTCTTGGTCCCGCGGGTGCGGGGGTCAGTGGGTGTTGCGGTGGGCGCGGGCGGCGCGGTGTTCGGTGAACGCGGCCAGCGCGAGCGTCGGCGAGGGGCGGCGGGCGGCGCTCCAGCTCAGGTAGGCGATCCAGCCCAGCCCGTAGACGGCAACGGGGACCCCGACCTCGAAGGGCTGCCCCCACGCCGTCACCGCGGCGAGACCGACCACAACGAAGGAACCGGCCGCGCTCGCACGCCAGATCTGACCCCGGGTATGCGGTTTGACCACCGGTACCAGCGCGGGTTCGCCGGTTTCCACGGGCGCGGACGCGGTGGCCTGCTCCGGTGCGGTGAGCGGCGGGACCAGTCGCAGGGTCGGTTTGACCGGCGGGCGCTGGTCGGCGGCGCCGGCGGTATCGGACAGGAAGTCGGCGATCTCGTCGGCCAGCAGATCGGCCTGGGCGGCGATCTCGTCGCGGCCGAAGCCTTTACGAGGCTGCTCGTCGTCGTGATCGTCATGCTCGTCGCCGTAATCGCGGAAAATGCGCATAGTGGTTGTGCTCCAATCAGATTCACGCAGTCGGGAGGGGTTATGCGGTGGCCGGCGTCGGGTCGTCACCGGTGCGCGGGGCAGGGGCGGGGGCGGGTGAGGTGCCGGGCAGGCGGGACTGTTCGGCTTTGTTGAGTGGCACGACGCGGCCGAAGCGGGCGTGGCCGCGTTTGAAGAACACGAAGTCGCCGGTGTCGAACTGGCGGACCCGGTCGGGGTCGACCAGCCATTTCTCACCCACCGACACCTGGCCCTCGTCGCCGTGGCGCTGGCCTTTGATCAGGTGCCGAGACGGCAGCATGACCGGGATCGATCCGGCGTGTTTACACAGCTCGCCCGCGTTCTCCAGGTAGCCGAGGATCACTCCGCCGGCGCAGGTTTTGAGGAGTCGTCCCAGCGACCAGGCGTCGGGGGCCACCGATTCCGGGGACTGGCCGCAGAAGACCATGGCGATCTTCTGGGAGCGCCCGCGTTCGGCGATGTCCTCGACCCCGATCGATCCCTTCCTCGTGGTCAACGCCGACAGTTCGTCGA
Source organism: Nocardia sp. NPDC059154 (assembly GCF_042755705.1). NCBI lineage: Bacteria > Bacillati > Actinomycetota > Actinomycetes > Mycobacteriales > Nocardiaceae > Nocardia > Nocardia sp. NPDC059154. Next base: position 88,919 of record NZ_JBHZCS010000042.1, read on the forward strand.
TGAACAGGATCACGCTGCGCCGCAGCTCTTTCGCAGTCCGCCCGGCCCGCTCCAACAGCAACTGCAAGATGGTGGCGACCTGGGCGCGGGCAGCGTCCTTGTCCAGGGCGGGCACGGTCATGAACAGCACGTCGAGGTCGTTGATGTCGCGGCCGCCGTCGAACACCATCCGCCCGCTGGTGTCCTTGAGGTTCTCGAACAGGTTCGTGCACTTGATCAGCGCGTCGTCGAGCTGCGGGACTTTCTCGGCCTGCATCGCGTCGATCTGGCGCACCACGTCCGGGGCGTTGTTCCAGATCTCCTTGAGCTTGGTCTCCTGCAGCCGCTCCAACAGTTCGATGTGGTTGCGCGGCTTACCGACCGGCGCATCCACGACCAAGGACGCGATGCGGGTTTGCATGCTCTCGAAATGCTGGCCCTCGGCGGTGGTGGCCTCAGCGGACGCGCCCAGCAGAGCGCCGATCATGGCCCGCAGATCCCGCGCGGGAGTGTCTTCCCAGATGTCGAGGGTGTCCATCTCCGGGATCACCAGGGCGATCCGCTTGGGGTCGACGCCCTGGGCGAGCATCGATTCGCGCAGGCTCAACCCGAGTTCGCGGTCGTCCTCGCCGCCCTTGCACGAGATCATCACCAGCAGCGGACGCGCATGCTTGCCCGCCATCCCCGGAACCCCGGTCCACTTCTGCCAGACCCGCCACTCGTAATCGAACAAGGCGGCCCCGTAGCGTTCCATCAGCACGGTCTTGCCGCTGCCGGTGGTACCGAACATGGCCTGCTGCTTGCGGGCATCGGCATGCGCGATGGCCAGCCATGGCTGGTGACGCTTGGACAGCGTCCGCCATACCCCCGGCGCCTTGTGGCTGGTGGTGTCGGCGAGGGTGCCGAGCACGATGTCGTGCCCGCGGTGCAGCGGCGCACCGCTTTTGGCCGCGCGGGCGGCGGCCTGCTGCCGACGGGCCGTCAGCGAGTCCCGGACACGTGTGGTACTGCGCAGCGACTTCAACCCGACGGTCTCGGTCTTGATCAGGAAATGCGCCCACCACAGCGACGCCACCACCATCGTCGACGGCAGACCCAGGACCAGCATCATCGACAACCCGCCCAGCTGCCCGTGGGCCAGATGCTCGGTGCCGCCCCACAACAAGCTCAAAGGAGTCGACCACGACCCGCCCGCCAACACCGACGTCAACGGCAACGCCCACGCCGCGGCCGCGAAGTTGCGCAACCGGTGCGGCTCAACAGGTTTGGTCGCAGCCACAGCCACGATCAGCACAAGCATCGCGGCCAGCACCGCCCCACACACCAGCGCGGTCTCCACGGTCGCGCCGGCGTGCGCCAGGCCATGACCGGACCAGTCGGTGAGGGGGTCGGTCACCTCCCGCACGACCGTCGGCGTTCCGGGCGGGGGCTCGGCGGTGATCTGCGGGATTGGCGGACTGTCAGCCGGGCCCGGCACGGTGGCGAGGGGCCCGCAGTCGGTGGGGGTGATCAGTGGGGTGCAGTCGGTGGGGCTCATGATGCTTCCTTGGAGATTTCGAAGATGTTGTGGCGCTCGCGTTTTGCTTCGCGAGCAGCGACACGGAGTTGGTGGCGGGCGGCCAGGAAGGCATTCCACTGCTTGTCAAAGTCCTGGATCTGCAGATCCAGCGGCAGCGCAGCGAGTTCGGCCGGAAGCCGTCCCGCGGCGGCCTCGACGTTGTTGAGGACCGCGTCGGACCGGCACAGGTAGAGCAGGCCGACCATGGTGTAGGGGTGGGCGTCACGGGCGGCGCGGATCGCGCCCTGCAACGCGGTGTCCATGTGCGTCTTGTCCTTGACGCTGAGCTCGACCTCCAGCGCCCACCAGCCGTAGTTGCCGCCCACCACACCCAGGAACCGACCGTCGTGCAGGTGCGGTCGCCCCGGCAGCGGGTCGATGCCGGTGGAGAACTCCAACACCGGAGTCCCCCGCCGCTTCTCAGCGATACGGGCCGCGGTGGTGGCTTCGCGGCGCAGGGTGCGTTCGGAGATGAACGCGCGTGGGTCGTTGCCGACCAGCATGATCCGGGCTTGGGCGACCGCGCGGTAGTGCTCGGCGTACATCAGCGGCGGGGTCCACTCCGCCGGCCGCCACCCCAGATACCGGGCCTCGACCCGCGGCGGCGCGAACACCCACGCCCGCCCGCGCTGCACCTTCTCCAGCTCGCACAACAAGCCCTTGGCGATCAGCTCCCGCACGATCGCATACGCGCTGGACTCCAAGACGTTCAGGTACTGGGCGAGCACGTCGACCTGCATGCCGCGCATGTCCGAGACCGCCCGCAGCACCTCGGACTGGCGTTCGGTGATCGTCGCGCGCCGCGCCGGCGGCAGGACCCGTCCCAGCGATCCCGCGGGCACTCCGAGCTCGGCGGCGATCTCCTTGGCCCGGAAACCACTCGCCCGCAGCGCTTGCGCTTCGCCGAGGACGGTTTCGACTTGGCGCAGGCTGACCCCGAGAAGGGTGCGGATCTGGGTATAGGTCAGGCCAGCGTCCCGTAGACCAGCGATGATCTGGGTCCGGTGGCGGCGCTCCAACCCCGCGTACCGGGTGTTGTTCTCGTTGTGGTTCATCGGGTTCGCTCCAATCCCCGGCCCCGTCCGCGCTGACGGCGGGCCGCGATATCGACGCGCGCCTGGGCGGCGAGTGCGCCCATCGCCTCGACCTCGCTGCGCGAATACGGTTTCCGGGCAATCGATTCGGACTCGGATGCGCCGGTGGTGTCGGTGTGTCGTGTGGTGCGGTGGTGGGCTCGGTCGCGTTCGACCAGGCGGGTGTTGATTCCGAGTCGGTCGGCGATCTCGTCGTTGGTCAGCCCTTGGCGGGCCAGCTCGTCGACGTGTTCGCGGCGTTCCTCACGCGCGGATGCCGGTGTCCAGCGCGCTTTTTCGGGGCGGCCAGCCGGGTCGTCGATTGCGGTTTCGTCCCACTCCATCGGCAGCGGCCACCCGCGCCGCTCCCCCAACGCGCGAGCCTGAGCCGACGGACCCGGCACCAACTGCAAACGGTCGAACAGCTCCTTGACCGCACGCTCCCGGCCGGCGGCGATGTCGTGGGTGACACGGCCGGTCTTGTCGGCACGGTTGCCCATCAACGACCGGATGGTGCGGCTCCGCTCGCCGACGCCCAGCTCTCGCGCCAGCTGCGCCGCCGGATAACCCGACGCCACCAAAGCTTGGAACCGGCGCCGCGCACCCAGGATCGGGACCAGCGCGGTGTCCGAGGTGACCTCGGCGGGACGCTCGGGCACATCGACCGCCAGGACGGCCTGTTCCAGCCAGGCCGCGACCTGCTTGTCCGGGCCGGCCGCCATGATCTGACTGAGCCCGGACTGACTGACACCGGCCAGCTTGGACAGCTGGTTCGGGTTCACTCCGGCAGCACGCATCGCTTCCACATGCGCCCGCACCGCATCAGCCGAAACCCTCGGATTCCAGCGCCCGTAAGCGATCTCACGGCTACGGAACGCGGCATAATGCGTCGCACACAACCCACGGCCCTGAGCCTCACCGGTCCCGCAACCGCAACTCACCGCGATCGCCCCCGATCACGCTCTTTAGCGTCACGACCGGCTTGGCGGCGAGCAGCCAGCTCGATGCGGGTCGCCTCGATCAGCTCCCGCACATCGGCCGCGTCGACCCCTCGGCGTTCGCACGCGTCCGCCGAGCGCACCCAGCGAGCGATCCGCAGCGACTCCAGCTGCGCCTCGGTGCACTCCCGCTTGGGTACCGAGGTTGCTTCGTCATAGAGGCAGGCGCGCACCAGGCCACGACGGGTGTTGCGCATCACCTGTGCCTGCGCTTCGTCACCGGGGCGCCGATTGTCCTGCGCCAGTTGACGTTCGGTCCGCAGATGCGCGGGCGCGGAACGCCAGGGGTAGGTGGGTAGTCCGTACTGCTCGCCGGCGGGATCATGGAATCCGGAATTCATCGCGACCGCCGCCGATCCCGCTCGACTGGCTTGCGCGTCTGCTGGCGTGCGGTGAGATCCGCGCGAGCCCGGTCGATCAGCTCACGCATCTCCGCGTCGTCAGCGAACGTGGTAGCGCGCCGGGCGCGGGACCTCGCGACTGATTCGCTGCCCCACTTGGCTTCGTGGTAGGCATCGGCGGCGGCGAAATACTCTGCGGCCGCGAGTCTTCCGGCCGTGCGGCCGTGATCGAACTTGACGCGCTCGGCGGCACAATCACGGCGTCCCTTCCGCGTTTCGACGTCGAACGCGGCGCTGCTGATGTCCTGCAGGACATCGGTGATTGTGCTCAGTCGATCGCGTTCGGCGCGCAGGGCGGCCAGATCTGCCGGCTCCCTTGATGGCGTGGTCATCTCGGCTCCGGGAAGTTCTCAGAGGTGAATCCACCCTTGGGACGCTGCAACTTGGTGACCGCACGTCCACGCCGCCACAAGTTCCAGCTGGTGACGATCAGCCCGATCTGCTCGCGGTCGCTGACGCGCAGCCGGTTGACGCGGATGGAATCGAGGCGGTCGCGCAGCGCGAGGATCGGGGAATCGGCGGCCAGGCCGGCGCCGCTGTCCCACAGCCGCACGAACTCCGCCGCCGCGGCCGCATCGATCTCCGACAGCCGCATCGCGACCGCGCACGCCACCGCCGGACGGGCCTTCAACCGCTTCGCGACGACGGTGAACCGGTCGGCAATGGTGACCAGTTCCGGGTAGGCGGTAGCGAATTCGACCACCCGCGTGGTGGATACACCGCCCCCGCGCACGATGTCACCGAAGAGGTTGCCCTCCATCCACACCATGTAGACCCGCAGCGCGGCGGCGACCATCGACGTGTTGTGACTGGTGATCCCAGTGATGGCGAGCTGGTCACTGGGGGTGCGTTTCGCGCCCTGGTCCATGGTGACCTGGGTGTCCGGCGACAGGCCGCGCACGATCAGCATCGGGAAACGCATGCCGGTGGTGCGGGCGATGGCCTGCAGGCGGTGCTGGCCATCCAGGAGTTCCCCGTCGGGACCGAACTTGACCGCTTCACCGTTGAAACGCCAACGGCCCGAAACCATGTCGTCGTAGTACTGCTGCACCCGCGCCTGCCGGATCGGCCGGTTGTTCGGGTTACGTTCGAGCCAACGCCGCGCCAGGGCGCTGTCGACATCCATGACCTGGCTGGTCACGGGAGTGTTATCGGGGTCGACCAGATGCATGGGTTATCCCTCCTCGGGACGGTCAGAAGAATCGGAGAGCCGGTCGATGACCTGGTTGAGGGCGTCGCGAGCGCGCAGCAGATCAGCCAGGAACCGGTGCGAGAGCTGTCCGGCGTGCCGGTCGAAACGGTCATCACCGGTCAGCCGGACCAGCGTGTTCGTCTTGGTCAGCAGCTCGCCGCGGGCGGTGTCGAACGAATCGGTGATCGGACGCCGCCGGCGCGGTGCCACCGCTGTCTCGCCGTTCTCGGCAGGGCCGTTCTCGGTGTCGCTATCGGTAATTGGTTCGCGTTCAATGGGTTTCGGCTGATAGGTCCGGCCGTCCAAACCGACCACCGGGTCAGGTGATTCATTTGAATCACTCGATGACAGTTCCCGAGACACCGTCGGCTGGCTCAAACCGGTCGCGGCGGCGATGGCGCGGGTGCTCATGCCGATGTCGCGCAGGGAGGCCACGACTTCGGCGCGGTCCTCCCGCGGGATACGCAGCTGCGCGCCGTCGAACTCGGCCGCACAGTAGGTGTCCCAGCTGTCGTAGCCGAGCACCGTCCACACACGGCCGGTGTAGGCGTGTCGTACCAGCTCCCAGACCTGCGCCACCCGGGCACGGATGTTGTCGGTGAGCTCGCGCGCGGCTTCTTCGGTCAGAGGCTGCTGCTTGGTCGTGATCTCGATGCTCATCGTGACCGCCTCCGATCCGGCGCCACGGATACCTGTGCGGCAGTGGAATCCAGCTCCCGCATCCACGGCCGCACGCTCACCTGCGGTGTGACAGCACGGGCCTCACGGCCGACGGATGTGGGGTGCTGGGCGCGGCCCTGGCCGACACGTTCCATCACCGCCGCCGGTGTCAACCGCTCGTGCGGGGCCGACAACGAGTGCAGCTGCTCCCGGTCCAAAGCGTCGTCCAGCGCGGTCGACAGCTCGGCGACGCGGGCATTCCGCTCGGCAAGGGTCCGGCGCAGGCGTTCGTTCTCGGCCTCCAGCACCGCTTTCGGCCCGAACAACGCAGTCCAGTTCATCGCGACACTCCCGGCGGGGTCGGCGCGATCGTGGAGGCGTGCACGCAGTCGATGCGCGAAACCTCGTCCGCGCGGCACACATTCGGCGAAACTTCCCGTGTGCTGCCCTGACCGAGCATCAGTCCGACCACCACGCCGGCGCCGAACACCGCAGCGACCCCGGCGAACACCAGCCGCCACCGCAACGACGCCGCGTATGCATCCGGATCGATCAAGCCAACGGGGTCGTACTTGCGACCCGACAGCGCCGGCATCCCGGAGTGATCGCGGGCGAAATCCATAGGGTTCATCGCCGCCACCGCCGCCGCGACGACCGGACGAACCAGCGCAACCCGAACACGATCACGCCCGCACCGATCAGCAGGCTCGCCAGGAATTGCGGCGCACTCAGCAGCGCGACACCCAGGACGACCAGAGCGAACAGGAAGACGTTGAACCGGGTCATGAGCGTTGCTCCTGCCCGACCACGCGGCCCAGGCATAAATGCCCGAGATCCGCACTCACCTCACCCAGGTCCCGCACAACCATCGACATGTCGTCGCGGGCCTCGACCAGCCACGACGCGATCTCTCCGGTCGCGGCCACCGCGCGGGCGACGTCCGCCCGGTCGCGATCATCGGCCAGCGCGGGGTTCTCGATGAGCCGCTGCGCCCAGTAGGACAGTTGACCCAGCACCTGATCCGCCGACCGCATGCCGACGGTGAAGTTCGCGACTATCACCGATACGTCGGCCGGATCAGTGAGCGCCCCCGCGATGCTGTAGCGGGTGGCGTGCGCCAGATACCGCCACAACTCGGCCACCGCCATCGACGCGGCGACCACTGACTCCGCGGTGTGCGGGCCCTCCAGCGGAAACAGCGCCTGCACCATGTCGGTGCGATCGATCTTCCACAACCCGCTCATGACGCCACCGCCTCGCACTCAGGCTCGACTGCCGGAATCTCATGCGCCGCATCGTGTTCGGCAAGCACACCGGGCAGAGCCTCCAACAACGCGCGGGCGTGCTCCATATGCAGCGCCATGTAGCCCGACGTGCCCTTCAGCGACACGTACACGTAGGCGGGTATCTCCAGACCAGCGTCCGCGGTGTGCGCGGCCTGGTACCGGACCTCAGTGCCCTCCACGGCGTAGCCGGGAGACGAAACCGATATGTACGACATCAGGCCACCCCCTGGCCGTTGACCGGGGTAGCGAGTGCGAGCAGCTCCTCGCGGTCGACGCGGATGATCTTCGGGCCGAATCGGTAGCCGGTCAGGAGACCGTTGCTGATCCAGTTGCGAACCGTGCGCTCGGTGACGCTGACCGTCTTCGCGGCCTCCTGGAGGGTCACCAATGGCGCGCCCTCAGGCGTCGACTTGATGCTGACTTTCAGGGAACTTCTCGAACGGGTCATTGCGTGGACTCCTTCGGTACCAACGAGCGAAAGCTGTTGGTATTCAGGAGAACTCGGTGACCATTCCTTGAATCAGTGCGCAAGTTGAGGCGCTAGGCGCGCAGGGGGGCGC